>JBKCUM010000154.1:0-31671 GCA_046318395.1 Rubrivivax sp.
CTCCTGGAGGCGCCGCTGGAGTTCGAGTTCCTGGCCTCGCCCGCGCGCATGCGGCCCAACACCGCGGCGGCCATGCCCGAGGTGTCGGCCGACTTTCGCAGCTTCACCTTCCGCCTCAAGCCCGGCATCCATTTTTCCGACGACCCCGCTTTCAAGGGCGTGAAGCGCGAGCTCACCGCGGCCGACTATGTTTACGCCCTCAAGCGCCACTACGACCCGCGCTGGAAGAGCGCCAACCTCTACATCCTGGAGAACGCCAAGATCCTGGGCCTGTCGGAGCTGCGCAAGGAACTGATCGCGGCCAAGAAGCCGTTCGACTACGACCGCGAAGTGGAGGGCCTGAAGGCGCTGGACCGCTACACCTTCCGCATCCAGCTGGCCGAGCCCAACCCGCGCTTTCTCTACAACTTCACCGACGGCTCTTTCGTCGGCGCCGTGGCGCGCGAGGTGGTGGAGTTCTACGGCGACAAGATCGGCGAGCACCCGGTGGGCACCGGGCCGTTCCGGCTGGTCAACGCCGAGTGGAAGCGCAGCTCGCGCATCGTGCTGGCGCGCAACCCGAACTACCGCGAGGTGCTGTACGACGAGACCGCGCCCGAGGGCGACGCGAGGCTGCAGGACGTGGCCGCGCGCTTCAAGGGCCGGCGCCTGCCCCTGGTGGACCGGGTGCAGATCTCGGTGGTGGAAGAGGCGCAGCCGCGCTGGCTGTCCTTCCTGAACGCCGAGCACGATGTGCTGGAGAGCGTGCCGGCGGAGTTCTCCACCCTGGCCGCGCCTCACAACCGTCTGGCGCCCAACCTGGCGCGCCGGGGCGTGGGCATGGTGCGCTACCCGCGCGCCGATGTGGCCCTGAGCTACTTCGCCATGGAGCACCCGGTGGTGGGCGGCGACGAGCCGCACAAGGTGGCGTTGCGCCGCGCCATCGCCTTGGGCGTGGACTTGGACCAGGAGATCCGCCTGGTGCGCAAGGGCCAGGCCATTCCCGGCCAGAGCCCCATCGGCCCCCAGACCTATGGCTACGACCCGGCCTTCAAGTCGGAGATGAGCGAGTACAACCCGCCCAAGGCCCATGCCCTGCTGGACCTGCACGGCTACGTGGACAAGAACGGCGACGGCTGGCGCGACCAGCCCGATGGCAAGCCGCTGGTGCTGGAGTACGCCACCCAGCCCGACCAGACCAGCCGCCAGCTCATCGAGCTGTGGAAGAAGAACATGGACGCGCTGCGCATCCGCATCGAGTTCAAGACTGCCAAGTGGCCGGAGAACCTGAAGAGCAGCCGCGCCGGCAAGCTGATGATGTGGGGCGTGGGCTGGAGCGCCGGCCAGCCCGACGCCGACACCTTCCTGGCCCTGGGCTACGGCCCCAACAAAGGCCAGGCCAACCACGCGCGTTTCGACCTGCCGGCCTTCAACTTGCTTTACGAGCAACAGCGTGTGCTGCCGGACGGGCCTGAGCGCCAGGCCAAGATGGACGAAGCGAAGAAATTGATGATCGCCTACATGCCCTACAAGGTGCATGTGCACCGCATCTTCACCGACCTGAACCAACCCTGGGTGTTGGGCTACCACCGCAACATCTTTGTGCGCGAGTTCTGGAAGTACGTGGACGTGGATCCCGTGCGCCAGGCCCCGCACCTGAAGCACTGAACGGGGCCCACCGGCCTGCCCGCTGTTTGTCTTTGAACCTTGCGTGAGTCCACCGTGACCCCTGTGACCCCCCCACTCTCTCCGTCTGTGCCCCTGACCGCTGTGGCCGTTGTTCCGCGCCGTGGCCCCCGTGCCGCCTGGTTGACCCTGGGTCTGGCCGTGGCCTTGTGGGCCGGTGTGTGGGGTGTGGCCCAGGCCGCTGGCCCGGCGGCCGCCTCGGCGCCCGAGCCCGTGAAGCCCGCGGCCCCTGGCCAGAAGGTGCTGCGTTACGCCTTCAACGCCGGCGAGACCGGCTTCGACCCGGCGCGCATCGTCGACCTGTACTCGCGCATCGTCACGGCCCACATCTTCGAAGGCCTGTACACCTACGACCACCTGGCCCGCCCGGCCAAGTACAAGCCGCTGCTGGCCGACGGCATGCCCGAGCACAGCGCCGACTTCCGCACCTGGACGGTGAAGCTCAAGCGCGGCGTGCATTTCGCCGACGACCCCGCCTTCAAGGACGGCAAGGGCCGCGAAGTGACGGCCGCCGACTTCGTCTACGCCTACAAGCGCCCGGTGGACCCGGCCAACAAGAGCCCCATCGTCTCGGGCGTGCTGGACACCAAGTACATCGGCTTGAACGCGCTGCGCGAGAAAGCGTTGAAGGAGAAAAAACCCTTCGACTACGACACGCCCATCGAAGGCCTGAAGGCGCTGGACCGTTACACCATCCAGTTCAACCTGGAAGAGCCGCGCCCGCGCTTCATGGAGAGCCTGGCCGCCAGCGACTTGTTCGGCGCCCAGGCGCGTGAGGTGGTCGAGAAGTACGGCGACGCCATCCCCGCACACCCCGTGGGCACCGGCCCGTTCAAGCTGACGCAGTGGCGCCGCAGCAGCCTGATCGTGCTGGAGCGCAACCCGCAGTTCCGCGACATGCGCTACGACGCCGAACCTGCCGCCGACGACGCCGAGGGCCAGGCCCTGCTGGCCAAGTTCAAGGGCCGCAAGCTGCCCATGGTGGACCGCGTCGAGATCAGCATCATCGAAGAGAGCCAGCCGCGTTGGCTGGCCTTCCTGAACGGACAGCTGGACTTCGTGAACGTGCCCGGCGAGTTCGTGGTGCAGGCCATGCCCAACGGCAAGCTGGCGCCCAACCTGGCCAAGCGCGGGGTGCAGGGCTACCGCACGCTGAACAGCGACTCGGCCTTTGCCTACTTCAACATGGACGACCCGCTGGTCGGCGGCTACACGCCCGAGAAGGTGGCGCTGCGCCGCGCCATTGGCCTGGCGCTGGACATCGAACGCGAGATCCGCCTGATCCGCCGCGGCCAGGCCATCCCGGCGCAAAGCATCATCGTGCCGCACACCACCGGCTACGACCCGCAGTACAAGAGCGAGAACGGCGACTTCGACCCCGCCCGCGCCAAGGCCCTGCTGGACCTGTACGGCTACGTGGACAAGAACGGCGACGGCTGGCGCGACCAGCCCGATGGCAAGCCCCTGGTGCTGGACATCGCCACCCAACCCAGCCAGCTGGACCGCCAGTTCAACGAGCTGTGGAAGAAGGACATGGAGCGCATCGGCCTGCAGGTCAGCTTCAAGACCGCCAAGTGGCCCGAGAACCTGAAGGCCGCCCGCGCCGGCAAGCTGCAGATCTGGCAGCTGGGCTCCTCGGCCGCTGGCCAGGACGGCCAGGGTTCGCTGGCGCGCCTGTACGGCCCGCAGTCGGGCAGCCAGAACCTGGCGTTCTTCAAGCACAAGGAATTCGACGCCATCTACGAACGCATGCAGGTCATCCCCGACGGCCCCGAGCGCGAAGAGCTGTTCAAGAAGGCCAAGGCCATCAGCGTGGCCTACATGCCCTACAAGACCCAGGTGCACCGCTTCAACAACGACCTCGTGCACGCCCGCATCCAGGGCTACCGCCGTCCGCAGTTCTGGCAGGAGTGGTGGCACATGGTGGACGCCACCGCCGACGCCGGCAGCGCCGGCAAGTAAGGCGCCGCGCCCCGACCATGGTGCAGCGCCGTCCGCTGGTCACCGCTGGGCTGGCGTCGCTGCTGGGGGCCCCCGCCACGGTGGTGCGGGCCGCCGAGGCCGTGGCCCCGCCGCCTTCGCCGTCGGCGCCCACGCCGCGCGTGCTGCGCACGGCCTACAGCTTCGCCGAGACCGGCTTCGACCCGCCGCAGGTGTCCGACACCTCGTCGACCACCACGCTGGCCCACATCATCGAAGCGCCGCTGGCCTACGACCCGCTGGCCCGCCCGCCGCGCCTGGTGCCGCTGACGGCCGCGGCCCTGCCCGAGGTGTCGGCCGACTTCCGGCACTTTGTGCTGACGCTGCGGCCGGGCATCTTCTTCGCCGACGACCCTGCCTTCAACGGCCAGCGCCGCGAGCTGGTGGCCGCCGACGTGGTCTACAGCATCAAGCGCTTCTTCGACCCGGCCCTGGTGACCGAACACCTGTACAGCTGGGAAAACCTGAAGCTGCTGGGCCTGAACGAACTGCGCCAGCGCGTGCTGAAGGCCGGCAAGGGCGCCCGCTTCCCCTACGACACCGAAGTGCCCGGCCTGCGCGCGCTGAGCCGATACAGCCTGGAACTGCGCCTGGCCGACCCGGCCCCGCGCCTGCCGCACCTGCTGGCCAACGTCACCCTGGCCGGCACCGTGGCGCGCGAGGTGGTGGAACGTTATGGCGCCGACCTCATGGCCCACCCGGTGGGCACCGGGCCTTACCGCCTGGCGCAGTGGCGGCGCAGTTCGCGCATCGTGCTGGAGCGCAACCCCGGCTACCGCGAAGACCGCTTCACGGCCCAGCCCGCGCCCGACGACGCCGAGGGCCAGGCCCTGCTGCGCCAGTTGCAAGGCGTGCGCGTGCCGCGGCTGGACCGCATCGAGATCCAGATCATCAACGAGTCGCAGCCGCGCTGGCTGGCCTTCCTGGGGGGCGAGCTCGACCAGGTCGAACTGCCGCCGGAGTTCGCACCGCTGGCCGTGCCCGGCGGCCGCACGGCGCCGCACCTGGCGCGCCGCGGCGTGGTGGCGCAGCGCGCGCTGGACGCCAGCACCGCGATGAGCTTCTTCAACACCGAAGACCCGCTGGTCGGCGGCCACGCGCCGGCCCAGGTGGCGCTGCGCCGCGCCATCGCGCTGGCGCTGGACACGGACGAAGAGTTGCGCCTGGTCTATAAGGGCGAAGGCCAACCCGCGCTGACCCTGGTGCCGCCGGCCTGCTACGGCTTTGACACCAGCCTGCGCCACGGCATGGGCCGCGCCGACACCGCCGCGGCCAACGCCCTGCTGGACCTGCACGGCTACCGGCGGGGTGCCGACGGCTGGCGCACCCGCCCCGATGGCCGGCCGCTGGTGCTGCTGCGGGGTTTCAGCCCCAACCAGCGCTCACGCGCCCAGGCCGAACTGTGGACCAAACGCCTGCGCGCCGTGGGTTTGCGCATCGAGGTCCTGTTCGCGCCTTTTGGCGAGCTGATCAAACAGTCGCTGGCCGGCAAGCTGATGATGTGGGGCTTCATCTGGACCGCGCCCGAGCCCGACGGCGACTTCTACCTGGGCCTGGCCTACGGCCCCAACGCCGCGCAAAGCAACGACGCGCGCTTCCGCCTGCCGGCCTACGACCGCCTGTACGAACAGCAGCGTGTGCTGCCCGACGGCCCGGAACGCCTGGCGCTGATGCGCGAATGCCAGCGCCTGATGATCGCGCACCAGCCCTACATCGCGCACCACCACCCTTACCGCACCGACCTGCTGGCGCCGGGCTTCAACGGCTTCCGCCGCCACCCCTTCCGCCGCGACCTCTGGCGTTACGCCGGTTTCAACTGAAGTTTTGCAGCCGGGCCTGCGGGCAGGCCCCAAGGCCGCTGGGCAGGGCGCACGCCTAAGCTGCGGGCATGAACGCTGCTGCCCCCGCCCCCACCCGCCTGCCCCGCATGGCGTTGTACCGCCAGTGGCTGGCGCGCGAACGTGGCCTGCAGTTTGCGCAGTACGACGAGCTCTGGCGCTGGAGCACCACCGAGCTGCACGCCTTCTGGCAAAGCCTGTGGGACTACTTCGGCCTGCACTCGCCCACGCCCTACAGCACCGTGCTGGAAGCCGCGGTGATGCCCGGCGCACGCTGGTTCCCCGGCGCCACGCTGAACTACACGCACCAGGTGTTTCGCCACACGGCCGCGGCCCACACCGCCGGCCACCCGGCCCTGGTGTTCCAGAACGAACGTGGCCTGGCCCAGGGCTTGGCGCCGCTGGAAGTGCCCTGGCCGGTGCTGCAACAACAGGTGGCCAACCTGGCCCAGGCGCTGCGCGGCCTGGGCGTGCAGCCTGGCGACCGCGTGGTGGCCTACCTGCCCAACACGCCGCACACCATCGTGGCGTTTCTGGCCTGCGCCAGCCTGGGCGCCATCTGGAGCGTGTGCAGCCCCGACATGGGCCCGGTGGCCGTGTTGGACCGCTTCCGCCAAATTGAACCCAAGGTGTTGATCGCCGTGGACGCCCAGGTCTACGGCGGCGTGCGCCACGACCGCAGCGCCGTGCTGCAGCAGTTGCTGGCCGGCCTGCCCAGCCTGCAGCAGGTGGTGCTGGTGGACCGTGCGGCCGATGTTTTCGCCGGTGGTGCGCACCCTTCTACCCCGCCTGATGCTTACGCTTCAAACGAGCGCCTGCAACACGACTTCCACACGCTGTGCACCGGCCAGGCCACGCTGCAGCCGGTGATGCTGCCTTTTGACCACCCGCTGTGGATCGTTTATTCCAGCGGCACCACCGGCCTGCCCAAGCCCATCGTGCACGGGCACGGGGGCATCGTGCTGGAGATGCTCAAGGGCGGCCTGCACAACGACATCGGCCCCAGCGTGGCCACCGGCGACCGTTTCCACTGGTACAGCAGCACCGGCTGGATCATGTGGAACGCCCAACTGGCGGCGCTGCTGGGCGGCACCACCGTGTGTGTGTTCGACGGCAACCCGGGTGGCTCGGCCGCCGCGCCCGACTGGGGCGTGCTGTGGCGTTTCGCCGGCCAGGTGCGCGCCACCTTCTTCGGCGCTGGTGCGGCTTTCTACGCCAGCTGCCTGAAGGCGGGTGTGCAGCCCATGCAGCAGGCCGACTTGTCGGCGCTGCGTGCCGTGGGCTCCACCGGCAGCCCGTTGTCCGACGCCTGCTACCAGTGGATCTGGGACCACCTGCCGCGCGTGGACGGCCAACCCATCTGGCTGAACCCCATCTCAGGCGGCACCGACTTCGCCGGTGCCTTTGTGGCCGGCAACCGCGAACTGCCCGTGGTGCTGGGCGAGATGCAGTGCCGCTGCCTGGGCGCGGCCATCGAGGCCTGGAGCGAAGACGGCCGGCCGTTGATGGACGAAGTGGGCGAGCTGGTGTGCACCCAGCCCATGCCCAGCATGCCGCTGTACTTCTGGGGCGACGAAGGCGGGCGGCGCTACCGCGACAGCTACTTCGACATGTTCCCCCAGGTCTGGCGGCACGGCGACTGGATCCGCCTGGTGCCGCACCCCGAACACGGCGCGGCCGGCGCCATCATCTACGGCCGCAGCGACGCCACCATCAACCGCCACGGCATCCGCATGGGCACGGCCGAGCTGTACCGCGCGGTGGAGGCCCTGCCCGAGGTGCTGGACAGCCTGGTGGTGGACCTGGAGTACCTGGGCCGCGAAAGCGACATGCCGCTGTTCGTGGTGCTGCGCGAAGGCCTGGTGCTGGACGCCGTGCTGGAGGCGCGCCTGCGCGCGGCCATCAAGGCCGGCCTGTCGGCCCGCCACGTGCCCAACGGCATCTACCAGGTGGCCGCGGTGCCGCGCACGCTGTCGGGCAAGAAGATGGAGCTGCCGGTGAAGAAGCTGCTGCTGGGCGCCGCGCCGGCCCAGGTGATGAACCCCGACGCCATGGCCAACGCCGACTGCATCGCCTGGTACGTGGACTTCGCGCAGCGGCGCCTGGCCGCGCAGGCCGGCGCCACGGCGCACACCGGCGGCTGAGGGCGCACCGGCCCTTTGCAGGGGCCGGGCTGCGGTCAGCGGGTGGCGAGCGCCACGATGGCCTGCGCCGGGATGGCGCCACTCTGGCGCGCGGTCTCGCGGCCCTGCTGCAACTTCACCAGCGTGGGGATGCTGCGGATGCCGAAGCGGGCCGAGAGCTGCGGGTTCTCGTCGCTGTTCACCTTCACCAGCAGCGCACGGCCGTTCAGCGCCTGCGCGGCTTGTGCGAAGGCCGGCGCCATCGCGCGGCAGGGGCCGCACCAGGGGGCCCAGAAGTCCACCAGCAGCGGCACGTCGGCCGCCAGGGCCACGGCCTCGAAGTTGGCGTCGGTCAGCTCCAGCACCTGGCCGTTCAGCAGCGGCTGGTGGCAGCGGCCGCAGTTGGGCGCGTCGCTGACACGCTCCGCGGGCACGCGGTTGGTGGCCGCGCAGTGCGGGCAGGTGATGTGCAGGGTGTCGGCGGTGGTGCTCATGCCCCGCACATGGGGCTGGCGGGGCGAGCTTCAAGCCCTGCCGCGCCTTGCCCCTGCCCGGGTGGGGCCGCTCAGTGCTGTTGGCTGCCCTGACCGCCCAAGGCGCCCGCGGCGGCAACCAGCCAGCTCATCTCGGGCTGGGCGCGGGTCATGGTCATCACGAAGTTGTCGGCGTCCAGCGCGCGCGGGCGGCCGGGGGCGATGATGGGGCCGCTGTGCCCGTCGCCCTCGCCTTTCAGCCCGGCGATGAAGCCGCCCACGAAGCTCACCGCCAGCAGCGCGGCGAACTTGCCGAAAGCGTCGGCCCACTGCGCCTGCAGCGCGCCGCCCTTCTTCAGGTCGGTCTCGTTGATGTACTGCTGGTCCACGGCACGCAGGCGGCCCTGGCTGTCCATGGCCACAAAGCCCTTGCCGGCCGGGTTCTCGTGCAGCACGTTGCCGTCGGACACCACGGCGTCCAGCAGGTGGCCGTGGTGGGCGGCTTCGTCGAACTTCAGGTCGCCGGTGCGGTTGCTGTCCACACCGCTGATCTGCACCCCGTAGTCGCCGCTGGTGATGGTGACCTTGGACGACAGCGTCATCTCCGGGTTGTGTACCCAGGGCGTGGTCTCGATGGTGACCTTGGTGCCGTCTTCCAGCTGCAGCGTGGTGGTGCCCCAGAAGTCGAACATGTGCTGGCCGTCGATGTTCATGTGCGGGTCGCCCCAGGCCTGGTAGCTCTCGCCGGTGTGCTTGTTGAACACGGTGACGGTGTTGTTGTCGTCGGCGGTGATGCGGTAGTTGTCGTTCTCGAACTGCACCTGGCCGCCCACCATGGTGGTGCTGGCGTTGGTGGGGTTGACTGCGGTGTTGGACCACAGGGTGCTGTTCAGCGCGATCTGGTTGAGCTGGTTGGGGGCGATGGTCGTCATGCGGTCCTCCGGTGGGGGTTGGTCACAGTGTTCGGGCTGGCCTTCAGCCGTGGCCCGAATGACAACAAAAGCCGGCGCCGAAAACATGCTCTGACGTGCCCCAGCTAGGGCCCACCCCAGCTGGGGCACACCGCGGCTGGCGCGCGGCGCCGGGGCTGCGCACAGTGGCCCACCAACGGGGCATTGGCGCCCTGCAAGGAGCACGGCCCATGAACACCGACCTCAGCATTTCCAGCAGCAGCGGCAGCAACGCCTTGGCGGCTTCGGCCCTGGCCTGGGACGACACCAACGAAGCGGGGGCCGGCGGCGCAGCGGCCAGCCTGCAGCTGGCGCAGGCCGACACGGCCAAAGACAGCACGGCCGACAGCGCCAAAGACAGTGCCAACACCACGCCCTTCTGGGGCCCGGGCACCGTGCCCGCACCGAACGCGCTGACGGCCCTGGTGCAGGCCGAGCGCGACCGCACCGACCCGCTGCGCCTGGGTGTCAACGAGGTCTACCGCGACGCCATCACGCTGGCCGCCGACCGCACCGGCTACCCTCGCGCCACCATCGCCGCCGTCATCTCGGCCGAAGCCGGCCCGCTGCGCGGCAAGCGCCTGGACGAGGCCACCAACCAACGCTTCTTCGGCGAACTGCACCCCGAGCTGGACCCCAAGGCCAAGCTGGGCAAGGCCGACGCCGCCGAGTGGAAGGCGCTGCGCCGGGAGCTGTCGGCCACCTGGGACCCGCAGAGCTACAACGCCACCAGCAAGGCCGGTGGGCTGACGCAGTTCCTGGAAAGCACCTGGATCGAAGTCGCCACCAAACCTGGCAGTTATGTCAACGAACAGGCCAAGGCCCAGGGCCTGGTGAACGACAAGAACGAGGTGGTGGACCGCGCCAAGCTGCTGGACCTGCGCTTCGACGCCACCACGTCCATCGTGGCCGCGGCCGAGCTGGACAAGGGCTATTTCACGCAGCTCAGCGCCCGCCCGAAGGACGACGGCACGCCCCTGGTGCCCACCAACCTGACGGCCGACCAGAAGGCCCAGTACATCTACCTGGTGCACCACGAAGGCGCTGGCGGTGCGGCGCAGATCCTGAAGGGCACGCTGAGCGACACGCGCGCCGAAGGCCTGCTGAAGAACCACGTGGCCGACGCCGACAAACGGCAGGCGATGATCGAGGCCGCCGACGGCAGCGCGGCCAAGGCTTACACCGACTACCTGTGGAAGTACATCGAAACGCGCATCCAGCCCGCCAACTTCCGTTGAACGCCCTGCTGCACCCCTGCACCGCCATGACCTGGACCCTGCCCGCCCGCCGTCGTCCAACCCGGCGTGCCCGGCCCCGCCCACCCAGCGCGGCCGGCGCCTGGGCCTGCGTGCTGCTGGCGGCCCTGGTGCTGGCCTGGTTGCCCGGGTGGGTGCTGGCCCAGGGCGCCGTGTCGCCGCCCGCACCCGCACCCGCTGCCAGCGGCGCGGCCACGCTGTCGGCCAGCCGCCTGGCCGGTGAATGGCAGGGCCCGGCGCTGGTGGGCCAGCTGCAGCTGCGCTTGATCGTGCTGGACGCCGAACGCGGCGTGGTCGCCGCGGCGCTGACCGTGGGTTCGGCCCAGTGCAGCGGCGGGCTGGACAGCCTGGGCCAATGGCAGGCACCGACCAGCACCTTGGTGCTCAAACCCTACCGCCCCGAGCCCGACGCGGCGGCCTGTGAAGTGCGCGTGCGGGTGGACGGCCGGGGCCGCCAGGCCTGGGTGTCGGAAACCGCGTGCGGGGCTTACCGCGGTGCGGGTTGTGTGTTTGAGGGGCAGTTGCAGGCGCGCTGAGCGGCCTGTGGGTTCGCCTGCTCAACGGCTGGCCACGCGGCCGTCAAGAGGGCCGGCGACACGGCGGGCTGCGCGGCTGGCGACAGGGCCCTGCCAGGGCCCGCTGTCCCGCCCGCGGCGCTTCAGGCCGGCGAAGACCGCAGGCCGTAGACCTTGCCGCCTGCGAACAGGTATTCCACGCGCAGGATGGCCTCGCCCTTCTCGCCTTCGAAGCTGAAGCCCAGCAGGGCCAGCGCGTCGCCGGCCTTGATCTCCGGCACGCCCCAGGCCTGCATGCGCGACAGCGGCGCGAGTTCGATCTGCCAGCGCCGGTCGGTGCGCGTGGGCACCCGCGCGGCTTTCAGCAGCGCCGGGCCGTCCACCGGCGCACTCTGCGCGGGCAGCGCCCGGCTGGCCAGGTCGGCCGGCAGCTTCAAGGGTTCAGGCCCCAGCTCCAATTGCAGTTCCACGTGCGGGTTGCGCCAAGCCACGCGGGCGGCGCGGCCTTCCAGGTACAGCGGGCGGGTCTGGTCGAAGCTGCTCCAGCCGTGGTGGGCCCAGGCCGGCAGGCCCAGCATCAGCGGGGTGGCGAGCAGGTGGCGTCGTTGCATGGTGGGCGCTCCGGATGGGCAGGGGTGGCGAGTTTGGCGCAGGGGTGCTGACCCTCAAAGGTAGGCGATCCAGCGCCCGCAGGCGATGGCGGCCAGCCATGTCCCCGCCGACAGCACGGTTTGCAGCCGCGCCAGGCCGTCGCAGCGCGCCAGGCTGTCGCGGCCGTGGAACCAGGCCGCGTTCAGGCCCGCCAGGTGCACCAGGCCCAGCTTCAGCAAGAAGGCGCGGTTGGCCAGCATCTCGGCCGGGTGGGCGGCGAACATCAGCAAGCCGCTGGTGGCCACCAGCGCAAACCCCACGCCCGTGACCGACAGCGCCAGCCGCGCCAGGGGGTGCACCGGCAAGGCCGGGGCGAAGCCCCACACACGCAGGTCCAGCAGCACCAGGCTGCCCAGCAGCAGCGCGATGCCCACGATGTGCAGCACCTCCAGCGCCGGGTAGGCGAACGGGTGGCTGGCCAGCCATGGCAGGCCGGCCCAGGCGGTGAAGGCGGTGGGGGTCATGGTGGCAGGATAGCGGGCGCTGCTTGGGGCTGCGCCGCGCGCTGTGGCCCGACACAGCCTTCTAGCGTGTGCCGCGCTGGCGTGGTGTGGCTGCGGGCGCCCAGGGGTTGAACAAGGGCACGCCGGTGGTGGCAAAGTCTTGCACGTTGCGCGTCACCACAGTCATGTGGTGCACGTCGGCGGTGGCGGCGATCAGGGCATCGCGTTCGGTCCTGGGGTCGGGCACGTGCAGCGCTGTACAGCGCCTGGCCACGGCGGTGTCCACGGGCAACACCCGGCCCAGGAAGGCGGGCACCACGTGCTCGTTCAACCAAGTGCTCAGCAAGGCGCCTTGTGCGCTGTCCCGCCGCTGTACCAGCAGCACGCCGAGTTCCAGTTCCAGGATGGTGATGGCCGAGACGTACAAGGCGCTGGCCGGCACCCCCGCGGCCCAGGCGGCCACGCCGGCATCGGCTTTGCCGGCTTTGACCTTGCGCAGTTCAGAGACGACGTTGGTGTCCAGGATGAACATCAACCCAGTTCCGCGGGTCGGGCCCCTGTGTTCACCCGTGGTGCTTCGAAGTCGATGTCGGCCACGCCAGGCATGGCCAACAGGTCCGCGATCCCTGCGCGCTGGTGCGTCAGTTGCTGGTAGGCCTCGATGGTCAACAGCACATGGGCGGGCCGGCCGCGGTCCGTGATGAAAACGGGCCCCCGGCTGGCAGCCCGCTTGGCGCCGCTGGCATCCTGGTTGAACTCGCGGCTGGACAAGGTGGTGATCGTCACAGGGAACCTCCGCCCGTCAGCGGGCTGAATGTAGAGAAGTTACTACATTCGCTGTGCAGGAACAAGCCCGATGCCCACCGTCCCCGTGCTCAACCCCCCCACAAGCGTGCCACCGTCGGCAGCACCGCCGCCAGCCGCCGGCCCAGTTCGTCGCTGAAGGCCTGCACCAGGTTGCCCAGCACCAGCAGCCAGATGGCGGTGGCCGCCAGGCCTTTCAGCGAGGTGGACACACCCATCAGGTTCAGCTGCGGCGCGTAGCGGTTCACCAGGCCCAGGGCCAGGTCCACCGCGAACATCACCACCAGGGCTGGGGCGGCCAGGAGCAGGGCCAGGGCCATCAGGTCGGCCAGGTGGGCCTCGAACAGCGTCACCGCGCCCAGCTGCGGGCGCAGCTGCAGCTGGCCCAGCGGCCACAGGCGGAAGCTCTCCAGTAGCAGGCCCACGAACAGCATGAAGCCCCCGCCGGCCATGAACAGGAAGCTGGCCAACCGGCCCAGCAGCGCGCCCGTGGGGCTGAGCTGCTGGCCCGACAGCGGGTCGTTCACCTGCCCGTTGGCCACGGCCACTTTCGTGTCCACGATGGCGCCGGCCGCTTCGAAGGCCCACAAGAAAGCCGCCAGCCCGAAGCCCAGGCCCAGGCCGATGAAGGCCTCTTTGCCGAACAGCAGCAGCCACTGTGCGGCGTGCACGGTGTCCAGCGAGAAGCTGGGCTGCAGCGCCAGCGACAGCGTGCCCAGCGACAGGAAGAACGCGTTGCGCACCATCGCCGGCACGGTGTCGGGGCTGAACAGCGGCAGCAGCACAAAGGCCACGGCGATGCGGGTGCAGCTCAAGGCCGCCAACAGCGCCAGCGGGCCCAGTTCGCCCAGGCGCAGCAGGCTGTCGTTCACCGCCGCACCAGGCCGGGGAACTGCGTCATCACCTGGTCGGTGTACGCCAGCAGGGTGCCGCCCAGCAGGCTGGCGGTGACGAAGATGGTCACCACGATGGCGAAGAACTTCACCGCGTACTGGAAGGTCTGTTCCTGGATCTGCGTGGCCGCCTGCAAGAAGGCAATCAGCAGGCCCACCAGGGCCGCCACCACCACGGGCGGGGCGCTCAGCACCAGCACCAGGTACAGGGCCTGGTAAGTCAGCTGCAGGGCTTCGGTTTGCATCATGGTGGTGGGGCTACAGGTAGGTGAGCACCAGGCCGTGTGACAGCTTCACCCAGCCGTCCACCAGCACGAACAGCAGCAGCTTGAAGGGCAGCGACACGGTGGTGGGCGTGAGCATCTGCATGCCCATGGCCATCAAGATGTTGGCCACCACCAGGTCGATGACCAGGAAGGGCAGGAAGATCAGGAAGCCGATCTGGAAGGCCGCGCTGAGTTCGCTGACGCTGAAAGCGGGCAGCACCACGATGAAGTCGCGCTCGCTCAGCTGCACGGCTTTTTCGCTGGCCAGCGCCTTTTGCGCCGTGCGCAGAAAGAAGGCGCGTTCACGCGGCGCCGAGTGCTGCAGCAGGAAGTCGCGCAGCGGCTCCTTGCCGCGGTCCACGGCCTGCAGCAAGGCGCTGGTGCCGCTGCCCAGTTGGTCCAGCGGGCCGATGCGTTCGCCCATGCGGTGGCCCACCGGAAACATCACGTACACGCTGAGCACGATGGCGATGCCGTTGAGCACCACGTTGGGCGGCGCCTGTTGCAGGCCCAGCGCGCTGCGCAGCAGGCTCAGCACGATGATGATCTTGGTGAAGGACGTGACCATCACCGCCACAAAAGGCGCCAACGCCATCACCACCACGGTGACCAGCGCCGAGGCCGGCGAGAACGTCGTCAGGTCCATGCGCGGGCCTCGTCCGGGGTGGCCAGGGCCGGCGGGGGTGGCGTTGTCAGCCACAGCGCGGCGCCGCCCAGCGCGGGCACCACCTCGCCCGGCCAGCGCAGGCCGGGTGTGGTGTCGGCGGCGGGGCCGCACAGCTGGGCGTGGCCCGAGGGGGGGCGCTGGGTGCGTGTAGGCAGGGCGGCGCCGTCCTCCGCGGGCGCTGCCACCGGCCAGCCCAACACCGTGGGCACGCTGGCTTGCCAGGGTTCGGCCAGTTCCACCCACCAGGCGTCGGCGTCTGGGGCTTCGCCAAGGTCGGCCTGGGTGTCGGCGTCTGCGGCCTCCGGGGGCCCGCACAGCTGCCAGGCGTGGCCGGGGCCGGTCCATTCGGCTTCGGCCTGCAGTGGGGGTTCGGCGCAGCGCAGCAGCACGCGCCACGCGCCTTCGAACGACGGCGGCAACAACAGCGCGCCGCCGGTGGCGGCCCCCGTGCCGCCCAGCGCCGTGGCGGGCAGCGGTGGCTGGCGATACCTTGCCAGTTCAGCGCGCCAGGCCAGCGTGGGCCAGGCCCAGGGGCCGCCTGCCGGCGCCGGGCCGGCGGCCAGCAGCTGCGGCCAGGGCAGGCCCAGGCGCCAAGCCGGTGCGGCCGCGGTGTGGCGCGGTTGCACCCACAACCACGGCCCGGCGCCGGCCGCTGGGGGTGACCAGGCCACCACCGGCTGCGGGTCCAGTGCGGTCTGCCACCAGGCTTCCAGCCACTGCAGCAGCGGCTCGCAGCCCGCCAGGGCCAGCGCAGCGTCCAGCGGGTCGCTCGCGTTGCCTTGCGGGCTGTCTTCGGGTGCGCCGAAGGCGGGGCGATGCGCCTCATCGTGGGCGTCAGCTGTGGCGTGGTCGTTGGCGTCGGGCAGCACCAGGCGCAGCGGCCCGCCGACCGCTGCCGCTTCGAACCAGCGGCTCATGCCACGCGCCCGCTGACCACCATGCGCATCAGCTGCGTGGCCGAGGCCGCGCCCAGCTTGTCCATCATGCGTTTGCGGTGCAGCTCGACGGTCTTGATGCTGATGCCCATCAGGTCCGCGATGGTCTTGTTCAGCTTGTCTTGCACCACCCAGCCGAACAGCTCGCGTTCGCGTGGCGTCAGCAGCGCCAGGCGCGCCTGCCAGGCCTGCGCGGCGGGGTCGTGCGCGGTGGCCGCGGCGGGCTCGTCCGCGCGGGCTGCCGCAGCGGCGTCGGCGGTGGTGGCCTCATCGGCGGCGAAGGCGCGTTGCAGCGCGGCCTCCAGCGCTTCGTCGGCGAAAGGCTTTTCCAGGAAGCTGATCGCGCCCTTTTGCATGGCCTGCACGGCCAGCGGCACGTCGGCGTGGCCGCTCATGTAGACCACCGGCAGCTGCACGCCGCGCTGCAGCAGCGCGTCGTGCAGGTCCAAGCCGCTCATGCCGGGCATGCGCACGTCCAGCAGCAGGCAGCGTGCGCCGGCTTCACCGGCGGCCTCGGGCTGGCTCAGCGCCTGCAGGGCGCTGTCGGGGCAGCCGTGGGCTTGCACGGCGTAACCGGCGCCGGCCAGCCACCACTGGGCGGACTGGCGGAACTCGGGGTTGTCGTCGACGATGTGGATGGTGCGGCGGTTCATGCGGAAAAGCTCCGTTCGGGGGCGGTGCGCAGCGGCAGCGCCACGTGGAAGGTGGTGCCGCGCGCCGGGGCGGCGGTCTGGGTGGTCTGGGCGGTGTCCGGGGGGCTGAACCACAGCCGGCCCTGGTGCTGTTCCACGAAGCTGCGGCAGATGTTCAGCCCGATGCCCATGCCGTTGGGCTTGGTGCTTTGGAAGGGCACGAAGAGCTGGTCTTGCGCGTCCTTGGGCAGGCCACAACCGTTGTCGTGCACGCTCAGCACGGCCTGGCCGCGGTCGATGGCCAGGCCCAGGCGCAGCTGGGGTGGGTGGTCGGCTGGGTTGTCGCGCAACGCGTCCAGCGCGTTGCGCAGCAGGTTCACGAAGACCTGCTGCAGCATGGTTTCGTCGGCCAGCACCGGGCAGGCCCGGGGTGTGAAGTCCAGCACCAGGGCCACCTGCTGGCGCTGCAGCTCCCAGTCCAGCAGGCTGGCGGCGGTGCGCGCCACCTGGGCCAGGTCCAGCGGCTGCAGGCGCGGCTGGCGCACGTGGGTGTAGTCGCGGATGCGCGCGATGACACGCGCGGCGAACAAGGCCTGGTCCAGCGCCAGCTGCACACCTGCCAACAACTGGGCTTGTGCATCGGCGGTGGTGGGCGGCTGCTGCAGCCGCATGCGCAGGCCGCGCAGCACGTTGGCCACGGTGCCGATGGGCTGGTTCAGTTCGTGGGCCAGCGTCGCGGCCATCTCGCCCACGGCCAGCGCGCGCGAGGTGAACAACAACTGCTCGCGGTCGGCCAGGTGGCGCCGGGCGGCCTCGGCTTGGTCCCCGGGGGCGTTGTGGCGGTCGGCCGGTCGGCCGGCGTGTTCAGTCCATGCCATGGTGCAGCTCGCTGGGCCAAGCAGGGTGGGCGGGCTGGGCCGACGGCGCCGTGTCGTGCGCCGGTGCGTCGCCGCTCTCGGGCAGCGCCAGCAGCAGCAGGCTCCACTGGTTGCCCAGGGCTTGCTGCAGGCGGTGGGCTTCGGCCACGGCCCAATGGCGGCCGCCGGCCAAGGTGGGCAGGTGGCGGCCCAGGTGCAGCTGGCAGCCCCCGTCGGGCTGGCGGGCCTGCCAGGCGCTGCGCGGGCCGGCCTGGCCTTGGCGGAACAGCCGCCAGGCTTGCCAGGCGCGCGGTGGTGGGCCGCTGGCGCGGCTGCTGAAGCTGGCCACGCGCTGGCGCTGCAGGCACCATGCTTGGCCGGCGCCCACCAGCAGCACGGCGCGGCCGCGTGCCAGTTCGTCCAGCGCGGCTTGCTGCGCGGCGGCTTGCAGCCGGGCGCACCAGGCCTGGGCCTGGGTGGCGCTGTCGGCCGGCCAGGCGGGGACGGGGGCGCCATCCGGGGTGTCGGTACCGTGTTCCTGGCCTTGTGGCTGTGCATCGCCCTCGGCACCGCTGTCGACGGCGTCTGGCTCGCGGCGAAGCGGGGCCCAGCCCGGTGAGGCGGCCGGGTGGGCCGTGGGGTCGGTGGGCGGCTGGCCGCCCAGTTGCAGTGCGCGGTGGTGACCGGGCAGGCTGGGCGCGTCGGGGCTGTCGCTGCGCGCGGGCCCGGCGCCGTGGATGGCCAGCGGTGCCCAGGCCAGGCCCGCCGTGTCCTGGGTGCCCAGCGCTGCGGGGCCTTCCGACCCCGGTGGCGGCGCGGCCGCGTGCACGGCGCCGGCGCTGTGCAACAGGGTGCTGGGCGCGGTGGCCAGCGGCGCCAGCGCGCCAGGGCTGCTGGCCTGGGTGTCGCCCACGTTGGGCAGGGCCACGGGTGCGTCGGCCACGGGCAGGTGGGCGGCGGGTGCCTGTGCGGGTTCGGCCCAGGCCGCGGCCAAGGCGTCGTTCAGCGCTTGCAGCGTGGCCGAGGGCGCGTGGCCCATGCCAGGCGTGGCTTCCAGGGCGGCCAGCGGGTTCACGGGTGGGGTGCCTGGGCTGGCGCGGCGTTGGCCGCTGAGGGCACCGGACCGGCTGCAGCGCTGACGGGTGGGTGTTGAAGGGCCCCCAGCGCCACGGGGCGCTGAACCGTCGCCAGCGCCACGGGGCGCTGAACGGTCGCCAGCGCCACGGGGCGCTGAACCGTCGCCAGCGCCACGAGGCGCTGGACGCTGTTCACCGCTGCGCGGCCATGGCGTCGGGGCCTCATGCCGCTTCCAAGGCCAGGGCCAGGCCCTGGTCGTTCAACGTCAGCCGTTCGGGGTTCAGGCCCAGCCAGCGGTGCAGGTAGCCGCGTGCGGCCTGGCGCACATGGGCTTGGGCGGCCGGGCCCTGGCGCTGCGCTTGGCGGCTGCTTTCGGCCACCAGCACGCCCACGATGGCCAGCTGCTCGAAGCAGGCTTGCTGTTCAGCCAGGCTGGCGCGCTGCCAGTGCGGGCTGGCGGCCAGGGCGCTGCGCATCTGGGCCTCCACCTGCAGCAGCAGGGGCTCGTCGGCCTGCAGGCCGTGCAGGGCTTCCAGGTTGGCCAGCACGAAGTAGGCGGCGGCCAGGCCCAGGTCGTCCAGCGTGGCCCCGGGCTGGGCGCGCTGGCGGAAGTGCGTCAGGCAACGTTCGTACAGCTGGCGGGCGTTCTGGCGTGCGCTGGGCCCGGCGTGGCCACGTGCCAGCAGGGCCGGGCCGCGGGCGACGTGGGCCGCCGGCAGCCGGTGGGGTGGCGGCAGCGGGCCGTGGCCATGGGGCAGGGCCAGCAGGTGGCGGCCCAGTTCACGCGTCAGGCTTTGCAGGGCGGGGGCTTGGTCGGGGGTCATGGCCAGGGTTCCGGTTCTGGCGCGTCTAACGCCGAAGTGGTGGGTGCGTGGGCGCGGTGCGCCGCGCGGGGTTGGGTGGGTGCGTCGTCGGGCCCATCGAAGGCCTGGGCCACCAAGTGGTGGCCGCGCTGCGCCAAGCGTTGCTGCAGGGCCTGCAGGCTGGGCGCCAGCAGCTGGGAGGCCGGTGCGCACAGCTGCAGCTGCAGCCCCGCGCAGGGGCTGGCACCAGCGGCCGGCGCCTGCACCCACAACGTGGCGGGCTGCCGGTCGGCCGCGGCCGTGCCGGGTGGCTGCACCTGCAGCTGCACCTGCCAGTGGGTGGCCGGGCCTGTGCCCGCCGCGAAGTTGGGCCAGCCGCTCAGGTGGGCGGGGCCCGCCAAGGCCAGCAGCCGCCTTTGCGCGTCGCCGGCGGTGGGGCCCGCGTGGTGGTGGGCCTGGGTGGGCTGGGTTTGGGGGCCGTCGGTCTGGCCCGCCGCGCGTTGCGCAGCCGGCCCAAGCGCCAGGGCTTCTGGCGCGGCGGGCGCGTCGCCGTGGTGTGGCGGGCGCGGCGATGCCGTGTCGCGTTCCTGTGGTGTTGGGCTGAGCGCGGCCTGCGGTGGGGCGGGCGGTCGCCGTGCCCGCTGGCCAGGGCGGCTGCGCCGCTGCGCATGGCCTTCTTCGGCCGGGGCACGCCCACCTTCGGCTTGGGCTTCAGGCGCAGCGGGCGTGGCCGTGTTGTTGGCCGTGGCGGCACGGTCCAGGGCCTGCTGAAAACGCGGCCCGGCTTCGCGGTGCGGCGGCGGGGCGGTGGGGGCGGTGCCCGGCGCCGGTTGCGGGCGGCGGGGCTGCACGGGCGTGTTCATGGCCAGGCGCGGGCGCGGGGCGCCGCTTGTTCACGTTCCTGCCGCTGCGTCAGCAGCTGGCCCCAGCGTTGGCGCGCCTGCTCGGCCAGCTGCTGCACGGCCTGGTGCCGGCCCTGTTCGCGCAGCCAGGCGCTGCGTGTGGCCTGGGCGGCTTGTTGGGCGCGCTGCAGCGCGGCGTCGGCGTCGATCAGCGCGTACTCCAGCCGTTCCAGCGACTCGTCCAGCGCGGCCAGCCTGGCGCCGGCCTGGGGGGCCACGCGCGGCAGTTCCGGCGCGCCGGTGCCGGCCAGCCACGCCAGCAGGGCCTGGCGCTGGCAACGTTCACCGGCCTGTTGGTGCTGCAGTTGCAGCAGCGCTTGGGTGGCCTGGTCCAGCTGGGCACGGGCCTGCTGCCAGGCTTGTTGGGCCTGGTCTTCGCGCAGGGACCGCAGGCGCAGCAGTTGGGCCATGTGGTGCAGGGTGTGCAGGTTCATGGGGTGCTCAGCTGTTGCAGCGCCTGCTGCGTGGTGGCCCAGGCGCTGGGTTCGTCGGGGCGTTGGCGCAGAAAGGCCTGCACCTGGGGCCACAGGGCGATGGCGCGGTCGGCCACCGCGTCGCTGCCGGCGGCGTATTCGCCCACCTGCAGCAGGAAGCGGATCTCGGCGTGTTTGGCCATCAGCGCGCGCAACTGCAAGGCGGCGCTCTGTTGGGTGGGTGTGGCCACGCGCGTGAACACACGGCTGGCGCTGGCCAGCACGTCGATGGCCGGGTAGTGGCCGGCCTGGCCGAGTTCGCGCGACAGCACGATGTGGCCGTCCAGGATGGAGCGCACTTCTTCGGCCACCGGGTCGCTGCCGTCTTCGTCTTCGGCCAGCACGGCGTAGAAGGCGGTGATGGCGCCCTGGGCGTCGTTGCCGGCGCGTTCAAACAAACGCGGCAGTTCGGCGAACACCGAAGGCGGAAAACCGCGCCGCACCGCGGGTTCGCCCACCGACAGCCCCACCTCGCGCAACGCGCGGGCGTAGCGGGTGACGGAGTCCATCAGCAGCATCACCCGCAGCCCCTGGGCGCGGAAGCCTTCGGCGATGGCCGTGGCGGCCTGGGCCGCGCGCAGCCGCTCCATGGCCGGGCGCTCCGAGGTGGCCACCACCAACACCGAGCGCGCCAGCCCCTGCGGGCCCAGGCTGTCTTCGATGAACTCCCGCACCTCGCGGCCGCGTTCGCCGATCAGCGCCACCACGTTGACGTCGCTGTCGGCCTGGCGCGCCAGCATGCCCATCAGCGTGCTCTTGCCACCGCCGGCCGTGGCGAAGATGCCCAGGCGCTGGCCCACGCCCACGGTGAGCAGGCCGTCGATGGCGCGCACGCCGGTGGCAAAGGGCTGGTGCACAGGCACGCGCTGCAACGGGTTGGGCGCGTCGGCCTGCACGGCCTGGCTCAGCAGGCCGGTGGGCAGCGGGCGGCCGTCCAGCGGCTGGCCGAAGGCGTCCAGCACGCGGCCCAGCAGGCCGGCGCCGAACGGCATGCGCGGCGCCTCGGCCACCACCTCGACCACGGCGTCGCTGGCCAAGTCTTGCAGGCCGGCCAGCGGCACCAGGATGGCGTCGCCCTGGGCCAGGCCCACCACCTCGGCGCGCAGCGGGGCGCCGCCGCCGCTGTGCAGCAGGCACTGCTGGCCGATGCGCGCGGTGAGGCCGCTGACCCGCAGCGTGGTGCCGAAAGCCTGCACCACGCGGCCGCGTTCGGCCAGCGTGCGCGTGGCCTGCAAGCGCTGGCCCAGCTGGCCCAGCTGGGCCAGCCAGGCGACGCTGTCGGTGCTGGTGGTGGGGGGGTGGGCGTTCAAGCGGCGTTCTCTTGGTGTTCAGGCCGTCGCGGCGGTGTCGGCCAGGGCCGTGGCCACGCGGTGCAGCTGCTGGTCCAGGTCGGCCACGCGTTCACCGGCGGCGTTGTGCAGGCGGCAGCCGTGCAGCGGCAGGTGGGGGTCGGCGCGCACGCCCAGCACCCCGGGCCGGCTGTCCACACGGTGGGCCACGGCGGCGGCCACGTCGGGGTGCACGTGCACGGTGGTGGCGCTGTCGGGCAGCAGCTGCAAGGCGGCCTTGTCGGCCAAAGCGGCCACGGTGGCGGCCGGGCCCAGGTCTTGGCTGATGTGCTGCACCACCTGCAGGGCCAGGTCCACCACCTGGCCGCGCAGGGTGGTCAGCGCCTGTGCACTCGTTTGCAAAGTTTGCTGCCAAGCGGCCCACAGCTGCGGGGCGGTGTGGGCCAGGGCCTCGGCGCGGCCGGCCGCCAGGCCCGCGGCGTGGCCTTCGGCCCGCGCTTGTTCGCGCGCGGCCTGCAGTTCGGCCGCGCGCTGCGCGGCCAGGGTTTCCAGGCGCTGAAGCAGGGCCCGTGCGTCTTCGGCCTGGCTCAGTTCGTCGGCCTGCAGAAACAGCTGCTGCGTGGCCAGGCTGGTGTGTGCGCCGCGGTGCAGCGCCAGCCAGGTGGGGGTCGGTGCGGTGTTCACCGGCGGGCCTCGGCCAGCACGCGTTGGGCCAGCGTGGCTTCCAGGGGCGGGGCCAGCCAGGCGGTGGCATCGGCCGGGGCCAGGGTTTCGCGCAGCAGCAGGCGCAGCAGCGGTGAAGGCACGCTGGCCAGCAGCACGGCCTGCCCTTCGGCGAGCAGCCAGTCGGCCACGCTGTCGGCCGGCGGCAGGCTGGCGGCGGTGTCGGGCCCCGGGGCGGGCTGGGCGGGCGACAGCAGCCGCGCGCTGGCGGGCCCGCCCAGCAGCAGCGGCAACTGCTGCAGCAGCGCGCCGCTGATGCAACGCCGCCAGGCCGCGGCGTGGCGCCAGGCGCCGCAGCGCAGCGCCAGCTGGCGTTGTTCGGCCACGGGCAGGCTGGCCCAGGCCGGCCAGGCGGCCAGGTCGGCCCAGCTCAGCTGGGCGCGGCGCGGGTGTTGTTGCAGCGCGCGGGCGGCGGCTTGGCGGCGCTGGCGCAGGCCGGCAGCGCTGGGGGTGGGGGCGGTCATCCAGTTCACCGGGGCTCGTGGGGGTCAACGTGACAGGGGGGCCAGGGCGGTGCCGGGCGCGGTGGCGTCTGCGGGGCTGGTGGCGCTGGCTGCGCCCAGCGCGGGCTCCAGCGGGGTGGTGCCGGTGTCGCCGCCGGCCGTGGGGCGCCGCCGGTGCCACCACCAGGCCCCGCCGGCCGCGGCGCTGGCGCCGCCCAGGCCGCCCAGCACCCACAGCAGGGTGTCCAGCCCGCCCAGGCCGGCGGCCGGTGCCGGCGCGGCGGGCAGTGGTTCGGCGGGGAACAGCGCCACGGTGACGTGGTCGTAAGGCAGGCCGGGCAAGGCGTTCACCACCAAGGCCTTGACCTGCCCGACGCGGGCGCTGAGGTCGGTGCCCGGCCGGTGCTTGATGAACACCGAAGCCGAGGACACCGGCACCTTGTCCGACAGCGGATCACGCTCGGGCACGGACAGGTGCACACGGGCCACCAGCACGCCGTCGATGCTGGCGATGGTGTTGGCGATTTCCTGCGACAGCGCGTGGCTCAGCCGCGCACGTTCTTCCAGCGGCGAGGAAACAAAACCTTCCTTCTTGAACACCTGGCCCAGCGTGTCGTAGCCCTCGCGCGGGTAGCCGTGGGCGCGCAGCACCTCGATGGCCTGGGCGAAACGCGCCTTGGGCGCCACCACCGCGAAGGTGCCGGCGTCGCGCGCCTGCTTGTCGGCCTCGATGCCGGCGTGGCGCAGCACGGCCGTCATCTCGTTGGCCTGGCGCTGCGACAGGCCGTTGTAGAGCTCTTGCTCGCCGCAACCGGCCAGCAAGGCTGCAGCCAGCACGGCCGCGGCCAGGCGCAGGGGGGTGACGTGGCGGGGCATGGCGTCAGGCCTGTTGTTTGAACAGCTGTTGCAGACCGTCGGACGTGCGGTTGGCCACGTTGGCCGTCAGCTGGCAATGGAACATGAACTCGTGGCACTTCACGGTCAGCAGCACCATTTCGCTGGGCGTGAGCGCACGGCCTTCGGTTTGCGCCACGCGGGCCTGGGTGGCCAGGTCGGCGGCTTGGCTGTTGATGTGCTCCAGCGGCTTGAACAAGGCGTTCAGGGCCTCGCCCGGTGCGTGCAGGCTGTGCGCCGGCTGCACCTGCACGGCGGGGCTGGCGAAGCCCTGCGCGCCAGCGCTGCGGGCCCGCGCCAGCGCGCCTTCGAAAGCCGCCACGTCGTTCAGCGACGCGCCGTAACCCGCCTGCGCCACGCCGGCAGCGCCGGCCGGGTGCGCCGCCAGGGCGCCAGCGGCGCCGGGCGCCGAGGCTGCAGAAAGGGCAGAGATGCCGTCCATGGGCGAAGTTCCGCGGCCGGGCTCAGGACTTCTGCGCCATGGTCTTCAGCGCTTCGCCGGTGCTGGACAGCGCCGTGTGCGAACTCTGCGACAGGAAGCCCATCTTCAGCGCTTCGGCGCTCATCTGCGTCAGCGTGGAAGGCTGGTCCCCGCCCTCGCCGATCTGCGTGCCCAGGGTCTCCAGCTTGTTGGCCTGGTTGTCCAGGGTCTGGCCCCAGGCTTCGGCCATGGCCTGGAACCAGGTGCTGCCGTCGCCGGCGGCCTGGCTGCTCTTGGTGGGGGCGGTGGCCATCACGGACAAGGGGTTCACGGTGTTGCTCATGGAGTGCCTCGTTATCAAGGTTAGTCGCGGGGTGCGCGGGTTCAGAACAGCAGCGGCGTGTGCACGCCCTGCAGTTCCAGCACCACCTGGTGCTGTTCGATGCGGTGGATGCGGTGGCCGGTGGGCAGCAGCGCGCCTTCGAAGTAGCGCGTGCCGTCGGCTGTGACGACGTAGGGCGGGGCCCCGGGCACGATGGCCGACAGGCGTTTGCCGGGTTCGTCGATGACGGGGGTGGCCCCGCCGCTGGGTGGGGTCGGGTTGTTGACGATCTCCAGCTGGGCCAGGCCGGGCACGTCGCGCCGGGCGCTGCTGCGCACGCCGTCCAGCACGGCGGGGTCGGGCGTGGTGGTGTGCACGCGCACGGCGCCGGGGCCGGTGGTCTCTGCACGGGCGTTCAGGCCGTGCACGCGGAACACGTCCTGCACCGCCACGGCCAGGGCTTCGTTGACCCACACCTGCCAGCGGGCGCTGAGGCCTTCGGCCGTGAGCAGCTGTTCGGCACGGCTGCGCTGGGCCTGGGTTTCCAGGTAGCCGTCCACCTGCAGGGCCTGGCCTTGCACACGCACGGTCAGCTTGGGCCAGCCTGCGCCGTGCAGCAGGGCTTCGGCCCGGCGCGCTTGCTGCTCCGGCGTGGGCGTACCGGGCAAGGCGCTGTAGGCAAAAGCCAGCACGCCCATAGACACCGCGGCCAGCGCGCCACCGGCGCTGACCAAGCGGCGCGGCCAGGGGCTGTGCGCGGGCCTGGGCGCCGGGCGCGGGGCCGGGGCGGCGGGTGGTGCCGTGGGGGCTGCGGGGGCGGTGGGGGCCGCCAGCGGTTCATCGGCCCATGCGGCTTCGGCCCCATCGGCCGCCGCTTCGGCCGTGGCCACCACGGCCAGCCGGGTCTGGCCCAGCTGCAGCGGGCAGTCCAGTGCCACCTGGCGCTGCTGGCCGGCCTGCAGCGTGTCGTCACCCACCTGCACCTGGCCTTGCAGCACCTGCAGCTGCAACTGGCCGTTCAGCACCTGCAGCTGCAAGCGGCCGCCGTGGCCGGCTTCGCCGCGCAACACCACGTCGCTGTCCAAGGTGCCGCTGACGGTGCAGGCCTGGCCCTCGGCCAGCGGCGCCTGCGCGCCGGCCTGCTCGCCGCTGAGCACCTGCAACTGGTAGGCGGTGCTCATGGTGCGGTCTCCGTGCCGCTGGTGGTGCCAGTGGGGGGTACGGCGGTGGGCAGGCCCGGCCCGGTGGTGGCCAGCGCCGTGCGCCGGGCGCCGGCCAGGCGTGGCTGGATCAAGAACAGCCGCTCCACCCGCGCGTTGGCCGTGGTGCTGCTGCGGAACAGCGCGCCCAGCAGCGGGATGTCGCCCAGGAAGGGCACCTTGGTCACGTCGTCGTTGCTGGCCTCGCGCGTGATGCCGCCCACCAGCAGACTCTCGCCTTCGAAGATCAGCGCCTGCGTGTTGATGGACGAGCGGTTCACCACCGGCAGCGTGTCCACGGTGCGGCTGCCCAGCGTGCCGTCGTCGATGCTGACCAGCATCTTGATGCGCACCTGCCCGTTGTCCTTGAAGACATGCGGCGTCACGCGCAGCGTGGTGCCGGCGCTCACGTTGAAGAGGTCCACGTCGTCGCGGCCGGCCACGCGCACGTAGAAGGTGCTGCTGTTGTCGAACACGGCTTCCACGTTGCTCAGCGTCAGCACCTGCGGGCTGCTGACCACCTTGGCCGCGCCCTGGCTTTGCAGCGCGTTGATGCGCGCGATGAACTCGTTGGCCCCACCCAGCACCGCCGACACAAAACCCCCGGCGCCGCTGGGCGTGACGTCGATGGGCGCGGTGGTCGGGCTCAGCGCCAGGTCTGAGGCATCACCGCGGCCGAACAGCAGCGAGCTGCCGCCTTTGCTGAAACGCCAGTTGATGCCCAGCTGCCGCAGCTTCTCGGTGTTCAGGTCGATGATGGTGGCCTCGATCTCCAGCGACTGCGGCTCCACGTCCAGCGCGGCGATCAGCTGTTCGTACTGCTCCAGCCGCTCCGGCGCGTCGCGCACCACCACGGCGTTCAGCCGTGCGTCGGCCTCCACGCGCACCTGGCTGGGGTCGGCGGCCACCACCATGGGCATGGCTGCGGCGCTGCTGGTGTCACCGCGCGCCTGCAGGGCCGGCGCGTTGGCCACCACCGGTGCCGACGCCAGTTGTGCGTTGGCCTCGGGCCCACCCAAGGTCCCCAGCCCTGGGCCGGCGGGCCCCGGCAGCGGCACGCGCTGGCTGCGCTGGCCGCGCACGCCCGCCACGGTGGCCGAAGGCGCGGTCTCGTAGCTCTGCACCGCCACCTGGCTGCGCGCGTGGCTGGTCATCAGCGCACGCACGGTGCTGGCCACCCCGGGCAGCACGGCCTGGCGGCCGCCGAAGTTGATGGTGACGTCTTGCGCCCAGGCGTAGCGCAGGTAGAACACGCGGAAGCCCGTGGGCGTGCCGCTGCGGTCGCTGACGTCCTGCGCGCGGGCGATCTCTTCCACCTGCTCGATGAAACGCCGCGTGCCGCTGATGACCAGCGTGCCTTCACGCGTGGTCTTCAGCGTGTTGCGGGTGTCCACCAGGCGCATTTCCGTCACCGTGCGCTGCACGCGCGCGCCCACGCTGGCCGGCAGCGGCAGTGTGCGTGTGCCCATGTCGGTGGGGGTGACGATGTGCAGCACCGCGCCGTCGTAGTACTCCACCAGGTTGAAGGCGCGCGACACCGATTTCCAGGTGCGCTCGGCCGGCCCGCTGAAGCTGCCGTTCACCGAGCCGCGCACGTTGGGGCTGACGGCCACCGGGATGTCGATGCGGCCGAACAGGTCTTGCAGGAAGGCGGCGATGGGCTGCTCGCGGGCTGTGAGCGGCACCTCGCGGTCGGCGAAAGGAATGGGCATGGCCTGCGCCGCCGGCAGGCCGAGCAGCAACGCCGCCAGCAGCGCGGCCAGCACGGTGGTCACCACCGCTTGCAGCGGGCTGACGTTCAAAACGAGGCGCAACAAGGAGAACTTTTTCATGGGGCGGCCAACAAGGCTTCATCGGGCAGGCCGACCTGGCCCAGCGGTTCCAGTCGCAGCGTGGGCACCAGTTCGTGGTAGCTGAGCACAGGGGTGTCGAAACAATCGGCTTCCAGCAGCTTGCGCACGTGCCGGCGGATGTCCACGGCCGTCACCACGGCCGCGGGCTGCAGGCGCTGCACGGCCTGCGCCAAGGCCTGGCTCAGCGCGCGGCTGCGTGCCGGGTCCAGCGCCAGTTGCTGCACACCGCCGTTCACGCGCACGGCGCCGCGCAGCAGTTCTTCCAGCTCGGGTGTCAGCAACAGCGCGCGCAGCACGCCGTCGGGCGCAGCGGCGTGGCTGATCTGCCGCTTCAGCGCGATGCGGCCCAACTCCGTCAGCGCGAACACGTCTTTCTCGCGCTGCGCCGCATCGGCCAGCGCTTCCAAGATGTCGCGCGCGTTGCGCAGGCCCACCTCTTCTTCGACCATGCGGCGCAGGATCTCGGCCACGCGCTGCAGGGGCAGCGTGCGCTGCACTTCTTTCGCCACGTCGGGCAGGTCCAGCGCGGCGCGCTGCAGGTAGCTGGCGGCTTCCTGGGTGCCGAAGAACAAGGCCAGGTGGCGGCGCAGCGCTTGGTGCACGGCCTCGCGCAGCGTGGGCACCAGGGCCGTGGGTTCGGTGGGCAGGTCACCCTGGGCCATGGGCACCTCGTAGGCCAGCAGCTGCCAGCCCTGGCCGTCGCCATGGCTTTGCACGCTCACGCGCGGCAAGGCCAGGCCCAGGCGCAGGTGCAAGGCGTCCAACAGGCCTTCCAGGCTGGCCACCAGGGCCGCGGCGCTGTCGGCCTGCAGCACGCCGGCCGGCAGGCGCAGCACCAGCGGCAGCGGGGCCAGCACGGTGGGCACGGCGGTGGCCAGCGTGGTGGGCGCAGCGTCTTTGCGGCGCAGCACGGTCTCGCGGGCCGGCCGTGTGAAGCGCTGCCAACGGGCCTTCATGGCCGGCAGCAGCAGCGCACCGCTGCCTGCGAGCAACAGGGCCATGGTGCCGAACACCCACCAAGGAAAACCCGGCACCAGGGCCAGCAGGAAACACAGGCCGCCGGCCACCACCAGCACACGCGGCTTGGCGGCCAGTTGGCGGCCGATGGCCTCGCCCAGGTGGCGGTCGCGTTCGTCGCTGGTGGCCCGTGTGACGATCAGCCCCGCGGCCATGGCCGCCAGCAGCGCCGGGATCTGCGCCACCATGCCGTCGCCGATGGTCAGCAGCGAATACTTCAGCAGCGCCTCGCTGAGGCTCAGCCCCTGCTGCATCACGCCCACGCCCAGGCCACCCAGCAGGTTGATGACGATGATGACGATGCCGCAGATGGCGTCGCCCTTCACGAACTTCATCGCGCCGTCCAGGCTGCCGTGCAGCTTGCTTTCCAGCTCCAGGTCGCGGCGCTTGCGGCGCGCTTCGTCCTTGTCGATGAGGCCGCTGCGCAGGTCGCTGTCGATGCTGAGTTGCTTGCCGGGCATCGCGTCCAGCGAGAAGCGCGCCGACACCTCGGCCACGCGCTCGGCGCCCTTGGCGATGACGATGAACTGCACCACGGTGATGATGAGGAACACCACCAGGCCCACCACCAGGTTGCCGCCGGCCACCAGGTGGCCGAAGGTGTCGATGATGTGGCCGGCGTGCCCGTCCAGCAGGATGAGCTTGGTGGTGGCGATGCTGACCGCCAGGCGGAACAGCGTGGTCACCAGCAGCACGCTGGGGAACACCGAGAACTCCAGCGGTGAGGCCACGTACAGCGCCACCAGCAGCAGCACCACGCCGATGACGATGTTGATGGCCACCAGGGTGTCGATCAGCAGCGGCGTCAGCGTCAGCACCATGGTGCCCAGCACCACGCACACGCCGGCCACGAGCAACAGGTCGCTGCTGCGGCTTTGCGGTGGGGCCAGGCTCACGGGGGAAGACATGGTGCTGCGCTGCCGGTAGAGGTTTCAGTGCGGTGCGGGCGTGGCGCTGCGCGCGGCCTGCGTCAGTGCGCGGTACTGGGCCAGCACCTGGGCCACGTAGCCGGGGGTCTGTCCGTTCTCGGGCACCCGCCGGCCGCTGCGTTCCACCGCGCCTTCACCGGCGTGGTAGGCGGCCAGCACCAAGGGCAGCTGCCCCTGGAAGCGGCGCTGCAGCGTCTTCAGGTAGGTGGCGCTGACGTCGAGGTTGGTGCGCACATCGTGCAAAGCCGGCGCGTGGGCCACGCCGAAGCGCTGCGCGGTGGCTGGCATCACCTGCATCACGCCCAGCGCGCCGGCGTGGCTGCGCGCTTGCGGGTTGTGGCGCGACTCCACGTGCGCGATGGCGTGCAGCAGCAGCGGGTCGATGTCGTGGCGCTGCGCGGTGTCGTCGATGTGGGGTGCCAGTTGCACCGCGCGGCTTTCCGGGCGGCTGGCCGCGGCGGGGGGTGGGCTGGGTGGGCGCCGCGCGGCTTTGGCCGCGTTGGTCCGGCTGTTGGTCGGGCTGGTCAGTGGCGCGGCCGGTGCGGCGTTGACCGCCGGGCCTTCTGCGCCCGTGCTGCTGACCAAGCCGGGCCGGCTGAACAGCAGCAGGTGGGCCGATTCGGCGTCAGGCCTTGGGCGCGCCGGCGCCGGGGCCGCGCGGTCGGTCTGCACCGCCGATGCCACCGGGCAAGCCGCGGCCACCAGCGCGAAACGCTGGCGCAAGGCCGGGCTGTGCAAGGCTTCGCAGGCGTCGGTCTGCGCGCACAGCGGCAGGGCGCACAAGCCCGCCAGGGCCCCCGCGCCCAGGGCCCGCATGGCCCGACCAACACCGCTTCCAGACATCGCCACTCCCTGTTTTGTGGAAGGGCAGTGTTGGCGCCGGACGCGACCGACCCGTGACATTGTTCACGGCAAACGTATCAGGGCGTTGCATGTAACAGCGAACCTTGCCTAACTAACAACGCGCGTGTGCGGCGCGCGAAAACTGTTCAGCGCTGGGCGGGGGGGCCCCTAGGAAACACGCCGTTGCGATTGCCGTCACACCCCGGCTGGGGTGGACCCTGACCATCGGCGGGCCCCGACAGCAACGACCCCGGAAACCTTTGCGATGGCCCAGAACGACGACAGCGGCGACAAGACCGAACAGCCCACACCGAAGAAGCTGCAGGACGCGCGCAAGAAGGGCCAGGTGCCCAAGAGCAAGGACCTCAGCAGCACCGTGACGCTGGGCGTGGCCGCGGTGTTGATGCTCACCGCCGGGGCCTACGCCGGCGAGCAGTTGCTGGCCTTGATGCACACCGCTTTGCAGGTGCTGCAGCAGCCCTTCGCGCTGGCCGCGCCCACGCTGGCCCGGCAGGCACTGTGGACGCTGCTGAGCCTGAGCGCCGTGGTGTTGCTGCCGCTGGCGGCGGTGGGTGTGTTGACGGAGTTCCTGCAGGTGGGCCCGGTGTTCGCGCTGGACCGCGTGATGCCCAAGCTGGAGAACCTGAACCCGGTGGAAGGCATCAAGCGCATGTTCACGCTGGACGCCTTGATCGAGTTGTTCAAGGCCGTGCTCAAGAGCGTCGCGCTGCTGGCCGTGGCCTGGCTGGTGGTGCGCTCGCTGTTGCCCAGCCTGGCCTTGTTGCCGGTGCAGCGCCAGCCCGCCAGTTTGGCCGGTGCGCTGGACGCCACGCTGCGCCCGCTGCTGGGCTGGACGCTGGGTTTGTTCGCGCTGCTGGCCCTGTTGGACGCCGTGTACCAGCGCTGGAGCTTCACGAAGAAGATGCGCATGAGCCGGCGCGACATCCGCCAGGAGCACAAGGACAACGAGGGCGACCCGCACGTCAAGCAGCAGCGCAAGCAGACGCAGGAAGAGTGGTCGCAGCGTGGTGCCGCCAGTGCTGCGCGCCAGGCCAACGTGCTGGTGGTGAACCCCACGCACGTGGCCATCGCCATCGACTACGACCGCCAGACCTGCCCCGTGCCCACCATCGCCGCCAAGGGCGAAGACGCGGTGGCGCGCGCCATGCGCGAAGCCGCCGAAGACGCGGGTGTGCCCATCGTTCGCAACGTGCCGCTGGCGCGTGACCTGCTGGCCCGCGCCGAGGTGGGCGACACCGTGCCCGCCGACCTGTTCGACGTGATCGCCGAGGTGGTGCTGTGGGCGCGCCAGGTGCGCGAGGAACTGCAGCACAGCACGACCTCGGCCCCCACGCGCACCGCCCCGGGCCTGGACCTCACGCGCTACGCCGACCGCCGCAACGCCGCGGCCGAAGACGGGGCGCCCGAGGCCGCTGCACCGACACCACCCCACCCCGACCACCCCGCCGCCCCTGCCGCTTCCAACGCCACCACCCCATGAACGACACCACCCCTTCCTTCGCCGCCCAACTCGG
>JBKCUM010000155.1:0-51698 GCA_046318395.1 Rubrivivax sp.
GCTGGGCGTGGCGCGCACCACGGTGCTGGCGCGCCTGGCGCGGCTGGAGCGTGAAGGCGTGGTGCTGGGCTACACGGTGCGCCTGGGCAGCGGCGCCGGTGAACAGGCGGTGCAGGCTTATGTGGGCATCACCGTCAGCCCAAAAACCGCGCGCGACGTCACACGCGCGCTGACGCGGCTGCCGGAACTGCTGCAGTTGTCGTCGGTGAGCGGCGAGTTCGACTACATCGCGCTGCTGGCCACCGACAGCACGGCAAGGCTGGACGCGCTGCTGGACGCCATCGGCGAGATCGATGGCGTGACACGCACCACCACCAGCGTGGTGCTGGCGCGGCGCGTGGACAGATTGGCATGACCACCCCACCCCGCGTCTTCAGCGTGCAGGTGCTGCCGGCCGGCCTGCACTTCGAAGCCCGCGAAGACCAGACCCTGCTGCAAGCCGCGCTGGCCGCGGGCGTGCGTCTGCCCAGCAGCTGCCGCAACGGCACCTGCCGCGCCTGTTTGTGCGTGGTGCCTACCGCGCCAGGGCAGGCACACGGGCCGGCCCCGGTGGCCTACACGCTGGACTGGCCGGGGCTGAGCGCCGAAGAAAAAGCCGAGGGCTGCACCCTGCCCTGCGTGGCCCAGCCGCGCGCCGACCTGGCGCTGTGGCAGCCGGGCTGTGTGGCGCCGGCCGCGCGCTGAACCTGCTTCAGCGCGCCCGTTCGGCGCCGCGAAAGACGTTCAGCGCGCCAGTTCGGCGCGCATGGCGTCGATGACGGCCTTGTAGTCGGGCTGGCCGAAGATGGCGCTGCCGGCCACGAAGGTGTCGGCACCGGCGTCGGCCACCTGGCGGATGTTGTCCACCTTGATGCCGCCGTCCACCTCCAGGCGCACGTCGCGGCCGCTGCGTTCAATCAGCCGGCGCGCCTGTTCGCACTTGCGCAGCGTGTGGGGGATGAAGCTCTGGCCGCCGAAACCGGGGTTCACGCTCATCAGCAGCACCACGTCCACCTTGTCCAGCGTCCACTCCAGCACGTCCAGCGGCGTGGCGGGGTTGAACACCAAGCCACACTGCTTGCCTTCGGCCTTGATCAGCTGCAGCGTGCGGTCCACGTGGGTGCTGGCGTCGGGGTGGAAGGTGACGATGTCGGCACCGGCTTGGCAGAACGCCTGGGCCAGGGCGTCCACCGGCTGCACCATCAGGTGCACGTCGATGGGTGCCGTGGTGTGCTTGCGCAGCGCCTGGCAGACCATGGGGCCGAAGGTCAGGTTGGGCACGTAATGGTTGTCCATCACGTCGAAGTGGATCCAGTCGGCACCCGCGGCCACCACGTTGCGCACCTCCTCGCCCAGGCGGGCAAAGTCGGCAGAAAGAAGGCTGGGGGCGATGCGGAAGGTGCTCATGCGGGGTATTTTAGGTGGCCTGCCACAATGCGCCGCATGCGCAAACCTGCCTTCCAATGCAGCGTGGCGGTGCAGTACTTGGCCGAGCAGTCGCAACTGCCCGACGGGCCCTACGCCTTCGCCTACACCGTCACCATCGTCAACACCGGCGCCGTGGCGGCGCAGCTGGTGGCGCGGCAGTGGCTCATCACCAACGCCCACGGCCAGACCGAAGAAGTGCGTGGCTTGGCGGTGGTGGGCCACCAGCCCCTGCTCAAGCCCGGCGAACGTTTCGAGTACACCAGCTGGACGCGGCTGGACACCCCGCACGGCCAGATGCGCGGCACCTTCTTCTGCATGACCGAAGACGCCCACCCCTTCGACGCGCCGGTCGACGAGTTCCAGCTGGTCTATCCCGGCCTGCTGCAGTGAGCCACCCCGCATGAGGAGCGGCCAAACCTGGGACCTCACGGCGCTGTTCAACGCCGCCGACGCGCGCGCTCCCCGCCCGGAGCGCCACCTGTGGTGGGTGCGCTTGATGGAGTGGTTGCGCCACGCACCCGCCAAGGCACTGCCGGCCACACCGGCCGATGCCGAAGGGGCCAACCCCCGCACCCCCTTGCCGCTGCTGCGCCTGCGCCACCTGCTGAACCAGTTGGATGCGCACCCGGCGCTGCGCGACAAGGTGCAGGCCCAGGTCACGGCGCTGTGGACCGGCGTGGACGCCGCGGCGCTGTTCGCCGATTTCGGCCTGGGCTCGCGGCAGTCACTGTTCAGCGAAGTGGGGCGGCGCTTGCGCCTGCGCTGGCTGCCCGGCACGCCCGACACCAGCGACCTGGCCGAGCTGTTCCAGCTGCTGTTCCGCCCCCAAGACGCCGCCTGGCTGGACCAGTTGGACGCCGAGACGCTGCAGCGCGTGGGCCACATGCTGGCCCCGGCCGACCCCCTGCTGTGGCGCACGGCCATGCAAGACGCGCTGACCATCCTGGTCAGCGCCATGCAGGCCAGCGCCTACGCCCCGGCCCTGCGCCGCCGCATGGACCGCACGGCCCTGGCCGACGAGCCGTTCCGCCAGCTCACCCAGGCCGCTGAAGCCCTGCGCCGCGCGCGCGAGGCCGGCGACAGCGCCGCCACGCTGCAGGCCGCGCAGTACCTGCGGGCGTTGCTGGGCACCTGCCGGCAGGCCGCGGCCAGCGTGGGCGCGCACCTGGAAGAGTTCGGCGTGTCGGTGAACGTGGTGTTCGAGCTGGAACAGCTGCAACAACGCGCCGACCGCATCGAGGCCCTGCTGGAAGGCCTGTTGGCCCCACAGCCACAGTCTGCGCTGCACCGGCTGCTGTTGCAGTTGCTGGAGGTGGCCGAAGAGCAGCGCGGCCTGCGCCGCCTGCTGGGGCGCCAGTACCGCCTGCTGGCGCGCCAGGTGGCCGAACGCAACGCCGAAACCGGCGAACACTACATCACCACCACACGCGCCGAGTACCAGGACATGCTGCGCCGCGCGGCCGGCGGTGGCGCCGTCATCGCCGGCACCACGCTGGTGAAGTTCGGCCTGGCCGCTTTAGGTTTCACGGCCTTCTGGGCCGGCCTGTGGGCGGGCGTGAACTACGCGGCCAGCTTTGTGCTGATCATGCTGCTGCACTGGACGGTGGCCACCAAACAACCGGCCATGACGGCGCCGGCCATGGCGGCCACGCTGGCCGGTCCGCTGGACGATGCGCGCATCGAGAGTTTCGTCGACCGCGTGGCCCAGCTCATCCGCTCGCAGGTGGCGGGCATCGTGGGCAACCTCGCCGTGTGCGGGCCGCTGGTGTTGGCCATCCAGCTGGTATGGATGGCGGGCGCCGGCGCGCCGCTGGTCAACACCCACCAGGCGGAGTACGTGCTGCACAACCTGACGCTGGCGGGCCCGACGGCCTTCTATGCCGCGTTCACCGGCGTGCTGCTGTTTGCCAGCAGCCTGATCGCCGGCTGGGCCGAGAACTGGTTCGTGTACCACCGGCTGGACAGCGCCATCGCCCACCACCCGCGCATGGTGGCGCGCCTGGGTGCGGCACGGGCGCAGCGCTGGTCGGCCTGGTGGCGCGGCCACATCAGCGGGCTGGCGGCCAACATCTCGCTGGGGCTGATGCTGGGCCTGGTGCCGGTGGTGGCCAGCTTCTTCGCGCTGCCGCTGGACGTGCGCCACGTCACCCTGGGCACGGGCCAGCTGGCCGCCGCCGCTGGCGCACTGGGCTGGGACGTGCTTTACCGCACCGATTTCTGGCTGTGCGTGGGCGGCATCCTGGTGACGGGCGTGCTGAACCTGGCCGTCAGCTTTGCGCTGGCCTTCCGCGTGGCGCTGCGCTCGCGTGGCATCCAGCTGAAGGAGCGGCGGCGCATCGCCACGGCGCTGTGGGCGCGGTTGCGCAAAGCGCCGATCAGCTTTCTGCGCCCACCCATGTTCGACCACTGACCCGGCCTGCGCGCCCCGGCGCGCGGGCACACCGCGGCACTGCGGGGCCGGTGCACGCCGCGCAGCACGGGCACCCGCCGCGCGGCGCTCAACGCCCGGGCGGCTCGGCCCCGTCCCGGGGCGGGTCTTCCGCCGGCGGTGGCAACACTTCACCCCGCGGGCGGCCAGAGAACATGGTCCACCACACCAGGAACAACAACAATCCCAGGGCCAGCAAGGCCTCCAGCAACAGCAACCACATGGCGAGTGAACCCAACTTGTGCGCCGCAGCGCCAGACAACAGCCAACCCAACGGCCGCAAAGCCGCGCGACGCGCCTGCCGCCAAGGGGGCTGGGCTGCGCTCGCCGTGATTCTAGGAAGCCTGGCCGGCTGCGCCACCACGCCGCCGCCGGCCCCACCGCCGGCAGGGGCGCCCACCGCCGTGCCTGCACCTGCACCTGCACCTGCGCCGACTGCCGTGCCACCGGTGTCGGCCCCCGCAGCACCCACCGCACCGACCCCTCCCGCGGCCGCACCCGCGCCCGACGGCCCGCTGGAACAAGCCGTGCAGCGCCCGCGCGCGCGCTGGCTGCGCGCCGACTGGGCCGCCCTGCCCGGCTGGGCGGCCGACAGCCCCAGCGCCTGGTGGCCCGCGCTGCGTGCCGGCTGCGTGCGCCCGGCCCCCGGCTGGGCCGAGCTGTGCGCACGCGCGCAACTGCAGGCGCCCAGCGACGACACCCAGGCCCGCCAATGGCTGCACACCTGGCTGCAGCCCTGGCGCGTGGAAACGCTGGACGGCCAGCGCGAAGGCCTGATCACTGGCTACTTCGAACCGCTGATCGAAGCGCGGCGCCAGCGCGACGCCGTGTTCCGCGTGCCGCTGCACCAACCCCCGCCCGAGTTGGCCACGCTGAAGCCCTTCCCCACACGCCAACAGCTGGACGGCCCGCAGGCGCGTTTGCTGCAAGGCCGCGAAATCGCCTATGTGGCCGACCCACTGGACGCGCTGCTGCTGCAGATCCAAGGCTCGGGCCGCCTGCAAGTGACCGAACCCGACGGCCGCCAGCAAACCATCCGCCTGGCCTTCGCCGGCCACAACGACCAGCCCTACCGCTCGGTGGGCCGCTGGCTGGTGGAACGCGGTGAACTGACGCTGGAATCGGCCAGCTGGCCGGCCATCAAGGCCTGGGCGCGGCTGAACCCGCAGCGGCAACAGGAGATGTTGTGGGCCAACCCGCGTGTGGTGTTCTTCCGCGAAGAAGCCCTGCCCGACCCCAACGTGGGCCCGCGCGGTGCCCAGGGTGTGCCGCTGACGCCTGGCCGCAGCATCGCCGTGGACCCGCAAAGCGTGCCCTACGGCACCCCCGTGTGGCTGGACACCACCGAACCGCTGAGCGCCACGCCGCTGCGCCGCCTGGTGATGGCCCAAGACACGGGCAGCGCCATCGTGGGCGCCGTGCGCGCCGACTACTTCTGGGGCTGGGGCGACACCGCCGAAGCCCAAGCGGGCCGCATGAAACAACCGCTGCGCGTGTGGGCGCTGTGGCCCCGGGGCAGCCTGCCACCGGGCGTGGTGGAAGGCGCGGCGCGCTGAAGCCGGCCCTGGTCCAGGGCCAAGCGGGCCGGTTCAGCGCGCCTGGGCGAGCTCAGGGCACCACGCTGACCCGAACCCACATCACCTGGTCGCCGCCACGGGCCACGGCCACCCAGGTGTCCAGCGGCAGGTTGATGTCGGTGGCCAGTTCAACGCCCTGCCCGGTGCCGGCCCACAGTTGCACGGCCACCGGGGCCTCACCGCCGGGCCAGCGTGCCGACACCCGCAGGCCTTGTTGCTGCGGCACCCATTGGCGCTGCTGGCCGATGGCCCCGCCGCGGGCCGGCGCACTGGCCGCGGTGGCTGGCGCCACCAGCCACTCCCCGGTGGGCAGGCTTTGCCACTGTTGACGGCCCCAAGCCGCCTGCCCGCCGTTGCGCAGCCGCAGTTGCCACACGCCTTCCGGCACTGGGCCGGCCCCGCCGGCGCGCGGCTGCGTGGTCACCTGCCAACTGCCCGGCGCGGTGGTGCTCCGCGCAGGGCCGCCACGCGCGGTGCTGAGGCTGAAGCCCGCTGTGGTGTCGGCGTCGCCGGCGGCTGACACGGGCTGCACCCGCCAGTCCACCCGCAGCGCCACATCGGGCAGGGGCACCACCGCACTGGCCGCTGGCGCCGGCCGGCCACCCGGGGCGGGCCGCTGGGCCCCAGCCGGCGTGGCTGCGGTGGCCGCCACAGCCGTCACCGCCACCAGCCCCACGAAGGCCCACGGCCGGCGGGTGGTGCTGCACAGGGACATGGGCGGCCTTTCGCGTTCAGGCCGATGCCGAGGCCCAGCGCGCCTGCAGCCGGGGCCACAGCAGGTTCAACGCCAAGCCGCCCAACACCAGCGCCGCCGCGCCCAGTTTCCAGCCGGGCAGGGGTTCCGCCAGCACCAGGGCCGAGGCCGTCATGCCGAACACCGGCACCAGCAAGGCCATGGGCACCACGGTGGCCGCCGGGTGGCGCGCCAGCAGCCAACCCCAGGCCGCATAACCGAACAGCGCATTGCCCACCGACTGCCACAGCACCGCCGCCCACACCCCCGGCGTGGCCTGCTGCAGGCTGTGCCAGGCCAGAACCGGGCCTTCCAGCCACAGGCTCAGCGCCAGCAACGGTGGCAGGGCGAAAGCGCTGCTCCAGACCACATAGGCCAGCATGTCCACACGCCCGCTGCGCCGCGCCACCAGGTTGCCACCGGCCCAGGACAGCGCCGCCAACAACACCAAACCCAGGCCCAGCGGCGTGGTGGTGGCGTCGGTGTGCACGGCGATCACGCCCAGCCCGCTCACCGCCAAGCCCAGGGCCAGCCACTGGAAGCGCCGCACCTGTTCACCGGCCAGCACGATGGCCAGGCCGATGGTGAAAAACACCTGGGTCTGGATGACCAACGACGCCAAGCCTGGCGAGATGGCGCCCTGCCCGCCGCGGCCCATGGCCACGTACAGCAGGCCGAACTGCCCGGCGCCGATCAGCACCCCGTACGCGGCCAGGTGCCGCCAGGGCACGGCCGGACGGCGGATGAAGAACACCGCAGGCAACAGCGCAAAGGCAAACCGCAGCACGCCAAAGAACAACGGCGGCAAGGTGGCCAGCGCGATCTTGATGACCACGAAGTTCGTGCCCCACACCGCCACCACCGCCAGTGCCAGCAGAAAGTGGCGCAGTGGCAGGCCTGGGTTGGCCGTTGGCGCGCCGGCGATGCTCAAAGCGCCGCCGCCAGCGGGCGCTCGCTGCGGTCGCTGTCTTGCAGGAGCGCGGCCTCGGCACGCTCCAGCGTCTGGTCCACGGTTTCGCCGGCGTGGTGTTCGGCGAGACCGGCACGCAGGCGCACACGCAGACCGGCGTTGGTGGGCAACACCCGCGCGTCGGCCACCTGGTCGCACAGGCGGTTCAAGCCGCCGCGGGCCAGGGGCGCACGTGCATTGCTCATCAACAGCACGAAACGGTCGTCGCCCCAATAGGCCAGCACATCGGCCGTGCGCACAAAGCGCTGGGCTTCCACCGCCACGCCGTGCAACAGCGCGTCGTGGCCACCTTCGCCCAGGCCGGCCACCTGGGCCTGGAAGTCTTCGATGCCCAGCACCGCCACACAAAAGGTGTGGCCAGAACGCACACAACGCTGGTGCTCTTGCTCCATCAACTCCTGCAGGTGGCGGCGGTTGTACAGGCCCGTCAACTCGTCACGCGTGGCCAGTTCGCGGATGCGCGCCAGCGCGCGCTCCAATTCCGCGCGCTGCTGGCGCGAGCGGTGCCGCAGGCGGCCCAGGCGCGCGGCCAGGATGCTGACCGCCGGCATCATGGTGGCCACCAGCAGGAAGTGCCCACCTTCCACCGCCGGCGTGTACACCGCCGGCATGCGTGCGGCCATGAACGCCATGGTGGCGCCAAACACGGCCACGGCGTAAACACTGACCAGCGCCATTTGCCGCGGCGTGGCCATGAACAGCCCGAACATCAGGATGACCATGACGATGGGGAACACGGCCCCGCGCCCGGTGCCCAGCAGCGCGTAGGCCCAAGCGGCGCAGCCGATGGCGTACAGCATCTGCGGCACGGTGAAGCTCGGGTCCGGCAGGCGCTGTGTCCAGCCGCTGCGGATCAACAGGAACGACACCACCATGCCGCCCAGGGCCACCACCGTCCACCAGCCCACGGCCTCGCGCGGGGCCAGCCCCACCGCCACAAAGTAGTGCATGGCGGCGATGCCAGCGGTCATCATGGCCATGGCCATCAGCGACTGGGCCAGCCGGGTGCGCAGCCACACGTCGCGGGTCAACAGCACATCGAGCACAGCTTGCATCGTAGGGGCGCTCTCGGACCGGTTCAGGCGGCGGTTGCCGCGCCAGGGTGTCTAGGTTAGCGCATGCCGGCGCACCGGCGGGGTGCGTGCAGGCGCGTCTTCAGGTGCCACGCCCACGCTGCAGGTGGCCCAAGGGCAGCGCCGCGCCGGCTTTCACCTCGCCCAGTGAGAAGCTGGTGTGCAGGTCTTTGACGTTCGGCAGCTTGAACAGCGTTTGCATGCTCCAGCGCGAGAAAGCGTCCAGGTCGGTGGCCATCACGTGGAGTTCGAAGGTGCCGGCGCCGCTGATGTAGTGGCAGGCCACCACCTCGGGCAGCGCGCGGATGGTCTCTTCCAGCGCGCGCGTGGCCTCGGCGTTGTTGCGTTCGGCGTCCACACGCACAAAGGCCAGCACGCCCAGGCCGATCTTGCGGCGGTCGATCTCGGCGCGGTAGCCGGTGATGTAGCCCTGGTCCTCCAGCCACTTCACACGCCGCCAGGTGGGCGCGGCCGACAGGCCGATGCGGGCCGCCAGTTCGGCGTTGCTCAGGCGAGCGTCTTGCTGCAGCGCGGCCAGGATGGCGATGTCGTAGCGGTCCAGCCCCGGCGCGTGGGCCTCGCCATCGTCGTCGACCTTACTGGTTTTCCCTGAGTCCAGCCTTTTGAGCACCATTGTTTTATTAACTCAAACTTTAAAGAAAGATTCTTGCTGCAAGCATGCTGTATCGGGCATCAAAAGAAAAGACATAAATCGGCCCCAACCCTAAACTGCCCGCGCACCCCGCCTAGCCACCAGCCCTGGAAAGAAGCGCATGAACGCACCCCTGCCCGACGACGTCCGCCAAGCCCTGGAGCGCGTGACGCTCGACGACAAATACGCGCTGGACAGCGGCCGGGCCTTCATGAGCGGCGTGCAGGCCCTGGTGCGCCTGCCCATGCTGCAGCGCCAGCGCGACGCGCTGGCCGGGCTGAACACCGCGGGCTTCATCAGCGGCTACCGCGGCAGCCCGCTGGGCACCTACGACCAGGCGCTGTGGGCCGCGAAGAAGCACCTGGCCAAGCAGAACGTGGTGTTCCAGCCGGGCGTCAACGAAGAACTGGCCGCCACCGCGCTGTGGGGCACGCAGCAGCTGGACCTGTACCCGCAGAGCAAGAAATACGACGGCGTGTTCGGCATCTGGTACGGCAAGGGCCCGGGCGTGGACCGCTGCAGCGACGTGTTCAAGCACGCCAACATGGCCGGCACCGCCAAACACGGTGGCGTAATCGCCATCGCCGGCGACGACCACGTCAGCAAGAGCAGCACGGCCGCGCACCAGAGCGACCACATCTTCAAGGCCTGCGGCCTGCCGGTGTTCTTCCCCAGCAACGTGCAAGACATCCTGGACATGGGCTTGCACGCCTTCGCCATGAGCCGCTTCTCGGGCGTGTGGAGCGGCATGAAGACCATCCAGGAGGTGGTGGAGAGCAGCGCCTCGGTCAGCGTGGACCCCGACCGCGTGAAGATCATCCTGCCCGAAGACTTCGCCATGCCGCCCGGCGGCCTGCACATCCGCTGGCCCGACGCGCCGCTGGAACAAGAAGCGCGGCTGATGGACTACAAGTGGTACGCGGCCCTGGCCTATGTGCGCGCCAACAAGCTGAACCACAACGTGGTGGCCACGCCGCACGACCGCTTCGGCATCATCGCCAGCGGCAAGGCCTTCAACGACACGCGCCAGGCCCTGGCCGACCTGGGCTTGGACGACGACACCTGCCGCGCCCTGGGCATCCGCGTGCACAAGGTCAACGTGGTGTGGCCGCTGGAGGCCACCATCACGCGCGACTTCGCGCTGGGCCTGCAAGAGATTCTGGTGGTGGAAGAAAAGCGCCAGGTCATCGAATACCAGCTGAAGGAAGAGCTCTACAACTGGCGCGCCGACGTGCGCCCCAACGTGCTGGGCAAGTTCGACGAGCCCGAAGGTGACCACACCGGCGGCGAGTGGAGCATGGCCAACCCCAGCCAGAACTGGCTGCTGCGCGCCAAGGCCGACCTGACGCCGGCCATCATCGCCAAGGCCATCGCCAAGCGGCTGAAGAAGCTGGGCGTGCCGGCCGACATCGCCGCGCGCATGGACCAGCGCATCGCCATCGTGGAAGCCCGCGAGCGCCAGATGGCCGAGCTGAAGCTGGACACCGGCGACCGTGCGCCCTGGTTCTGCAGCGGCTGCCCGCACAACACCAGCACGCGCGTGCCCGAAGGCAGCCGCGCGCTGGGCGGCATCGGCTGCCACTACATGGCCACCTGGATGGACCGCAGCACCACCACCTTCAGCCAGATGGGCGGTGAAGGGGTGGCCTGGATGGGCCAGGCGCCGTTCACCACCGACACCCACGTGTTCTCGAACCTGGGCGACGGCACCTACTTCCACAGCGGCATCCTGGCCGTGCGGCAAAGCATCGCGGCCGGCGTGAACATCACCTACAAGGTGCTCTACAACGACGCCGTGGCGATGACCGGTGGCCAGACCGTGGGCGAGCGCCCCGAAGGCCACAGCGTGCTGCAGATCATGAAGAGCCTGTGCAGCGAAGGTGTGCAGAAGCTGGTCATCGTCACCGACGAGCCCGCCAAGTACAGCGGTGTGACGCTGGAAGCCGGCGTCACCGTGCACCACCGCGACGAACTCGACACCCTGCAGCGCCAGTTCCGCGAGATCCCCGGCACCACGGCCATCATCTACGACCAGACCTGCGCCACCGAAAAGCGCCGCCGCCGCAAGCGCGGCAAGCTGGCCGATCCGGCCAAGCGCGTGGTCATCAACGAGCTGGTGTGCGAAGGCTGTGGCGACTGCTCGGTGCAGAGCAACTGCCTCAGCGTAGAGCCGGTAGAAACCGAGTTCGGCCGCAAGCGCCGCATCAACCAGAACAGCTGCAACAAGGACTTCTCCTGCGTGAAGGGCTTCTGCCCCAGCTTCGTCACGGTGGAAGGTGGCCAGCTGAAGAAGCCCAAGAAGGAACAGAAAGGTTCGCTGCAAGGCCTGCCCGCGATTCCTGAGCCCGCACTGCCGGTGGCCGAAGAGGCCTGGGGCATCGTGGTGGCGGGCGTGGGCGGCACCGGCGTCATCACCATCGGCCAGCTGCTGGGCATGGCCGCGCACCTGGAAGGCAAGGGCGTGGTGACGCAAGACGCCGGCGGCCTGGCACAAAAGGGCGGCGCCACCTGGAGCCACATCCAGATCGCCAACCGGCCCGAAGCGATCTTCACGACCAAGGTCGACACCGCCAAGGCCGACCTGGTGATCGCCTGCGACAACATCGTCGGCGCCTCCAAGTACACGATGACGGTGATGCAGCCCGGCCGCACCTACATCGCGCTGAACACCCACGGCACGCCCACCGCGGCTTTTGTGAAGAACCCCGACTGGCAAGCCCCGGGCAGCAACTGCGAAAACGCGCTGCGCCACAGCGCCGGTGCAGAGTTCGTCGGGGCCTTCGACGCCGAACAAGCCGCCGAACACCTGCTGGGCGACAGCATCTACACCAACCCGCTGATGCTGGGCTACGCCTGGCAGCAGGGCCGCGTGCCGCTGAGCCACGCCGCGCTGATGCGCGCCATCGAACTCAACGGCGTGCAGATCGACAACAACAAGGCCGCCTTCGAGTGGGGCCGGCGCTGCGCGCACGACCTGGCTTCGGTGCAGGCGCTGTACGCGGCCAAGCAGGTCATCCAGATCGTCAAGCGTGCCTCGCTGGAAGAGATGGTGCAGCAGCGTGTGGCCTTCCTCACCGGCTACCAGAACGCCGCCTACGCCGCGCAGTACCAGGCCTTCGTGGGCCAGGTGCAGCAGGCCGAAAGCAAGCTGGGCGGCACGGCGCTCAGCGAGGCCGTGGCGCGCTACCTGTTCAAGCTGATGGCCTACAAGGACGAGTACGAAGTCGCCCGCCTGCACACCGACCCGGCCTTCACCGCCAAGGTGGAGAGCATGTTCGAAGGCGACTACAAGCTGGTGCACCACCTGGCCCCACCGCTGCTGGCCAAGACCAACGACCGCGGTGAACTGGTGAAGCAGCCTTTCGGCCCCTGGATGCGCAGCGCCTTCGGTGTGCTGGCCAAGCTGAAGGGCCTGCGGGGCACGGCGCTGGACCCCTTCGGCCGCACCGAAGAACGCCGCAGCGAACGTGCGCTGATCACCGAGTACCGCGCCTGCATCGAAGAACTGCTGAAGACGCTGAACACCGACAACCGCGCGCAGGCCGTGGCCATCGCGCGCATCCCGGAAGACATCCGCGGCTACGGCCACGTGAAGGCCCGCCACCTGGCGGCCGCCCGCACGAAGTGGACGCAGCTGATGCAGGCCTGGCGCGCGGCCTGACCCCGCGCGGGTGGGCGGGTGGCTGCAGTGCGCCACACCCCACCCAGCGCCCGCCTGGCCACGGCCCAGCACGGGCCGAGGGTGCCCAGACCATGGCCCCACACGGTGTGTTGCCGAACGCCCTCCGCGCCGCGCCACCGGTGGGGGCTGGCTAGCATTCGCCGCATGCACCGGCCTTCCGAAGTTCCCCAGCCAGCGGCCGCCGCCGGGCTGTCGCCGTTCGAGGCCGCACAGCGGCAGGGGCCGCCACGTCGGCCCTTCCACCTGCAAGGCCGCGCGGTGGGCTCGGTGGCGCTGCACCACCTGCCGGTGCTGCAGGCCTTGGCTGGCGTACCGCTGCAGGTGCATGAAAAGGCGGTGGTGTGGACCGGCGCACCGGCCAGCCAGGCCGACGACTTCGACCGCGTGAACCGGCAGCTGCGGGCGCTGGGCGCCATCAGCGCCTGGCGCGAAGAACCTTTTGCCATCTTCTGCCCGCAGCACGGCGACGTGCTCGGCCACTTCGAACGTGCCGCCTGCCGCTTCTGGGGCACGCTGACGCTGGGCGCACACGCCACGGGTTATGTGGCCGACGCCCAGGGCCGCCCGCGGGCGCTGTGGATCGCCCAGCGCGCGCTGGACAAGGCCACCGACCCCGGCCTGTTCGACAACTTGGTGGGCGGCGGCGTGCCGCTGGGCCAGAGCCCGCACCAGGCCCTGGTGCGCGAAGGCTGGGAAGAAGCCGGCGCGCCCGCCGAACTGCTGACCGCGGCCCGCCCGGCCCCGGTGTTGACGCTGCACCGCGAAGTGGCCGAAGGCCTGCAGGTCGAACGCCTGCACAGCTTCGACCTGCCCTTGCCCGCCGACTGGCGGCCGCAGAACCAGGACGGCGAGGTGGCCGGCTTCAGCCTGCTGCCGCCCGCCGAAGCGGCGGACCTCGCCTTGGCCGGCCGCATGACGGTGGACGCCGCCCTGGTGACGCTGTGCTTCCTGCAGCGCCACGGCCTGTGGCAAGCCGACGCCGAACAGGCCCACGGCCTCCAGCGCTTGCGGGGCGGGCCGCCCCCGTAGCCGACCGCACAGCGCTCGCACAGCGCGCCAGCGCCTGTTCGCCTGCGCTGACCGCCGCGATCAAAACGCTTGAACGCGCGGCGGCGCGGTGGCCGGGATACTGCCGGCCACGATGAACAGCACCACTTCCCCCGTCACCACGCCCGGCGCGGCCACCCGCTACACCGGCACGGCCATCGCCCTGCACTGGGTGCTGGGCCTGGCCATCCTGGGCGCCCTGGCCATGGGCCTGTACATGACCAGCCTGCCGTTTTCGATGACGCGGCTGAAGCTCTACAACTGGCACAAGTGGGCCGGCGTCTGCATCCTGGTGCTGTCGGCGCTGCGCCTGCTGTGGCGCCTGACGCACCGCCCACCGACCGACGTGCCCATGCCGGCTTGGCAGGCGGGCGTGGCCCATGCGGTGCACCTGGCGCTGTACGCCCTGTTCTTCGCCCTGCCGCTGGCCGGCTGGGCCTACAGCTCGGCCGCAGGCTTTCCCATCGTGCTGTTCGGCGTGTGGCCGCTGCCCGACTTCGTGGCCGTGAACCGCGAAAACGCCGAGATCTTCAAGACCCTGCACAAGTGGCTGGCCTACGGCCTGGCCGCCCTGGTGCTGGCCCATGTGGCCGGCGCACTGAAACACCACTTCATCGACCGCGACGGGCTGCTGAACCGCATGCGCCCTGGCCGCGCCTGAACACCGCACGACCCACACCCCAGAACATCCAGGACACCCGCCATGTTGAACCGCACCTTCGTCACCGCCGCGCTGGCCATCGGCGCCGCCTTCCTGCAACCCGTGTGCGCGCAGACGCCCGCCAAGCCAGCGCCCAAGGCGGCGGCGGCCGCAGCCACCCCCGCCGTGCTGCAGACCGCGGCCAGCGAGATCGGCTTCACCACCCGCCAACTGGGCGTGCCGGTGGAAGGCAAGTTCACCAAGTTCAGCGCCAGCGTGACGCTGGACCCGAAGAAGCCCGAAGCCGGCAACGTGCTGCTGAGCATCGACACCGGCAGCGCGCGTTTCGGCAGCCCCGAGTTGGACGCCGAGGTGCCCAAGGCCACCTGGCTGTCGGCCGCCAAGTTTCCGCAGGCCACCTTCCAGAGCACCGCGTTGAAGGGCCTGGGCGGCGGCAAGTTCGAGGTCACCGGCAAGCTCAGCATCAAGGGCCAGCAGCGCGACGTGGTGGTGCCGGTGCAGGTCACGCAGGCCGGCGGCACCAGCACGGCCGTGGGCAGCTTCACCATCAAGCGCCTGGACTTCAAGGTCGGCGAAGGCGAGTGGACCGACACCTCCATGCTGGCCAACGACATCGCCGTGAAGTTCAAGCTGGTGCTCACCGGCATCGCTGCGCTCTGAAGCGCCTTTGCACGCGCAACGCAGACCCGACGCCTGCCCCTTGTCCCCTTCCCCCCTGTCGCCCTTTCCTCCACCCCCCTGAACCCAGGACCTCTCCATGAAGCAACTGTTCATCGCCGCCGCCGTGCTGGCCACCTTCGCCAGCGGCGCCCAGGCGCAGTCGGCCACCTACGCCATCGACCCGACGCACACCTTCGTCACCTTCGAGATCGGCCACTTCGGCACCAGCACCAACCGCGCGCGCTTCGACAAGAAGCAGGGCTCGGTGCAGTTCGACCGCGCGGGCAAGAGCGGCAAGGTGGAGATCACCATCGACACCGCCTCGGTCAGCAGCGGCACCGGCGCCTTCGACAAGCACCTGCAAAGCGCCGACATCCTGGACGTGGCCAAGCACCCCACAGCCAAGTTCGTGGCCGACAAGTTCACCTTCAGCGGCGACAAGGTCACCGAAGTGGCCGGCACGCTGACGCTGCTGGGCAAGACCAACCCGGTCACGCTGAAGGCCACCAACTTCAACTGCTACGACAGCCCCATGCTCAAGCGCGAGGTCTGCGGCGGCGACTTCGAAACCACCATCACGCGCAGCCAGTACGGCGTGAACTACGGCCTGAACTGGGGCTTCCCCGACGCCGTGAAGCTGGTCATCCAGGTCGAAGCCGTCAAGCAGTAACCCCTGCCAACGCTGGCCGTCCAGGCCGCGCCACAAACGGGCAAGATGCAGCCATGCAACTTGCCCGTTTGTCTTTTCTGCTGGCCGCGGCCGCGGCCTGGTCGGCTACGGCGCCGGCCGTCGCCCAAACCTACACGCTGGACCCGGCGCACAGCTGGGTGCAGTTCGAGGTCATGCACTTCGGCACCTCCACCACCCGGGGGCGCTTGGGGCCGGTCAGCGGCACGGTGACACTGGACCGCCCCGCCGGTCGGGGCGAGGTGCAGGTGCGGGTGGCCACCGCCAGCGTGGACACCGGCATCGGCTTCTTCAACGCCCGACTGCGCGCGGCCGACCTGTTGGCCAGCGAGGCCCACCCCGAAGCGTTCTTCGTGGCCACGCAGTGGCAGTTCGATGGACAGAAAGTCGCCAGCGTGCGCGGCGAGTTCACGCTGCGCGGTGTGAGCCAGCCCCTGACCCTGCGCGCCACGCAGTTCGCCTGCCGCGACACGCCCGAAGGCGAAGTGTGCGGCGGCGACTTCGAAGGCACGCTGCAGCGCAGCGACTTCGGCATGGACTTCGGCCTGCCCTTCGTGGCCAACCGGGTGGGCCTGCGGGTGCAGGTGGAAGCGCTGCGCCAACGCTGACGCGCCGGGGCCCTGTCGGGCACCCGGCACAGGTCGACCGCCGCTGGGCGCGCGTGGCGCCAGCGGTCGGGCCGCGGCGGCTTACTCGCCGGCCAGCGAACGTGCGAAGGCGAACACCGAGTTCGCCACGCGCGGCCGGGTGTACGGCACCACGGGCTTGGGCGCGATGGCACGGCGCACCGGGCGCACGTCTTCCACGCTGACCCCGCGCTCGCGCTGCTCGGCCACCAGCGACGCCAGCGTCACGGTGTCCATGTGGCGCAGCATCACCTCGTCGAGGCGGGCCCACAGGTCCATCGCGGCGTTGCCGCCTTCGGCCGGCACGCCCAGGTCGTCTTCGACGGCCGCGACGATGTCGGCCAGCGAGATGCCCTCCAGCGAGCGGCCCAGCGTGTACCCGCCGCCCGGGCCACGGGTGCTCTCCACCAGGCCAGCACGGCGCAGGCGGGAGAACAGTTGTTCCATGTAAGACAGCGACACCTGCTGGCGGGCGCAGATCGCGGCCAGGGGCACGGGACCGCCGGCGGCCCGCAGACCCAGGTCGATCATGGCGTTGACGGCAAAACGGCCTTTGGTGCTCATGCGCATGGTGGCTCCTTTCGAGTGAACACAGACACTAATTTAGGGACAGCTTCACTTCGCGTAAATGCGATCTTTGTAGCGTTTTATTTCGATAAACTCGAATCATGAATTTCAAGCACCTGCACTACTTCTGGGTCGCGGCACGTGCCGGTGGGGTGGTGAAGGCCGGTGAGCAGCTGCACACCACGCCGCAAACCCTGTCGTCGCAGATCAAGTTGCTGGAAGACCGCCTGGGCCGCCGTTTGTTCCGCAAGAGCGGCAGAAACCTGGAGTTGACCGACGACGGCCGGGTGGCCCTGGGCTACGCCGACGAGATCTTCGCGTTGGGCTCGGCGCTGGAGACCGCGCTGCGCCAACCCAGCAGCGGCCCGCGTGTGCTGGACTTCCGCGTCGGCGTGGCCGACTCGGTGGCCAAATCCGTGGCCTACCACCTGTTGGAACCGGCGCTGGCCGGCCCTGACCGCGTGCGCATGGTGTGCAGCGAAGGCAAGTTCGCCGACCTGATGGCGGCCCTGGCCCTGCACCGGCTGGACCTGGTCATCGCCGATGAACCGCTGTCGCGCCGCTTCAGCGTGCAAGCCTTCAACCACCCGCTGGGCCACAGCGCGATGAGCTTCTACGCCGCACCCTCGCTGGCGCTGGAAGGCCCGTTCCCGCAGTGCCTGAACGGCGCACCCATGCTGCTGCCAGGCGCGGCTTCGCCCGCACGCGCGCAGTTGGAGGCCTGGTTCACGCGCCACAACCTGCACCCGCGTGTGGTGGGTGAGTTCGACGACGGCGCGCTCACCAAGGCCTTCGGCGCCCAGGGCCGCGGGGTGTTCACCTCGGTCAGCGTGTTGGACGCGGAAACGCGGGCGCAGTACGGCGTGCGCGAAATCGGCCGCAGCGCCGAGCTGCAGGAAGAGTTCTTCGCCATCTCGGTGGAGCGCCGCATCTCCCACCCCTGCGTGGCGGCCATCACGCAGGCCGCCCGCGGCGCGCTGTTCAGCCAGGCCGGGGCCTGAGCCCGTTGCGCCGCCGCTTCCTGCCTCTATGCTGCGCGCCGTGCCCACGCCCACCCCGCCGCCCCACACGCCCAGCCCGGCCCCCACGGCCGGAGGCGGCGGCGCGGGCGTGCAACTGGCGGCAGCGGGCTGCTGGTGTCCGGCCCAGGGCGCGCGGCAGGCGTTGGCGCCGCTGGACGCCCTGCTGCTGGCTTGGCTGGCGCTGGAAGGGCCGACCGCGCGTGAGCAGCTGGCCCAGCGCCTGTGGCCGCAAAGCCCCGCCGAGGCCGCGCGCAACGCCCTGCGCCAACGCCTGTTCAGGCTGAAGAAACTGGCCGGGCGTGACCTGGTGACCGGCACCCACACGCTGCGCCTGGCCCCCGACCTCTGGCACGACCTGCAGGCGGCCGGCCCCGTGCTGGCCGAGTTGCCGCTGCCAGAAAGCCCGGAACTGGCCCAGTGGCTGCAAGGCCGGCGTGCCCTGCACCGCGCGCAGAACCGGCAACACGAAGAAGCGCAGATCGAAGCCCTGGAAGCGCAGGGGGCCCTCGCGGAAGCCCTGCCGCGCGCCCTGGCCCTGCTGGAAGCCGACCCGCTGAGCGAAGACGGGCACCGGCGCGTGATGCGCCTGCACTACCTGCGGGGCGACCGGGCCGCCGCCATGCTGGCCTTCGACCGTTGCGAGCAATTGCTCAAGCACGAGGTCGGCACACAACCCAGCGCCGCCACGCTGGCGCTGCTGCACACCATCGAGCGTGGTGCCGTGCCGCTGGCAGCCCCGCCGCCCTGGCACGGGGCCGTGCCCGCGGCCGTGTTGCGGCCACCCCGGTTGGTGGGGCGGGACACCGAACTGGCCGCGCTGCGGCGCGCCTGGCGCATGGGCAGCGTCGTGCTCGTCAGCGGCGAAGCCGGCATCGGGAAATCGCGTTTGCTGCAGGCCCTGGCCAACGACCACGCCCCGGTGGTCAGCACGGCCGCCCGCCCCGGCGACCACCTGGTGCCCTATGGCAGCCTGGCCCGTTTGCTGCGCGACCTGCTGCAGGTGGCGCCCACGGCCCTGAGCGCCGACCTGCAGGCGGCCCTGCAGCCGCTGTGGCCCGCCGGCCAGGCCCCCACGACCGGCCGTGGGCCGCAACCGGCGCCGGCCCCAACGCCCCCTGGCGGCCGCCGCCTGCAGCTGACCGAACCGGTGCGGGCCCTGTTCCAAGCCGCTCGCCCCCTGGTGCAGGGCCTGGTGTTCGACGACCTGCACTTCGCCGACGACGCCAGCACCGAGCTGCTGCAAGCGCTGCTGACCGCCCCGCGCGAGGCCGACCCGCTGCGCTGGTGTCTGGGCCTGCGCCCGCCGGTGCCCGGCTCGGCCCAACACCGCCTGTGCGAAGCCCTGGCCAGCGCCGCACCCTTGGTGCACCTGCCGCTGCGCCCGCTGGACGAAGCCCCCATGGCGGCCTTGATCGACTCGCTGGGGCTGGACGGCGTGGACGGCGCCCGCCTGGCGCCAGCGCTGCGCCAACGCAGCGGCGGCAACCCGCTGTTCGCCCTGGAAACCCTGCGCCTGGCCTGGACCGAAGGCGTGCTGGCCCAGCCCGGCACCCATGGCGAACAACTGCCCAAACCCGACTCGCTGGCCCAGTTGATCGGCCAACAACTCGGCCGACTGTCCAGCACCTCCCTCATGTTGGCGCGGCTTGCCGCAGTAGCGGGCACCGACTTCACCTTGCCCATGGCCGAAAAAGTGACCGGCCAGAACGCGCTGCAGTTGGCCGACGCCTGGCAGGCGCTGGAACACCAGCAGGTGCTGCAGGGCACGCGCTTTGCCCACGACCTCATCTGCGAAACCGTGCTGGCCGGCCTGCCGACCGTGATCGCGCGCCACCTCCACGGCGAGGTGGCGGCCTGGTTGGAGGCCAGCGGCGGCGAAGCCGCGCGCATCGCCGCCCATTGGGAAGCCGCCGGGCAGGCCGACCGCGCATTGCCGCACCTGAACGCCGCCGCCGAACGCGCCCACCTGGCCCTGCGCGAACGCGAGCGCATCAGCTTTCTGCTGCGCGCCGCCGACATCGCGGAAACCAGCGGCCGACGTCCGCAGGCGTTCGACTGCGTGGCCAGCGCCATCGCCACGCACATGAACGCCATCCGCGAAGCCAGTGGCTTCCCGCTGCTGGACCGCCTCGACCGCCTGGCCGATACCCCGGTGCAGCGTGCCCGGGCGCTGAGCCAACGGGCCTGGTACTGCAACCAACTGGCCGATGCCGAGGCCGCCGTGCAGTGGGGCCAACAGGCGTTGGCCCTCGCTGAAGCCGCAGGCGAGCGCACACTCACATTGCAGACACAACAACGGCTGGGCACCACACTGGCCATGATGGGCCGGTTCAGCGAAGCCCTGCCCCACCTGCACGCCGTGGAGCCCTGGGCCGCCGAAGCCCTGCCCCCGGAAGACCTGGCGGAGTTCCAAGGCAACTTCGCGGTGGCGTTGGACAACCTGGGCCAGGCCGACGCCGCGCGGCTGCACCATGAACGCGCACAACAGGCGCTGCACCCGTTGGGCGACCAGCCCCAGACCGCCACCGTTCTGGCCAACCACGCCGTCAACCGCCTGAACGCCGGCGACGTGCCCGGCGCCCTGGCCTTGGTGCAACGCGCCCAGGGCCTGGTCAGCACCTACGGCTTGGACGGCAGCAGCGCCGCCTTTGTGCACGTGCTGCAGCTGCAGTGCGCCCGGCTCGCCGGGCGTTACGAAGAAGCCTTGGCCTGCGCCGACCAGGCCGAAGCCCTGCTGCGCAGCAGCAACCCGGCCCGCCTGCCGGTGGTGGCCCTGCACCGGGCCCACATCTGGATGAACCTGGGTCAGCACGCGCGCGCCGGCCAAGCCCTGGCCGCGGCCGACAACGAACGCCAGCCGCCGCACTTCAAGGTGCGCCAGCGCCTGTTGCTGGCCAAACTGCAGCAGGCCACGGGCCAGCCCGAACGCGCCGACTGGGGCGCCGCACTGGCCGCCGCGCCGGCCAACGGCTGGCCGGAGTGGCGGCTGCTGGTGAACATCGAACAAGCGCTGGCCACCCACACCTCACCCGGCGACCGCGCTGCGGCGCTGCAACAGGCCCTGACCGAAGCCCAGGCCGGCGGCCTGCAGGGCACGGTGTTGACCGCCTGGCTGCACCTGGCCGCCACGGCCGCGCCCGCAGACGCGGCGGCCGACTGCGCACAAGCAGCGGCGCAGTTGGCCGCTTCCGCCACCCCGACGCTGATGACCTGGGCCGAGGCTTGGTGGTTGGCCGGCTGTGGCTGGCAGCGTGGCGGCCAGCCCGCGGCGGCCGAAGCCGCCTGGGCCCGCGGCCGTGCCTGGCTGCAACACGCCGCCGCCCACGGTGTGCCCGCGGCGTACCGCGACACCTTCTTGCGCCGCCACCCCACGCACCTGGCCTACGGCCTGTGACGTAACGCCACGCCGACGGCCTGCTGGCGCCGGGCCCGAAGCGGCCGGCACCGCGCCAGGCCTGCGCCGCCAACCGCCCGCAGGCGCCCTGCAGCCCCAGCAGCCGGGCTGCGCCCCGCCGTTGGCGTGACACGCCCCGGCGTTTGCTGGCCCGCCGCGTAACGCCCGCATAACGCACCGCCGCATACAACCTGGGCATGGCGAACGGTTGCCGCCAAACCACCAACACAGCAGCCGACCACCAGAACCCGGTCCACCGGGAGGAGAGCCACACCATGCAACGCGCAGCAGCCCACCACCACCACCACGACTTCGAAGACACCTGGCTGGCCGCCACGCCCGACGCGCTGGACGCCGCCGACCAAATGGCCATGGCCGACCGGGCCGACTGGATGCTGCTGCGTCTGGTGCTGTGCGCCGCCGGCGCCACGCTGCTGCTGGCCGTTGCGGGCAGCCTGGGCCTGGCCCACTGATGGCGCCAACGCGGCGGGCCTGACGGCCCGTCGCACCGCGGTGCAGCCTGTCGCCGCAGGGCGGAGGTGCATCGCGCACCGAGGGCACGGCCCGCGGGGCTTGCGTACAGTGGCAACACCCTGTGACGCATCCGCCGCCCCGCACCATGACCCCCACCATCGCCACGCATGCCGTCTGGCGTCACCGCTGGCAGCGGTTTTCCACCACCGCACTGCGTCTCTTCCACAGCTACGCCAGCTGGCTGGTCAGCATCAGCTGGCGCCGCTTCATCGTGCTGTCGGTGCTGCTGGTCATCTGCGCCGCCATCCTGCAGTCGCTGCCGCCGTTCAGCTGGAGCGTGACGGAGACCATCGAAGACACCAGCGAGCAGCCCAAGCTGCCGTCGCCCGACCTGCCCGCCCCGCCCGCTCCGCCGGCCACGCCTGCCAGCGGCGCCAAAGGCATGGACATCAACATCCAGATCGACGAGAAGGGCATCCGCATCACGCCACGGCCCAAAGGCAGCGGGCCGACGGCATCGGCCGGCGCCGAGGGCGTCACCATCACCGTGCCCGCCGACACCGACGAGGCCACCATCCGCCAAGCCGCGGAGGAAGCCAAGGCCGCCATCCGCGAAGCCATCGAAGCCCAGCGCGAGGCCGCGCAGACCGCCGCCGAAGCCGCCCGCGACGCCGCCGAAACCGCCAGGCAGGCCGCGGAAGACGCCCAGGACGTCTTCATCCCCGGCCCCAGCGGCAAGATCCGCCGCACCCGGCACGTGCACTGGGGTGACTTCCTGACGGACCTGTCGCTGCTGTGGATCCTGGCCTCGACCATCGTCAAGGCCACCTACAAGGGCCGCATGCAGGCCGAGGTGAAGGCCGCGCAAGCCGCCGAAACCGCCGAGGCCGAGAGCCTGAAACGCCAGGTGGTGGAAGCGCGCATGGCCGCCATGCAGGCCCAGGTGGAACCGCACTTCCTCTTCAACACCCTGGCCAGCATCGACCACCTGATCGAGGTGGACCCGGCACGTGCCTCGCAGATGCAGAAGAACCTGATCGCCCTGCTGCGCGCCAGCATGCCCACCATGCGCGAGGCCAACGGCCAGGGCGCCAGCCAAGGCGGCCGCGAACTCGGCCGGGAGCTCGCCGTGATCCGCCCCTACCTGGAGATCCTGAAGGTGCGCATGGAAGAGCGCCTGGTCACCGAGATCGACATGCCGGACGGCCTGCTGTCGGCGGAGTTCCCGTCCATGATGATCCAGACCCTGGTGGAAAACGCCATCAAACACGGCCTGGAACCCAAGGCCGAAGGCGGCAGCCTGAAGGTGAAGGCCGAGATCGTGCACGGCAAGCTGCAGGTGCGCGTGGCCGACACCGGCCTGGGCTTCGGCAAGGCCGCCACCGCCGGCACCGGCGTGGGCCTGGCCAACATCCGTGAACGGCTGCAGCTGCTGTACGGCGGCAAGGCCTCGCTGACGGTGGCCGAGAACCAACCCTGCGGCACCGTCGTCACCATCACCGTGCCTTACAGAACTGTGGAAGGAGCCACCGCATGACCGACGCCGACATCCACGCCTTCGGGCCTGCGCTGCACGCCGACCCGGGCCAACGGCCCGACCGCGCAGCACCACCGCGCCGCCGCCGGTGGGGCTGGGTGGGCGCCAGCGGCCTGGCCCTGCTGCTGGCGCTGCTGCTGATGGCCGGCTTGGCCGCCGCCTTGGTGGGCGCCGTGTTCGACAGCGCCGGCGACCCGGTGCATGTGGTGCTGAACGGGCAGGACCTGGCCTGGCACGAAGGCGGCGTGGCCATGGGGCTGGGCGTGCTGTTCGCCGTGGGCCTGGCCCTGGTGCTGGCGCTGGTGGTGACGGCGGTGGCCCTGTTGTTCGTGCTGCCGCTGGTGCTGGCCGTGGCGCTGTTCGGCGTGGTGTTCGCCGTCGGCGCGGCCGTGCTGTCGGCCGCGAGCGCGGCGGCCCTGGCCTTGTCGCCGTTGCTGCTGTTGGCGGGCCTGCTGTGGCTGGCCTTCAGGGCCGGACGGCGCCGGTCGGCGTGAGGGTGTGGCGGCGCGCTGTCAGCGCCGCCGCGGACCGGTGGGTCCGTTGAAGCCACCCTGTGGAGGCCCCTGGTAGCGCGGCGGTCGCCGCCACAAGACCCCGGCGGTGACCACTTCGTGCCACCCGGCGCCCAGCCGCCGCGGGCACCGGCCCACGGTCACTGGGTACGCGTGACGAAAGTGACGCGGCGGTTTTCCGGGGCTTCCGGCTGGGCCTTGTTCAGCGGCTCCGTCGCGCCCTTGCCCACGGGCGCCAAGCGGGCACGGTCGATGCCGTGTTCGTTGACCAGGTAGGCCACCACGGATTCAGCCCGCGCCTTGGACAAGTCCAGGTTGCGGTCGTTGTCGCCGCGTGGGTCGGCGTGGCCTTCCACGGCAAACGACAGGTTCTGCAGCCGACCACCGCGCATGGCACGGGCCACCACGTCCAAGGCCTGCTTGGACTCGCCGGTCAGGTCGGCCGAGGCCGTGACGAAGGTGATCAGCACCGAGGCGCTGCCCGCCGGCTTCTTGGCCGGCTTTTGCAGGCTGGGTGCAAAGCCCCGAGTGCGCGGGCCGCTGGCGGCCTCGGCTGGCGCCGGCGGGGCGCCGGGCGCCAGCGCATCGATGATGGCGGCCTCGGTCACGTCGCTGGTTTTCAGGGGCGCCGCGGGCTGGGCCCCAGCGGCCCAGGACAAGGCGGCCAGCACCAGGCCGGTCAAGGCGGTGCGGAGGGGATGGCGGTTCATGTTGGGGGTCTCCACAGGTGGGGTTTCAGCGCACCGGCTTGCCGTCCACGGTGCCCGACTTCAGCTGCGAAATGAAGCCCGTGTCGTCCACGGTCTTCAGCTCCACGCCCTGGCCCGACGAGGTGATCCAGGTGGTGGACGACACGCCGCCGTTGGGGTTCAGCTGCTCGTACTTGCAGGCCTGCTTGAAGGTGCCGGCCAACACGGTCACGTCCTCGTAGCCCGCGAAGCGCGTGGTCTGCAGCACCTGCACGGTTTGCGGCGGCACGATGACGCTGCCGTCCACAGGCGACAAGAAGGTCTGCTCGGCGGTGATGGTGATGGTTTCCGTTTCGCCCACCCCCAGCAAGAACTGGCGGCTGGTGAAGGCCGGCTTGTTGACCTGCAGGATGCGGAACTGGCTGTCGGACAACAGGCCCTTGGTGTCGAAGCCCAGGTAGACCAGGCCCTTGCTGAAGTCGGTGCCGAAGTAGCTGAACAGCTCGCTGGTGGGCGCCGTCAGCTTGTCGGTGATCTTCACCTCCACCGCCGACGGGAAGTTGGCGAAGGAGGCCGGCGTGATGCGCGTGACCTCCAGGTTCAGCAGCGACTCCGTGCCCGCCGCAGCGGTGAGCGACGGCCGGCGCACCAGCCCGTTGAACGACATCGCCCGCGCACGGGTGGCGAGTTGGAAGCTGCCGTCCTGACCGGCCACTTCGTCGTAGACCAGCGCCCATTTCGTGCCCACCACGAACTTGGCCGGGTTGAAACAGGCCGTGGGTGCGGCTTGCGGCGCGGGTTGGCTCAGGTTGGCGTAGTCCAAGCGCGCGCTCGCCAAGGCTTCGGCCAGGCGCGCCGGCAGGTCCACGCCATAGGCGTCGGGCCGGGCCACCGAGCTGTTGACGACGTCGTCGTCCTGCAAGTCGGACACCAACTGGCGCGCGAACGACAGTGCGGGCGCACGCAGGCCCGGCGCAAATGCCAGGGCCGCACGCGGCAGCGCCGCCAGCAGCGTGGAATAGCGGCCGGCGTGGGTGTTGGCCAGCGTGCCCGGCACCGTCTTGTCAGAAACGGCCTGGGCGTAGTTGGTGATGTCGCTGACGCGGTAACCCAGCGGCACGCGCGCGTTGAAGGCGTCGCGCACGGTGTTGTTGGCCAGGGTCATGCGCTCGGCCGTCAGCGCCGCGCGGCTGCCGTACTTGGCGATGGCCCATTGGTAAGCGGCCTCGCTGAGCGGGTTGACGCTGACGTGGTGCGTCAGCAGCGGCACCATCACGTGCAGCGTCTGGCCCTGCAGGCGCACCCAGGCTTTGTTGCCTTCGTCGAAGTACTCACCGGTGCCGCTGCCGTCGTCGGCGAACTCCAGCACGAAGGCGCCCTTGTACTTGCGGTCGTAGATGGACACCAGGTTGTTCTGCAGCTTGGCGCTGGCCAACACCGTGCCGTCGGGCTTGCGGGCGGTGACGATGATGTTGCGCATCTCGCCCAGACCACCACCGGCGCCGTCGCCACCGTCGGCCCCGCTGCCGACGCCACCACCGTCGCTGCCATCACCGCCGCAACCACCACCGCCGCAGGCGGCGTCGCCCGACACCATGGTCATCTCGGGGTCGGCCGGCGGCGGGGCGGCGTTGGTTTGTTCGTCGTCGCTGCTGCCGCAAGCGGCCAGGGCCAGCACGGCACACAGGCCCGCGAGTTGCGCCACCCGGCGCGCTCTGGCGCGCACCGGCGGTTGGTGGGACGGGGCGGGCAGGGCCTGCTTCATGGTGACACTCCTGGTTTGTTTTGCTGTGGTGTGGCAGAGACCGCTGCCAACGGGAAGTCGGCGATGCCATTCGGCACGGCCGTGACCGGGGTCTGGCGCCCCTGGGTGAGTGAACGGACCTCGTGGGCCACGTAGTAGTCCAGGCCCTTGTGCGTGACCACGCCCTCGCGGCGGAAGTCCGCCTGACCGGCCAGGCCCGCCACCAACGCACGCGTGAAGGCGCCGTTGCCCCAGGCCGGGTCTTCCAGCGATTCCTGGCGCGGTGCGCTGCCCGAGAAAACGATGACGCCCATCTCCGCGCTGGCCATGCCGTTGGCCATGCGCGTGAGCTCGCGCTTGCTGAACTTGCCGACCGACTTCCCGGAAAAGCAGGTGTCCACAAAGAACAGCGCGCGGCCCTTGATGCTGGCCAGGGTGCTGCGCAGCTGGGTTTCAGACACCGCGGTCTGGCCCAGTTGCTGCTCGCGCATGTCGTGGGGCAGGAAGTGGTAGATGTCGGCGGCGTCGGCCACGCCATGGCCCGCCAGGAACAGCATGGCCACGTCGTCGGGGCCGGCCACGTTTTGCAGCCAGCGCAGGCCTTGCAGCACGTTGGCGCGGGTGGCCTGGTCGTCCTGCAGCAGGCGCACCTCCACCTGCTTGTAGTACAGGCCGGCCTGCCGGCGCATGGCCGCGGCGAAGTCGCGCGCGTCCTTGGCGGCCAGGCCCAGGTTCATCTCGGGGTTGGCGTAACGGCTGACGCCCACGGCCAGCAGGTACAGCGTGGGCCGGCGTTCGCCCAGGGCCTTCAGTGCCGGGGCTTGGCTCTTGAAATTCAGCTCGGCCGGCATGGAGGTGCCGTTCAGGCCTTCGGCGAAGATCTGGATCTTGCCCTCGGCTTTGGGCAGCGGCACGACCATGCGGCCTTCGGTTTCGCCCCCCGGGCCGGCCGGGCCTTGTTGCACCGCCACCTCCACCGGGCGACCGTCCACGCGCACCGTCACCTTGTCCACCTTCTGCCCGCTGGGGTTGAAGAGCTTGAAGCTGATGGCCAGTTCGGTGGCGTTCGGCAGCGGGGGCGGCAGTTCTGCCAAGGTGACCACTGGCGGCAAGGCCTGCAGCAGCGCCACCGGCGCCATCTGGCTTTGCAGCGACTTCAGCACCTCGGGCTCTGCGGCCGCGGCCGTGGCGGCCTGCAAGCGCTGCTGGTTGACCTGGGCCAGGGCACGTGCGGCGTCGCGCTGCGGCAGCACCTGGTCGATGACGTCGGGCCGCAGGTACTGCTCGCGGAACCGCGAAGCGCCGAAGTAGTCGGCCTGCGCGCCGCCGGGGCGGGTGACCAGCCAGCCCACCAAGTCTTCAGCGCCGGGGCTGGCGTCGAAGTGGCCGGCCTCGGTCCACAGCACCCAGCGGCCGTCGCGCAAGGGCAGCAGCGACAGCAGCGGCGCGCCATCGGCCGTGCGCCGCCAACGCAGGCTGCCGTCGGCCAGCGCCGCCACCAGCACCTGGCCGTCGGCCGACACGTTGACCGCACGGGCTTCGGTGTTCAGCGGCACGGTCCACAGCATCTGGCCCTGCGCACCCACACGGCGCAGCGCGCGGCTGGTGCCCATCAGCACCGAGCCCCCGTCGGGCAGCAGGGCCGCGGCACGCGAGGTTTCGTTGGCCAGCAGCGCCAGCTTCTGCCCGGCCACTTGCGGCTGGCGGTGGTTTTCCCAGTCCACCACGCGCAGGCCGAAGGTGGCCGAAGGCTGCGGCGCGCGGCGGGCGCGCGCTTCACCGGTGCCCAGGCGGCGTTCGGCCAAAGCGAACGACAGCGTCTGGCCTTCGGCCGTGCGCCACTGCACCTGCCGCGCGTCGTCGCTGACCAGCAAACCAGCGGCCACGCCCGGCCGCGCCACCGGTGCAGCGCTGCGCTGCACCGTCTGCAGGCCCTGCAGCACGCCCCAGGTGGCGTCGAAACCGGCGAAGGCCAGGCGGCCACCGGGCAGGGCGGCGAAGTCCAGCAGCGAGTCGCCGGCGACGGTGCCGCTGTCCACCGTGCCCGTGGGCCAGGCCATGCGCTTGACGGCGAACTGCCCGGCCTCGGTGTAGCCGGTGCCGCCGGCGAACAAGGCGCTGCCGTCGGCCAGCCAGCCCACGGTCATCAGGTTGCCGTAGCGCACGTCGTCGAATTCAAAAGCGCGCGCACGCTGGCCGTTGTCGGCCTGGTACACGTCCACCCGCGTGCGGCCACCGCCTTGGCGCGAGAAGTAGCCCACGGCCAGGTGGCGGCCGTCGGGCGAATGGCGCAGGCCCACGGGGTCGCGCAGTTCGGTGCTGAACTGCAGGCCGGCTTGCAGGCCGGTGCCGGTCCACTGGAAGCAACGCACCTGGCCGTCGAAAGCCGCCACCGCCACCTGGCCCTGGGCGCTGACGCTCAGGCCGTAGGCGTCGGCCGGCAAGGCCTGTTCAAACAGCACCGCGCCCGGCGCGCCGCTGGCCGGCACGGCAAAGGCCCGCAGCGCCGCGCCGCCGCCGCCGGGCTGGGCGATGTAGCTGGCCAGCAGGGCGCGGCCATCGGGTGTGAAGGCCAGCTGACGCAGGTGGGCGCCGCGCGCGTCGAAGGCGGCTTCGAAACGGCCGCTGGCCAGGTCGAACAGGCTGATGCGCGCCGGCCCACCGGCCACGCCGGTGCTGCCGCCCAGCGCCACGCGGCGGCCGTCGGGCGACACCGCCACGCCGTACAAGCGCCCGGCCTCGTCGTCGCCCACGGGCACGCGCAGCACGCGCTCCACCGTGCCACGGCCCAGGTGCCAAACCAGGGCCGTCTTGTCGTCGCCCACGGTCACGGCGTGTTCAGCGCCGGGCTGCACGGCCAAGCGGCGCACCGGGCCGCTGTGGCTGTTCAGGTTGAACACCAGGGCGGGTGCGGCCACCGCAGGCGCTGCGGTGGCCGGGGCTTGCGCACGCAAGCCACCGGTGGGCCAGAGCAGCGCGCTGGCCAGCAGGCCGGCGGCCCACCCAGGCGGTGTCAGGTGCGCCGGCACACGCCGCAGCACGCCAACGCACGCTGCGAAAAAGCCCGAGCCCCACACCTGCGCAGCACGCACACACCACCCCTTGAAGACCGTTGCAACATCGATCGGCGACTGTACATTCGGGCCCTCAGCGCGCGGGCGCCCAAGCGCCCCCCTTTCGGTGGAAACACCCCAGCCGACAGCCCCCTAACTTCGACATGACGCCCGTTTCCAACCCGCCACCCGTGCGTGCCGTGCTGGCCGACGACGAACGCTTGATGCGCGACCAGCTGCGCGCCCGTCTGGCCGAGGTCTGGCCCGACCTGGACGTGGTGGCCGAAGCCCGCAACGGGGTGGAAGCCGTGGCCCTGGTGCAGGAGCACCGGCCCGACATCGTCTTCCTGGACATCCGCATGCCCGGCCTCACCGGCGTGGAAGCTGCCCGGCAGATCGCGCAGTTGCCACCGCCCGAGGGCGAGGACGACGCCCTGCTGCCCGAGATCGTGTTCATCACCGCCTACGACCAGTACGCGGTGGAAGCCTTCGAACAAGGCGTGGCCGACTACGTGCTGAAGCCGGCCGAACGTGAGCGCCTGCAGGTCACGGTGGACCGCATCCGCAAGCGCCTGGCCGCGCGGCAAGACAGCAGCGGCGAGACCGCTGGCCCGGGGCCGGCCGGTCCGCAGATGCAGCAACTGCTGCACGCCTTGTCGGGCCGTTTGCAGCCCGGTGGCGCTGCCCCACAGCGCCTGCAGTGGATACAGGCCACCGTGGGCCAGGCCATCCAGATGATCGCGGTGGACGAGGTGCTGTTCTTCGTCAGCGACGAGAAGTACACCCGGGTGCAAACAGCCCAGGTGGAAGCGCTGATCCGCAAGCCCATCAAGGAGCTGGTGGACGAGCTCGACCCCAGCCAGTTCTGGCAGATCCACCGCAGCACGCTGGTGAACGTGAAGGCCATCGCTGGCGTGACGCGCGACTTCCGCGGCCGCCAGATCGTCAGCGTCAAGGGGCACCCTGAGAAGCTGGAAGTCAGCCGCAGCTACACCGGCTTGTTCAAGGGCATGTGAGGCCCCGCGGCAGCCACCCTGGGCGGCCGCCACCTTCACCGGCACCGCCCGCGGCGTTGCCGCAGCGTCGGCAGGCCACCGCGCAAGCGTGAGAGAAAGCAACAACCGCGCAGCACCGCAGCGCGCGGCGGCGGCGCGCGGTTTGCGCGTTTAGCCCACCTGTTCACGGGTGCCCCCGCCGCACCGATGTGAACTTCTTCACGGCCAGGCCCCCTGCCCGGCGCTGACCCCCCCCCGCCGGCCCGGCCCAGCGCCCGCGGACCGGGGGGGCTTTGGATGCATCTGCATGCAACCCCGCACGCCGGGAAACCGGCGGCGTCACCGGCTTGGCCTATGGTGCAGGCTCTGACATCCGTCTGCACCGCACCAGCGCCCACCATGTTGTTCGCCCCCAGCCGCCCCGGCCAGTTCAAGTTCGACTTCAGCCGCAAACCCGCGCAGGCCGCGGGCTGGGTGGTGCGTGAAGAAGCCATCATGGGCACGGCCATCCGGGTGGAGCTGTGGGCCGAAGAACGCCGCGCCGGTGAACAGGCCGCGGCCGCGGTGATGGCCGAGATGCACCGCATCGACCAGTGCATGAGCCCGCACAAACCGCTGTCGGAACTGTCGCGCATCAACGCCACGGCGGCGCGCCAGGCGGTGCCGCTGTCGGCCGAGATGGCGCACCTGGTGGACCGCGCCCTGCACTTCTCGCGGCTCTCGGACGGTGCCTTCGACATCAGCTACGCCGCCGCCGGCCAGCTGTACGACTACCGCGCCGGCCAGGCCCCCGACGACCAGGCCTTGGCCCGCGCCCAGCAGGCCGTGGGCTGGCAGCACCTGCAGTTCGACGCCACCGCGCGCACGCTGCGCTTCGGCCTGCCCGGCATGCGCATTGACCTGGGCGGCTTCGCCAAAGGCCACGCCGTCGACAACGCCTGCCGCATCCTGAAGCGCCACGGCGTGCAGCACGCCATGGTGGCCGCCGGTGGCGACAGCCGCGTGATGGGCCAGCGCCCCGACGGCGCCCGCGGTGAACAACGCCGCCCCTGGACCATCGCCATCCGTGACCCCCGCCGGGCTGGCGAGGTGGTGGCCGTGCTGCCGCTGGAGGACACCTCCATCTCCACCAGCGGCGACTACGAACGTTTCTTCGACGCCGGCAGCACCCGCCACCACCACATCGTCAACCCCGCCACCGGGCGCAGCCCACAAAGCGTGCACAGCGTCACCGTGCTGGCCGACGACGGGCTGACCAGTGAAGCGCTGAGCAAGTGCGTGTTCGTCTTGGGCGTGGCCCGCGGACTGGCGCTGATCCACACCCTGCCCGGCATCGACGCCGTGGTGGTGGACGCCCAAGGCCGGCTGCACCGCAGCGAAGGCCTGCTGCAGGCCGAGGACCAGGCGGCCTGAGCCGCCAGCCGCTACCGGCATCAACCGATTCAGGATCCCAGGAGGAGAACGCCATGAGAGCGATGAACCTGCGCCATGCGCGCACCGCGGCAGCCTTGGCGGCCACCCTGGCCGCCAGCCTGCTGGTCGGCTGTGTGAAAGGCGGCGACAGCAGCGACGAGAGCCTCACCGTGAACGGTGACGTGGCCATCGCGTACGTCAAGCGCAGCACGACCGTGGCCATCAACCCGACCGATGGCACCTCCACCGCCGACGGCGGTGACCTGCTGGTGCGTGCCAAGTCCAGCCCCAGCGCGGCGGAATACAACATCACCGCCAGCATCACGCAGGGCAAGGGCGACGTGTCCGACCCCGAGGTCAGCTACGACGGCAAGAAGCTGGTCTTCGCGCTGCGCTGCCCCACCAGCAACACCGCGCAGATCGACGGCGCCGCCGCCTGCACCGGACGCTGGAACATCTGGGAATACGACATGAGCGCCAGCGCCAACGTGAGCGCTGGCAAGCTGCGCCGCGTCACGGCCAGCACCGCCGACGACGACGTGGACCCGGCCTACCTGCCCAGCAACCGCGGCTTCGTGTTCAGCTCCAACCGCCAGACCAAGAGCAAGGCGCTGCAGGTGGACGGCCGCAGCTACTACGCGCTGGACGAGTACGAACGCGAACGCGTGCTGAACCTGCACACCATGGACAGCAGCGGTGGTGCGGTGACGCAGATCAGCTTCAACCAGAGCCACGACCGCAACCCGGTGGTGCGCCCCAACGGCGACATCATGTTCTCGCGCTGGGAACACATGGCCGACCGCAACCGCTTCGCCATCTTCCGCAGCAAGCCCGACGGCACCGACATGTTCGTGCTGTACGGCGCGCAGAGCCCGGGCAACAGCTTCCTGCACCCGCGCGACATGGACCCCACCGGCCCCTACAAGGGTTTCGTGGCCACCTCGCTGATGGCCCTGTCGGGCACGCAGGAAGGCGGCTCGTTGATGTTCATCGACGTGGCCAACTACAGCGAACAGAACACCCCGGCCAACGCCACCATCCAGGCCGCCGGTGGCCAGCGCGAGGCCACGGCCCAGGCGCTGAACCAGAACCGCGGCCTGTCGACCTACGGCCGCATCACCTCGCCCTACCCGCTGTGGGACGGCAGCAACCGCGTGCTGCTGGCCTGGCGCCCCTGCGAGGTGATGAAGGACGGCAAGGTGGTCAGCTGCGCCAGCCTGAGCGCCGCCGACATGGCCATCCTTCAAGACGGCACGATGACGCGCGAACAGCGCGCCGCCGCCTCGGTGCAGGACACCGCGCCCGCGGCCTACGCCATCTACATGTTCAACCCCGCCGACCAGACCTGGCTGGTGGTGGCCACGCCGCCCACGGGCACCATGTACACCGACCCCGTGGCCCTGCAGGCCCGGCCCGAGCCGGCCGCCGCCCAGCCCACGCTGGTGGACGAGACGCTGGCCGCGCAGAACCTGGGCCTGATCGAGGTGCGCAGCGTCTACGACACCGACGGCCTGAACCGCATGGCCGAACCCATGCTGGTGGCCGCCGACCTGCCCGCCGGCTGCGCCAAGGGCATCGCCACCACCGCGCCCAGCGACAGCCTGGACACCCGAGCCCAGGTGGCCGACCTGTTGAAGCTGAAGAACCCGGCCGACCCCGCCTACGGCTGCACCCCCGTGCGCTTCGTGCGCGCCACCCGCGCCGTGGCCCCGCCGGCGGGCAGCACCGGCATGCGCGAAGCCATCGGCGAGACCGACTTCGAACAGCAGCAGATCCTGGGCTACGCGCCCATCGAACCCGACGGCTCCTTCAAGCTGCACATCCCGGCCGACACCCCGGTGGCGCTGGCCATCATCGACACCGAAGGCCGCGCTTTCCAGACGCACACCAACTGGATCCAGGTGCGCCCGGGTGAACGCCGCACCTGCGATGGCTGCCACAGCCCGCGCCGCGGCGCTTCGCTGAACAGCGGCACGGTGGCCAACACCCTGCCCCCGGCGCTGAAGCAGGCCCTGGCCGCCCAGCACCAGAGCGGCGAGACCCTGGCCAGCCTGCGCACCCGGCTGGACGCCACGGCCCTGAAGCTGGTGGCCGACCCGGTGTTCACCGACCTGTGGGCCGACACCACGCGAAGCGGCGTGAAGGCCCTGCCCACCATCAGCGTGCGCTACACCGGCAACACCGATGCATCGCAAGACCTGGTGACCGCCGCCCCCACCCGTGGCCTCATCAACTACCCCGAGCACATCGCCCCGCTGTGGCTGCGCCAGCGCGGCACCGACGGTGTCAACACCTGCGTGAACTGCCACAGCGCACCCGAGAAGCTGGACCTGCGCGCCACGCTGGCCGGCACCGGCCGCCTGACCAGCTACGAAGAGCTGCTGATGGGCGACCCGGTCATCAACGCCACCACCGGCCAGCCGGTGTTCGTGCTGCGCGACGGCGTGCCCATGCTGCAGCGTGGCCCGGCCCTGGTGGAGACCAGCTCGGGCGCGGCCAACACCGCCGGCATCGCGCGCAAGAGCCGGCTGACGGAAATCCTGTGGGGCCAGACGCTCAAGGCCGACGCCGGCAGCCGCACCGCCCACCCCAACCCACCCGCCACCGCCCCCGACCACAGCAAACTGCTGAACGCCGCCGAGAAACGCCTGCTGGCCGAATGGATGGACCTGGGTGGCCAGTACTACAACGACCCCTTCGGCAACGGCAGCAACGTGCGCAGCGTGGCCGCGCTGGACCAGCCCAGCTTCAACGCGAACGTGGCCCCCATCCTGCGCAAGACCTGCGTGGGCTGCCACCAGCCCGGCGGTGAAGGCGCGGCCGACTTCCGCCAGAACCGCTACGTGCTGACGGGCAATGCGAACGGCGACTTTGGCGTGACGCTGTCGATGATCAGCGACACTTGCAACCCCGCCAACAACCGGCTGCTGAAGCTGCCTTCCACCGTGCCCCACCCTGCCGCGGCCGCGGCCACGGTGCCGCCACAAGTCAACCCCGTGCTGCCTGCCGGCAGCGCCGACTTCAACGCCATCGCCGCATGGATCATGCAAGGATGTTCTGGCTCATGAGCCTGGCCACGCTGAAGAACCCACCCCACGCCGACCCGCAGCGCGCCCGCGGGTCGCGGTCGGCCCCGAGCGGGGCCGACCTTTCGCCGCCGCAGCCCACCAGGCCTGCGGCTTTTGCATGGCAGGTGCTGGCCTCGTTGGTGCCCTTGGCCTATGGCCTGGTGCTGGCGGCGCTGTTGGCCGGCTGTGGCGGCGGCAACGACAACCCGCTGGGCAACCCGCCCACGGTGGACAACCCCACCGGCAGTGGCGGCCGCAAGCTGTCGTTCGAGTACTACCAACGCTGCATCAACCCCTTGATGCTGGCCACCATCGTCAGCAAGGGCGGCACCAGCACCTGCGCCAGCGGTGGTTGCCACAGCGACGCCACCGGCACCGGCGGCGCCTTGCGCATCCGTCCGCTGGCACCGGTGGTGGACATGGCCCAGCCCGGCAACACCCCCGACGTGGTGCGCACCACGGACATGTACCGCAACTTCTACAGCAGCCAGGGCGTCACCCTGGTGGGCGACCCCGACCACAGCCGGCTCATCAACAAGCCCCTGGTCATTGGCACGCTGCACGGCGGCGGCCTGATCTTCGACAGCGTGCAGGACGAGGCCATCCAGCGCCTGCGTTACTGGATCACCCGCACCATGCCCGAAGGCCAAGACGAGTTCGGCAGCGCCGCCGCCAGCATGTTCACCCCGGCCGACCCCGCGACCGGGGCCTGCAATGTGCAGTGAACGCCGCGGCGGCTGCGCCGTCCACCTCTGGGGTCGCGCGCTGCTGCTGGCGGGTGGTGTGCTGGGCGCTGGCCTGGCCCAGGCCCAGGCGCCCGCCGCCACACCCACCGCGGCCACCCCAGCCCCCAGCGAGGGCGAACGCCTGCAGGTGGCCACGCCTTTCATCGAACTGCACAGCGGCCCCGGCCGCGGCTACCCCGTGCTGCAGGTGGCCGCGCAAGGCGACTGGGTGGTGGTGGAACTGCGCCACACCGACTGGTTCCGCGTGCGCACGGCACAAGGCCGCGTGGGCTGGGTGCCACGTGCGCAGATCGAAACCACGTTGACGGCCGCCGGCGCACGCAAGACGCTGCGCGACGTGTTGGTGGACGACTACCTGAAGCGCCGCGTCGAACTGGGTGCGGCCTGGGGCGCCTTCGACGGCGAACCGCTGCTCAAGGCCTGGACCGCCGTGCGCTGGAGCGACGTGCTGGTGACGGAACTGACGGTGGGCCAGGTGCAGGGCGTGTTCTCTGGCACCGGTTACTGGCAGCTGGGCCTGGGCATCGAACCCTGGAGCGACCGCCGCCTGTCGCCGGTGCTGGGCGTGTCGCTGGGCAGCATGCGCAACCTGCCGAACAACAGCCTGGTCGATGCCCGCAGCACCAGCGCACAGCTGGCCACCGCCAGCTTCGGCCTGCGTTGGCACATCGCTGAACGTTTCGTGGCGCGCGCCGACGCCAGCCTGCACACCGCCTACGTGTCCGACCAACGCAGCACCGAGTACCGCGCCTTCAGCCTCGGCCTGTCGTTCTTCTTCTAGCCCGCAGCCCCACGATGACCCACCCCCTCGCCACCGCCGCCCGCCCCTTGCTGCTGTGCAGCTTGCTCGTTGCCGCCACGGCCAGCGCCTGGGCCCAAAGCGTGCCCAGCGCCGCCAACGCGCCCACCGCCAGCGACCCCGTGGTCGTGCCCCAGGTCGAGCGCCGGCCGGTGCAGCCCCCGCGCTTCCCCAGCAAGGACATCGAGTTCGGCCTGTTCACCGGCATCTACGCCACCCAGAACTTCGGCACCAGCAGCGTCAGCGGCGTGCGCCTGGGTTACCACATCACCGAAGACTTCTTCGTCGAAGGCGCCTACGCGCAGACCAAGGTCAGCGACGCCGCCTTCCGCCGCATCAGCGCCGGGGGCATGTTCCCCAGCCCGAGCGAACGGCTCACGTACTACAACCTGGCCGCCGGCTACCACCTGCTGCCGGGCGAGGTGTTCTTTGGCCGCGGCACGGCCAAGCTGTCGTCGCTGTACGTGCTGGCCGGCATCGGCAACACCGAGTTCGTCAACACGCAGCAGCAGACCTTCCACTACGGCTTCGGCACGCGGCTGTTGTTCAACGACCGCGTGGCCGCGCGCCTGGACGTGCGCGACCACGTCTTCACGCTGGACCTGCTGGGTGCGCGTGAAAGCACGCACAACCTGGAAGTCAGCATCGGCCTGTCGGTCTACTTCTGAACCCGGCGCCCAGCCACCGCAGCCCCGCCCTGCCCTGCCATGACCAGCCTCCACCACACCAACCCCTTGTCGCGCCGCCAGGCCCTGCAAGCCCTGGCCCTGCTGGCCAGCGCCACACCGCTGACCGGCCTGGCCGCGCCCAGCCCGCAAAGCGCGGCGCCCGACTTCACGCTCAAAGGCCTGGACGGCCGCAACCTGCGCCTGGCCGAACAACGCGGCCAGGTGGTGCTGGTGAACTTCTGGGCCAGCTGGTGCGGCCCCTGCAAGGTGGAGATGCCGCACCTGAACCGGCTGTACGACAAGTACCGCAGCGCCGGCTTCACGCTGCTGGGCATCAACGTCGACGACGACGTGCGCACCGCGGGCAGCGCGGCGCAGAAGCTGGCCGTGCGATTCCCGGTGCTGCACGACGCCGACAAGGCCGTCAGCCGCCTGTACGCGCTGGACAGCATGCCGGCCACGGTGCTGATCGACCGCGACGGCCGTGTGCGCTACCTGCACCGCGGCTACCGGGAAGGCATGGAAGCCGCCTACGAACAACAGGTGCGGGAGCTGGTGAAGGAATGAAGCACGTCCTCATGACCTCCGGCCACGCGCGCCGGGCCCTGTTGGCCGCGCTGTGCACGCTGTCGGCCCTGGGCAGCGGCTGCGCCATCGAACCCTGGGTCAAGCCCTATGAGCGTGAACGGCTGGCCGACCCGCTGATGCAGCTGCAACGTGGCGCTTTGGCCGAACGCCACCGCGAACACGTGCACGTGGTGCGCGAAGGCTCGCGCGGGGCCACCGGCGTGCAAGGGGGTGGTTGTGGCTGCAACTGAAGCCCTGGGCCGGCGCCTGCGGGCGGCCTGGCAACGCCTGGGCGGCACGCTGCGCGCCGTGTTGGGTGGCCTGCTGGCCGGCCATGCCGCCGTGCCGCTGCACAGCGCGCAGGCGGCCACGCTGCCCGAAGAGCGCAGCGAAGCCCTGCTGCACCACTACGAAGGCGGCGGCGTCAAGGCCAGCGGCCCGGCTTTCTTGGTGCGCAAGAGCCTGGCCGACAAGGTCTCGCTGTCGGCGCAGTACTACGTGGACGCGGTCAGCAATGCCAGCGTCGACGTGGTCACCACGGCCAGCCCTTTCCGCGAAACCCGCACCGCCACCAGCGTGGGCGCCGACTGGCTGGTGCGCGACGCCGTGCTGTCGCTGTCGCTGGACCGCAGCCGCGAGCCCGACTACGAGGCCGACACCTGGAGTGCCAACGTCACCCAGGAAGTCTTTGGCGGCATGAGCACGGTCAGCCTGGGCTACAGCCGCGCCAACGACACCGTGGGCACCAAGACCCAGGGCTTCTTCGATTACGCCAAACACTGGCAGTACCGCGCCGGGCTGACGCAGATCCTCACCCCGCGCTGGCTGGCCAGCCTGAACGTGGAGGCCGTGTCCGACGAAGGCTACCTGGCCAGCCCCTACCGCGCCGCGCGCGTGTTCGGCGCCGCTGTGCCAGAGCGCCTGCCCCGCACCCGCAGCAGCCGCGCCGTGAAGCTGCGCAGCGTGTCGGACCTGGGCGAAGGCGCCAGCCGCACGGCCTTGCGCGTGGAGTACCGCTACTTCTGGGACAACTGGGACATCACCGGCCACACGGTTGAGCTGGGCGCTGCGCGGCGCTTCGGCGCCGACTGGTTGGTGGACGCCTCGCTGCGCCACTACAGCCAGAGCGCGGCGCTGTTCTTCGCCGACAACGCGCAGCGCGAAACCCTGTACGTCAGCCGCAACCGCCAGCTCGGCACCTTCACCAGCCAGGGCCTGAACCTGCAGGCCACCTGGACGGCGCCACCGCAGTTCAGCGCCTGGGGCGCCAGCCACGGCCTGCGCGCCACGCTGGGCGTGGAGTTCAAACGCTTCGACTTCAAGGACTACACCGACCTGCGCACCGGTGCCGCCTACAGCCACAACGCCCACGTGCTGCAGGCCACCGTCTCGGCCACTTTCTGATGTTTGCACCCGCCATGAAGAACCTTGTTGCCCGCGCCACCCTGGGTGCACTGCTGCTGGCCGCCGGCCTGGCGCTGGCCCAGCCGGCCACGCCGGTGAGCCCCCCCGTCGCAGCCACCGTCGCCACCCCCGCCGCGGCACCCGCCACAGCACCCGCCGCGGTGCCGGTGGCCGAAGCCGCCTCGGCGGCGGCCCCCGCGGCTTCAGCGGCCAGCGCCGCACCGGCACCCGCCCCCACGGCCCCGCTGGACACCCGGCTGCAAGACCTGAAAGCCGAGGTGCTGCGCCTGAACCGCGACCTGCTGGTGCTGGAAGAGGAACTGCTGTTCCCGGCCGGCACCCAGGTGGCGCTGTTCGTGTCCATGGACGTGGGCAAGCTGTTCGAGCTGGAATCGGTGCAGGTGAAGCTGGACGACAAGGTCGTGGCCCAGCACCTGTACACCGCGCCCGAAGTGGCCGCCCTGCACCGCGGCGGCGTGCAGCGCCTGTACCTGGGCAACCTGCGCACCGGTGAACACGTGGTCACGGCCTTCTTCACCGGCCGCGGCCCGCACGCCCGCGACTACAAACGCGGCACCACGCTGAAGTTCGACAAGGGCAGCGAGCCCAAGTACATCGAACTGCGCATCCAAGACAGCCTGGTCAAGCTGCAGCCCGAGTTCGAGGTCAAGGTCTGGCAATGAAGCGCGGTGTGCTGAACCTGCCGCGGCATGCGCGGCTGGCCGCGGCCGTGGCCACGCTGTGCGCCCTGGGCATCGCCGGCACCACGGGCGTGGCCGCGCAGACGGCGGCCCCGGTGCGCGCGCCCACGCTGCCGGGCTCGGCCACCGTGGTGCAGGCGCCGCACTACGGCGACGTGCTGTTCCGCTTCTTCCAACAAGACCACTACGCCGCCGTCAGTGCGCTGATGGTGTCGCAACACTTCGGTCGCATCGCCCCGCACGACGACGAGGCCGAGGTGCTGCGCGGCGGGCTGCTGCTGTCCTGGGGTCTGCACCGCGAAGCCGGCGAGGTGTTTGCGCGCCTCATCGACACCCAGACCACACCGGCCGTGCGCGACCGCGCCTGGTTCTTCCTGGCCAAGCTGCGCCACCAACGTGGGCAGTGGGCCGAGGCCGAAGACGCGCTGCGCCAGGTGAAAGGCACGCTGCCTGCGCCGCTGCAGGAAGAAGCCTCGCTGCTGGCGGGCCAGCTGCGCCTGGCGCAGGGTGACGCGGCCGGCGCTGCGCAGTGGTTGCAGCTGCTGCCGGCGGGCACTTTGTCGGCCGACGGCGCGGCCTTCGCACGCTTCAACCTGGGCGTGGCCCTGGTGCGCTCGGGCCAGGTGGCCGAAGGCCAGGCCCTGCTGAACCAACTGGGCCAGACCCCCGCCTACAACGAAGAACAACGCGCGTTGCGCGACCGCGCCAACGTGGCCCTGGGTTTCGCCGCGCTCGCCAACCAGCAGCCACTGGCCGCGCGCAATGCGCTGCAACGGGTGCGGCTGCAAGGCGCGCAGTCCAACAAAGCCCTGCTGGGTTTCGGCTGGGCCGCGGCCGAGCTGAAAGACCACCACGCCGCCCTGGTGCCCTGGGCCGAACTGGTGCAGCGCGACCCCGGCGACGCCGCTGTGCTGGAAGCCCACATCGCACGCCCCTACGCCCTGGCCGAACTGGGTGCGCTGCGCCAGGCGCTGGCGGCTTATGAAAGTGCCCTGGGCCTGTTCGAGCAGGAAGACCTGCGCCTGCAGGCCAGCATCCGCGCCTTGCGCGACGGCGCCTTGGTGCAGGGCCTGCTGGAGGCCAACCCGCTGGCCGGGTTGGACGCCTTCAGCAGCCTGCAAAACGCCACGCTAGGCCCCACCCAGCCGCACGCCAGCCACCTGACGCCGCTGCTGGCCCAGCACAGTTTCCAAGCCGCTTTCCGCAACCTGCGCGATCTGCAGTTCCTGCAGCAGCAACTGGACGACCAGGCCCAGCGCCTGGACGCTTTCCACGACCTGCTGAAACACCGCCGGCAAGCCTTCGAGCAGCGCCTGCCCGCCGTGCGCGAACAAGCCGGCCGCAGCCCCCTGACCCAGCTGCAGCAACGCCGCGAAGCCCTGGCGGCCGAGCTGGCCCGTGCCGAAGCCAGCGGCGACACCGAAGCGCTCGCCCGCTTGTTGGCCACCGCGAAAGAACAAGACTGGCTGCAACGCCTGCAACGCGCGCAGACCACGCTGCAGCAAGCCCCCACCCAACCCGAGCTGACCGACGCCGCCGAACGCCTGCGCCGGGTGCAGGGCGCGCTCACGTGGCAGCTGGCGCGCGAAGCACCCGCCCGGCTGTGGGACACCCGCAAAGCCCTGCGCCAGACCGACCAGGCCCTGGCCGACGCCCAGGCGCGCGACGCCGCCCTGCTGCGCGCCCAGGCCGAAGAGCCGGCGCGCTTTGCGGCCTACCAACAACGCATCGCCGGCTTGCAACAGCGCTGGGCCGCCCTGGGCCCGCAACGCGTGCAACTGGCCCAGGAACAACAGCAGGCCCTGCAGGAACAAGCCGTGGCCAGCCTGGACCAGCAACGTGAGCGTCTGGCCACCTACGCCGCCCAGGCCCGCCTGGCCGTGGCCCAGTTGTACGACCGCGCTGCGCTGGCCGGCACCGCCCCGGCCCTGCCCCCCCGTTCACAGGCCGGCGGCCCCGCCGCTGCCGCCGTCCCCGCCCCTGGAGCCCGCGATGCCGCGCGTTGACCGCCCTTCAACCGCGCCCCGGCCCCGACCCGCCTGGCAACTGCAGCTCTCGGCGCTGGCCTGCGCCGCGGCGCTGGCCGGCTGCAGCAGCAGCGGCGGCCTGTTCGGCCGCCCCAAGGGCCCGGTGGACGACAACGCCCCTACGCTGGCCAGCCTGAAGGCCCGCACGCCCGACGTGCAGGCCGACACCAACGACGCACGCCTGCCCACGCAAGAAGAACGCACCATCGCCGCCTACCAGGCCTTCCTGCAGCAGCCGCCCAGCACGCCAGCCCAGGCCGCGCTGCAGGCCGCCCAACGCGAGGAGGCCCAGCGCCGCCTGGGCGACCTGGAGATGGACCGCGCCGACCGCCGCCTGGCCGAAGGCGCCGCGCCCGACTACCGGCCGGCCATCGCACGCTACGAGGCCTACCTGAAGGCCTACCCCCAATCGCCCGGCAACGACCGTGTGCTGTACCAGCTGGCGCGCGCCCACGAACAAGGCGGCCAGCTGGAAACCGCGCTGAAGGTGCTGACCCAGCTGGTGCAGCAGCACCCCGGCACGCCCTACGCCGCCGAAGCCCAGTTCCGCCGCGGCGAACTGCTGTTCGCCACCGCCCAATACGCCGCCGCCGAAGCCGCCTATGGCCAGGTGCTGAAGGCCGGCCAGGGCAAGCCCGGGCTCACGCCTTTTGAAGAGCGGGCGCTGTACATGCAAGGCTGGGCCCGCTTCAAGCTGGGCAAGCTGGACGACGCCCTGCCGTCGTTCTTCGCGGTGCTGGACGCCCGCCTGGCCACCAACACCCGCCCCACACGCGCCGAAGCCGAACTGGTGGAAGACACGCTGCGCGTGACCAGCCTCTCGCTGGCCAGCCTGAACGGTGCGGCCAGCATCCCGCCGCTCGTGGCCGCCGCGCCCAACGCCAGCGTGCGCGCGGTGCGCGAACGCTACGAAAGCCAGGTCTACGAAGCCCTGGGCGAGCTGTACCTGAAACAAGAGCGCGTGAAAGACGCCGCCGACACCTTCGCCGCCTTCGCGCGCCAGCGCCCGCTGGACGCGCGCGCGCCGGTGCTGCTGTCGCGCGTGGTCAGCACCTTCGAAGCCAACGGCTTCGCCAGCGCCGCGCTGGCCGCCAAACGCGACTACGTGGCGCGTTACGGCATCGACAGCGCTTTCCGCCGTGCCAACCCCGACGGCTGGGAACAGGCCCAGCCGCTGGTGAAAACGCACCTGGCCGAACTGGCCCAGCACCACCACGCGCTGGCCCAACAACAACCCAGCCCCGCCGCGGTGGACGAAGCCGTGGGCTGGTACCGCCAGTGGCTGGCCAGCTTCCCGAAAGACCCCAGCACACCCGCCAAGCACCTGCTGATGGCCGAGCTGCTGTTCGACAACCGCCGCCCGGCCGAGGCCACGGCCGCCTTCGAGGCGGTGGCCTATGGCTACCCCGCACATGCCCGCAGCGCCGACGCCGGCTACAGCGCCCTGCTGGGCCACGCCCAGTTGCTGGCGGCCGCCGGCACCGAAGCCACGGCACGCCGCCCGGTGCAAGAAGCGGCCGTGGCCAGCGCGCTGCGTTTCGCCGAACGTTTCGCCAGCGACCCCCGCACCGGCCCCGTGCTGGTGAACACCGCGCAGCAGCAGTACGCGCTGAACCAGGGCCCGGCCGCGGCCGACAGCGCCCGGCGCGCCCTGCAAACCACGCTAAAGCCCGAAGAACAACGCAGCGCCCACCGCGTGCTGGCCAACACCGCGTTCGAGGCCCAGTCCTGGGCCCAGGCGGAAGCCGCCTACACCCAGGTGCTGGCGTTGACGGCGGCCAACGCGCCTGAACGCGGCGACCTGCAAGAACGCCTGGCCGCCAGCATCTACCAACAAGGCGACGCCGCGCGCAGCGCAGGCAAACCCCGCGAGGCCGTGGCTTACTTCGAAAAGGTGGCCAGCGTGGCCCCGGCTTCGGCCGTGCGCGCCACCGCGCAGTTCGACGCCGCCGCGGCGCTGATGGCGCTGGGCGACAGCGCCGCCGCGCTGCCACTGCTGGAAGACTTCCGCCGCCGCTTCCCGCAGCACCCGCTGCAGGCCCAGGCCACGCCCCAGCTGGCCGCGGCCTACCTGGCAGAGAAACGCTGGTCGCAGGCGGCGGCCGAGCTGGAACGCATCGCCGCCCAGCCCGGCACCGGGCCCGAAGCCGCCGAGCTCAGCCGCGCCGCGCTGTGGCAAGCCGCTGAACTGCACGACAAAGCCGTGCTGGGTGACGCCCCTGCGGGCACCACCCCCGGCCCCGTCGCCAGCACCGCCACGCCCGCCGCCGTGGCCACGGCGCGCCAGGCCTATACGCGCTACGTTCAGGCCTACCCGGCACCGCTGGGCAGCGCGGTGCAGGCCCGCTGGCGCCTGGCCCAGCTGGCCGAGCTGGCCACCACCCAGGCCCAGGCTGCGCTGGCCACGGCCCAGCAGCAGGCCGACGCCGCCAACGCCCCGCTGCGCAAGGGCGCACCGCCGCCCCCCAAGGGGCCCTCGCGCACCACGCTGAAGGCCCTGGCCGACGGTGTGAAGCAGGCCCAGGCCGCCCACACCAGCGCGCTGCAGGCCGTGGTGCAGGCCGACGCCGCGGGCGGCGAAGCCCGCAGCCCCGCCACCCGCGCGCTGGCCGCGCGCGCCACGCTGGCGCTGACCGCGCCGGTGCAGGCCGCCTACCAAGGCGTGAAGTTGGTGGAGCCGCTGCAGAAACAGCTGAAGCTGAAGAAGCAGCGTTTCGAAGAAGCCCTGAAAGCCCTGGCCGCGGTGGCGGAGTACGGCGTGGCCGACACCACCACGGCCGCCACCTTCCAGACCGCTGCGCTGTACCAGGACTTCGGCCGCGCCATGCTGTCCTCAGAGCGGCCCAAGAAGCTGAACAAGCTGGAACTGGAACAGTACAACGTGCTGCTGGAAGAGCAGGCCTACCCCTTCGAAGAAAAAGCCATCGCCCTGCACGAGGCCAACGCCCAGCGCGCCGCGGCCGGGCTGTACGACGAACCGGTGCGCCAGAGCTTCGCCGCCTTGGCCACGCTCAAGCCTGGCCGCTGGGGCCGGGCTGAACGTGCCGCCGCCACCGGGTCACCCGCGGCAGAAGCCACAGCGCGCGGCATGTCGCTGCGTCAGCAAGGCCAGTTCAAGGCTGCGGCCGAGGCCTATGGCCAGGCCATGGCCGCCGATGCCCAGGCCCCCGCGCCGGTGCTGAACCTGGCCATCCTTCACGACCTGTACCTGGGCGACCGCAACGCCGCCCTGGCCGGTTACGAGCGTTACCTGCAGCTGCAACAAGCCGCGGCCGGCAGCGTGGACAACACGGTGCAGCGCTGGGTGGCGGAACTGAAGGCCCGCAAACCGGCGGCGCCCGCGGCCCCGGCCGCCGTCCCCAGCCAAGCCAACACCAGCGCCAACACCGCCGCCACCACGCCCCCAAAGGCGCCGGCCAAGGAAGGTTCATGAAGCACCCCATCGGCCACCGACCTCGCCCAGGGCGCCAGGCCCAGTTCACCGCCCCACCCCACCCGCGCGCCCTGCCGGCGGCGCCCGCACCAGCGCCTTGGGCCACGCGGCTGAACACCCTGCTGGTGCTGACGGGCTTGCTGCTGGCGGCTGGCGCAGCGCGTGCGCAAGACCGCGCCGAGATCGACCGCACACAGATCCTGGGCGCGCGCGAACTGCCCAAGGTGCTGTACATCGTGCCCTGGAAAAAACCACCGCCCGGCGGCCTGGTCGGCCGTCCCGTGGCCAGCGTGCTGGACGAAGCCCTGGCCCCGGTGGAACGCGATGTGCTGCGCCGGCAGATCCAGTACGAGCAGCAATTGCAGGCCCAGGCCACGGCCAACGCCGCGGCCACCGCGAACACACCCACCTCACCCCGTTCCAACCCGGCCGAAGCGGCCACCCCGGAGAAGAAATAAATGAACGTCCTGAACACCGTGATCAAGTTCTTCGTGGACTGCGGCTGGTTCATCTTCCCCAGCTTGTTCATCACGGCCGTGGGCCTGTCCATCGCCATCGAACGCCTGCTGTTCCTGAACCGCGCGCGCGCCGACAACCGCAAGCTCTGGGACCAGGTGCTGCCGATGCTGCAAGGCGGCCGCTTCAAGGACGCGCTGGGCGCCGCCTCGGGTTCTGACGCCGCCGTCGGCAAGATCGTCAGCAACGGCCTGCAGCGCCTGAGCAGCTCGCGCAAGCGCGAAGACATCGACGCCGCGATGGAAGAGGGCATGATGGAAATCGTGCCGCGCCTGGAAAAGCGCACCCACTACATCGCCACCTTCGCCAACGTCGTCACCCTGGTGGGCCTGCTGGGCACCATCATGGGCCTGATCAAGGGCTTCACCGCGGTGGCCGCCGTGAACCCGGCCGAGAAGGCCGAGATGCTGTCGGCATCGATCTCCATCGCGATGAACAACACGGCCTTTGCGCTGATGGTGGCCATCCCCTTCCTGCTGATCCACGCCTTCTTGCAGGCCCGCGCCAGCGAGATCGTCGACAGCCTGGAAGCCGCCAAGATCACCTTCCTGAACCTGGTGCAGCGCCTGCACCAGGAACAAGCCGCTCGGACCGAGGTCAAGGCCGAAGCCCAGGCCCACACCGCCCGCTGATGCGCCCGCCCTTGTTACCCCTGACCTCGGGAGGCGTGCCATGCGTGTGCGCAGACTGAAAAAGGCCCCGGCGCACTTGGAAGTCACCGCGTTCATCAACCTGATCGTGGTGCTGGTGCCTTTCCTGCTGAGCACGGCCGTTTTCAGCCGCCTGGCGGTGATGGACATGGCCCTGCCCGGCCCGGGCGGTGCGCTGGACCAATTGGCCGGCGACAAGCTGCAGCTGGAAGTGGTGGTGCGGCGCGACGCGCTGGAAGTGGGCGACCGCGTGGGCGGCCTCATCCAGCGCATCCCCAACACCGCCAAAGGCCACGACCTGGCCGCGCTGTCTTCGCTGGCGCTGCAACTGAAGACCCGCTTCCCGCAGCAGCAAGACGCCAGCGTGCTGGCCGAGCCGGACACACCCTACGACCAGATCGTGCAGGTGATGGACGCGCTGCACAGCACCGTCAGCGCCCGTGTGGCGGGCCAGGAAGGCAAGCCCACGCGCGCCGAGCTGTTCCCGCAGATCGCGCTGGGCGATGCACCGGTGCGCGGGGGGGCTGCCCCAGCGGCCCCGGCGCCAGCCAAATGATGGGGGCCCGCGCATGAGCACGCTCACCCCCTACCAACGCCGGCAGGCGCGCAAGTCGCGCCACGGCGAAGGCCTGGACATGAACCTGGTGTCGCTGATCGACGTCTTCACCATCCTGATCTTCTTCCTGCTGTCCAGCGCCGGCGTCGAAAGCGCCCTGCCCAGCCACAAGGCCGTGCAGCTGCCGCTGTCCACCGCTGAAAAGGCCCCGCGTGAAACCGTGGTGGTGGTGATCAGCGGCGAAGAAATCCTGGTCGAAGGCCGGCGCGTGGCCACCGTGGCCGAAGCCCTGGCCCAGCCCGGCGACGTGGTCGGCCCGCTGAAGGCCGAACTCACGCTGATGTTCAACCGCCAGGCCGTGCGCGCTGAAAACGCCGAAGCCGCCAAGGCCGTCACCATCGTCGGCGACAAGGCCGTGCCCTACCAGGTGCTGCGCAAGGTGATGGCCACGGCCGCCGTGTCGGGCTTTGCCGATGTGGCCTTTGCCGTGCAGCAGAAGGGCGGCGCATGAACGCCGCGCTCGCCCTGAATGTGGCCGGTGGTGGGGTTTCCTTCCGCCGCACCGAACTGCCCTGGAACACGGCCTCGGCCGACGACAGCCGCTTCCGCCGCCTGCAACGCGGCGTGGTCGGCGCGGTGCTGCTGTTGGCCATCGCCGTGCCCTGGTTGCCCCTGCCGCAGCCCGACCGCAGCCAGCCCGCGGTGCTGCCCACGCCCATGGCCAAGCTGCTACTGGAACGCCAGGCCACGCCACCCAAGCCGGTGCCACCACCCGAACCCACCAAGGAAGCCACGGCCCCCACGCCGGCTGAAAAGGAACAAGCCCCGCCGAAGAACGCCAACCCCAAGCCCGACCAGCCCAACGTGCCCGAAGCGCGCAACCCCATCGCCGGGCGCACGCCCGGTGAAGAGGCGGCGCGCAAACGGGCCAGCGGCGTGGGCCTGCTGGCCATGAAGAACGAACTGGCCGACCTGACCGGCGCCCCGGCGGCGGTGCAGATGCGCCAGGACATCGCACCCGGCCCGGGCGTGGGCACGGGCACCGGCGCCGGTGTGGGTGCCGGCACCGAAACCGGTGTGCCGGTGCGCGCGATGATCACCGCACAAAGCGGCCGTGGCAGCGGCGGCATCAACACCGGCGCCTACAGCCGCGACGCCGGTGGCGGCGGCCTGGCCGGCCGTGCCAGCACGCTGGTGGAAGGCGTGGCCGGTGGTGGCGGTGGTGGTGGCCCGGGCGGCGGCGGTGGCAGCGTGAAGGGCGGTGGCAACGCCCAGGCCAACGCCGGCGGCACACTGACCAAGGCCGACAAGGGCAAGGCCAGCCGCAGCCTGGAAGAGATCAAGCTGGTGTTCGAGCGCCACAAGGGCGCGATCTACGCCCTGTACAACCGCGCGCTGCGCGACGACCCGTCGCTGCAGGGCAAGGTGGTGCTGGAACTGAAGATCGCCCCCAGCGGCCAGATCACCGACCTGCGCATCGTGGCCAGCGAGCTGAAGAACGAGGACCTGGAGCGCAAGCTGCTGGCCCGCGTGCGCCAGTTCGACTTCGGCGCGAAAGACGTGGAGGTGATGGTCGTCACCTGGCCGGTGGACTTCCTGCCCAGCTGACCCGGCGCCCGCGCACCACGGCGCACCACACGCGCCGGCCGGCCTTCAATGCCGGGCCGGCGCGGCCGATATCGAAGCAAAGCCAGTCTGGCCTACGTCCAGCGCCGGCAACTTCGGAGACATCGGCATGTGGAACAACTTGCGCATCGGCCAACGCCTGGCTGCGGGCTTCGGCATCTTGCTGCTGCTGACCATGGCGGCCATCGGCCTCGGGCTGTATGGCATGCATTCGGTGGAAGAACGCAACCAGCGGCTGCTGGACGAACCGCTGCGCAAGGAACGCATCACCAGCGACTGGTACCGCGTCATCGAAAGTGGCAGCCGGCGCACGATGGCGATGGCGGTCAGCGCCGACCCGGTGCTCGAAGCCACCTTCCGCGAGGACATGAAGACCTCGTCGGCGCTGTCCACCAAGTACCAGAAGTCGCTGACCGAGTTGGCCACCTCCGACGCTGAGCGGCGCTTGATGGACGACATCGCCAAGGCCCGCAAGGTGTACCTGGACCTGCGCAACGAAATCGCCGACGCCCGCCGCGACGGCAAGGCCGCCGAAGCCACCGCCCTGGTGGAACGCCTGAAACCCGCCACCACCGGCTACCTGGCCGGTCTGCAGGCCTTGCTGGACCACCAGCGCGCCAGCATCGACGCCCAAGCGCTGGCCTTGAAGAACGAGGTCGCACGCGGCCTGTGGACCCTGGCTGGCCTGGGTGTGCTGATCTTGTTCGCCAGCGCCGTGATCGGCTTCGTCATCACCCAGGGCATCACGCGGCCCCTGGCCTCTTTCGTGAAGCTCGCGCGCCGCATCGCCAACGGCGACGTGCACCTGGACGTGCGCGTGGACCGGCGCGACGAGATGGGTGACCTGCAGGCGGCCATGGCCGAGATGACCGGCCAGCTTCGCGGCATGATCGACACCATCCGCGACGGCGCCAACGTGATCGCCATGGCGTCCACCGAGATCGCCAGCAGCAACGCGGACCTGTCGCGCCGCACCGAGTCGCAATCGGCCTCGCTGCAGGAAACCGCCAGCAGCCTGGAACAACTGAGCCGCGCCGTGCACGCCAACGCCGAGAGCAGCGCCGAGGCGCAGGAAGTGGTGCACAGCGCCACGACCTCGGCGCGTGAAGGCGACCAGGTCGTGCAGGCCGTGGTGGGCACCATGCAGGCCATCACCGCCTCGTCCAAGCGCATCAGCGACATCATCGGCGTGATCGACGGCATCGCCTTCCAAACCAACATCCTGGCGCTGAACGCGGCCGTGGAAGCGGCGCGCGCCGGCGAACAAGGGCGTGGCTTCGCGGTGGTGGCGGGCGAAGTGCGCACGCTGGCCCAGCGCAGTGCGGTGGCGGCCAAGGAGATCCGGTCGCTGATCCTGAACTCGGTGGACAGCGTGGACGCCGGGGCCCGTCAGGTCGAACAGGCCGGGGCCCGCATGCAGGTGATCCTGAGCGCGGTGGAGCGCGTCAACACCATCATCGGCGAGATCGCCATCGCCAGCCGCCAACAGGCGGCCGGGGTGGAACAGGTCAACCGCGCGGTCATGACCTTGGACACCACGACACAACAGAACGCCTCGATGGTGGAAGAGTCGGCGGCCTCGGCGCAGACGCTGCAAGGGCAGTCGGCGCGGCTCGTGGACAGCATTGCGGTGTTCAACAGCCGGGATTGACCACCACCGGCCAGGCCCCCGGCCTGCCCGGTCCCGGCCTCAGCGCGCAGGCGGCGGCAACCAGCGGGCGATGCACCACTGCGCCGGCCAGTAGGTGGCCAGGATCCAGAAGCTGCTGAACGGCAACGGCCCGGCGAACTTGTTGGTGGCCAGCAGGGCGTCGCTGGCCACGAACAGCGCACCGCCCAGGGCCAGCACCCCGGCGCGCGGCTGGCCCAGCCGCCACAACACGGCGGCCTGCGCGGCCATGCTGGCCAAGGCCAGCACATAGACCACCACCGGGCCCCGCAACGCAGCGGGCACACCCGGCCACAGGTGGTGCAACACCGTGCCAGCCACCGCCGCAAAGGCCAGGAACGGCCACAGCACCGCGGCCAAGCGCGCGCCCACCGGCCCTTGCGGCGTGGCGCTGGCGCGCGTGAAGGCCAGCAGGTAGGCCAGGTGCGCCAGCAGAAAGCTCACCAGCCCAGGCAGAAAGCCCTGCTGCGGCCACAGCAGCGCGACGTCGCCACACCAGGACAGCGCCAGCCCGGCCAACACACAGGCGCGCTGCCAGGGCCAGTCGCGGCCCCGCGGCCACGCCAAGGCGATCAAGGCAGCCGTGGCGAGGGGTTTGCACAAGAAGTTCAACCAGGGCGCGTCCAAGGCCCACGGGGCCGAAAGCACGGCCAGCAGGCCAGCCTTGAAGGCCACCACGGTGCAGCCCAGTTCATGTCGGTTCATCGCATCGCCCCCCCGGGGCCCGCTGTCGTCGAAGGCCGCGATGTTGGCGCAAGGGCGGACGTGGGCGACTCGGGGTTTGCCGCGGGGGGCGCGGGCTCAATCCGGCGGGTTCACAGGCCCCGCCGCCGCGGCCTTGGCGGCCAGGGCTTCGCGCAGCTTCTTCAGGCGCTCGCGCGGGTCGCCCTTGGCCACCTGTTCCTGCAGCTTCATCTCTTCGATGAAACGGCTGGGGATGCCGGCCACGGTCTCGCGGCCTTTCTTGCGGCGGCGCAGTGTGCTAACGACCAAGCTGGTGCGCGCGCGCGTGATGCCCACGTACATCAGCCGGCGCTCTTCTTCCAGGCGCTCCACCGTCATGTCCTCGTCGCCGCTGCGGAAGGGCAGCAGGCCTTCGTTCACGCCCGCCAGCACCACGTGCGGCCACTCCAGGCCCTTGCTGGCGTGCAGGGTGCTCAGCGTCACCACGTCCTGGTCGTCGCTGCGTTCGGCCAGGCTGATGATGACGCTGATGGTCTGCGCCACCTGCAACACGGTCTGGCGTTCGCTCTCAAACGTGGCGCCGCCTTCCTGGCTGATCTCGCCGCCACAGCGCTTGGCGATCCAGTCCACGAAGTCCAGCACGTTGTTCCAGCGCGCCAGCGCGACCTTTTCGCTTTCTTCGCTGTCGTACAGGTGCTGTTCGTAGCAGATGTCGCCCAACCAACCCAGCAGCAGCGCCCGCGCTTCTTCGCTGCCCGTGGTGTGGCGGGCGCGGTGTTCCAGGTCGTTCAGGTAACGGCCGAACTCGTGCAGCGCGTCGATGGCCTTGCCCTTCAGCACGGTGTTCAGGCTGGGCGAGAACAGCGCCTCGAACAGGCTGGTCTTCCACATCGCTGCGAAATCGCCCAAGGTCGGCAGTGTCGTGTGGCCGATGGCGCGGTTGGGGGTGGTGAAGGGGGGCTGGTAGGGGGGGTGGTCGT
>JBKCUM010000156.1:0-2134 GCA_046318395.1 Rubrivivax sp.
CCTGAAGGCATCTTCGTTGTCGAAGCCGAGACCGACGAGATACAACCGGTCGTCCCAGCCCGCCGCCCGCCGCCTCAGCCAGAGATTCGCCAGCTGCAGCAACCGAGATGACAGAACGTCCGGCAGTGGTGCCCGCACGACCTCAACCAGGATCAAGCGAAACCCGTCGGGTGACTTCCTTGACATCGTTATGTTCCTGGCTTGCATTCAGGCATGTCTGTACTGCGCAGCCTCTTCACAGCCCTTCAACTTCCATCCCCCGCTCGGCCAGCCAGGCCTTCCGCTGAAGGAAGTCCGGCATCGCCCGCTCCACCCGGGTCCAGAACGCTGGGGTGTGGTGGGGTTCGTGCAGGTGGGCCATCTCGTGCACCACCACGTACTCGGCAATGCGCGCCGGCAGAAGAATCGTCTTCCAGTGGAAATACAGCCAGTCGCCCTTGCCGCATGAACCCCAGCGGTAGCCCAGGTCCTGCACCTTCACACCCGCAGGCGCCACCTCCATGCGGCTGGTGTAGGCCGCCACGCGCTGTTCCAACCAGGGCTTGGCGCGTTCGCTGTACCAGCGGATGAAGTGCTGGCGGCCTTCCGCCACGGCATCGGTCTGCAAACAAAAGCGCCCGGCCACCAGCTTCAGCGGGGCCTCTTGCGTGGCCACCAGTTTCAGGCGATGGCTGCGGCCGAGGTACTGAAACCCCTCGCCGCCCACAAAGGCCTTGGGGCGCACTGGGTGCAGCAGCCGGTCCTTCTCAGCCAGCTTGGTGTAAATCCAGAACCGCTTGGCTTGCACGAAGTCCCGCAGGCGCTGCTCGTCGACCTCGGGTGGCGCGGAAAGCACCAAGGTGCCGTCCCGCTCCACGGTGATTTGCATCGTGCGTCGGCGCGCACTGCGCTGCACCGCCAGCCGAAGGTCGTCCACCACCATCGTCATGCCTGCACCAGCTTGTCGTGGTTCGCGCGGGCCTGCAGCAGCAGCCGGTCGGCCAACACGCCGGCTTGGTCGGCGTCCACCAGCGGCGGTCGCACGCGCATCAGATGGTCGAACAGCAGGCCGTCACGCAGATGCTCTTGGTCGGGCACCTTGCTGGCGCTCCAGATGCGCGGGTTGGCCTTCAGCTCACCGGCCAACAGTTCCACCAGGTCCACGGTCACGTCTTTCAAGCGCAGCAGTTCGGCCGGGGTGGGCGTGCGTTCGGCACACACCACGTCCAGCACCGTGCGCAGGAAAGGCGCGCAATGCGCGGGCAGGTCGTCTGGCTTGGCATCGCCAGGGTTGGCGCCGCCGCGCAGTTCTTGGATGAGGCCCTGCAACTGGTTCAACAGTTCGTTCCACTGGTCACCCAAAGACTGGAGGATCTCGTTCAGCCGTTCCGACAGCTTGCGGTAGAGCACCGGGTCTTCATCCGCGTGCTGGCGAATGTGCGAACGGATGGCATGTTCCATCTCTGACGCCTTGGCGCGCTCGTTCGCGGCCCGGCCGACCTGGGCATCAAACTCCGCATCGGTCAGCTGGATCGGCGGAATCTTCGGGTCGATACCCAGCGAGATCACATGGTCGTCGATCAGCTTGCGCACCTTGGCGCCCACGTCCTTGCCCAACACCGGGGTGTCTTTGTAGCGGTTGCGTGCCCGGGCGTGGATGTAGGCCAGGCGCTTGGCATCGGCTGAGAACGGCAGCCCTTCCGGCCGCGGCAGCACGGTGTCCAGCGAGGTCAAGAAGTGCTTCAGCTTCACGGCGAACTCGGCGCGCAGCCGTTCGTTGCCCAGCACCTCGATGCACGCTTCGGTGTCGTCCAGTGATTCCAGGCCCTGCTGTCGGAACAGGTCCACCACCCGCAGGTGGCGTGCCCGCAGCACCGGCACCTCGTCTTTCAGGCTGGCCAGGGCGCCCTGCACGTCTTCGTCGGCTTAGGCCGCCAGGGCCTCCTTCAGGTGCTGCGCCACGCAGTAGTAGTCCACCACGATGCCGCAGCGCTTGCCCTGGCCGGTGCGGTTCACCAGCTCGATGGCCTGCAGCAGTTCGGCCTCGCGGATGGGCCGGTCCAGGTACATCACGCCTTCAATGGGCGCGTCGAAACCCGTCAGCAGCATCGACTTCACCACCAAGAAGGCCAGCGGGTCGGTCTTGGCCGGGTCG
>JBKCUM010000157.1:0-13628 GCA_046318395.1 Rubrivivax sp.
CTAAGCGTTTGCCAAAACACGCTAACGCATCACGTCCCGCGCCGCCTATCGGTTTGGCGTCCACAAACAAAAACGCCCCGATGGTTCAGGGCGTTTTGCTGACGGTGGCCGTTGCAGCCGTTTTGACACGGACTGCTCGGGTGGCCGTTTTGCTTTGGGCGGCGGAACAGCCGCGGCAGTGGTGGGCTGGTCAGGCACCCTGCCCGGCTTCAGCCACGGGCCATTCGCGGTAGTGGTAGCGGTAGCCCTCGGCAAAACCCAGCCGTTCATAGATGCGGCGGGCCGGGTTGTCGTGTTCCACCTGCAGGTAGCCCACGCGCGCGCCCTGCGCCACGGCGATGCCCAGCAGGCGCTGGCACAGGCTGGCGGCCAGGCCCTGGCCACGCGCCTCGGGGCGGGTGAACACGTCGTACAGGCCCACGAACTCGGCCTCGCGCGCGAACTGGCCGCAGCACTGCACCTGGCCGTCGCTGGCGCGCACCCAGGCGAAACCTTGGTAGGGCACGGGCGAGGCCAGCAGGCGTTCGGCGTGCGCCGCACGCTGCGCCGCGGGTGACCCACGCAGTTGGCCCACGGCTTCCGCGTAGTCGGCTGGCGGCAAGGCTTGCCAAACCAAGCCGCTGGGCACAGCCGTGTCGGCGGCCACTGCGGCCGGCAATTGCAGGTTCACCAGCACGCGCGTGTCGTCCAGCGTGCCCAGGCCCAGCGCGGCCAGTTCGGCGTCCAAGTGCGCGGGTTGGGTGAACGGGGTGATGCGCACCACCAGCGGCAAGCCCATTTCCGCGAACAAGGCCTGCGCCCGCTGCAGCTTGTCGGCCACGGGCAGGCGCCCGGTGGCGACGGCGTTCACACAGCGTGCCCGCTTGGCCTTGCCGGGGTTGAAGCGCAGCAGCCAGCCGTCCAGCCAACGCTGCTGGGGCGGTGCGCTGGCGTTCAGGCTGGCGTCTTCGATGAGCGAGAGCAGGTTGGGGTCGAAACCGTTCATGGGCAATCGGGTGGTTTCACGTGGAACAGCGGGCTCCGCGCGGGCCTGCCCAGCCCCAGGGCGTGAAATCGCCCTGGGTCCTTCGCCAGCCGGGCACCGCCTTCCGGCGCTGCCCGCGCGGGCTCAGCCTAACCTGGCGACCATCTCCTTGGCGAAGTCCACAAAAGCCTGGGCACCCTTGCTGGCGGGGTCGAAGGTCACACCCGGCTGGCCGTAGCTGGGCGCTTCGGCCAGGCGCACGTTGCGCGGGATCACGGTGTTGAAGACCTTGTCGCCGAAGTGCGCCTTGATCTGTTCGCTGACCTGCTGCTGCAGCGTGATGCGCGGGTCGAACATGACACGCAGCAGGCCGATGATCTGCAGGTCGGTGTTCAGGTTGGCATGCACCTGCTTGATGGTGTTGACCAGGTCGGTCAGGCCTTCCAGCGCGAAGTACTCGCACTGCATGGGCACGATGACACCGTGGGCCGCGCACAGGCCGTTCAGCGTCAGCATGCTCAGCGAAGGTGGGCAGTCGATCAGCACGAAGTCGTAATCGGCCTGCACCTCGGCCAGCGCGCTGCACAGGCGGCGTTCGCGGTGCTCCAGTTCCACCAGTTCCACCTCGGCGCCGGCCAGTTCGCGGTTGGCGCCCAGCACGTCGTAGCCGCCCTGGGGGCTGGTCTGCCGCGCTTCGGCGATGCCGGCCGTGCCCAGCAGCACGTCGTAAACGCTGAGCTTCAGCGCGCGTTTGTCGACGCCAGAACCCATGGTGGCGTTGCCCTGCGGGTCCAGGTCCACCACCAGCACGCGGCGCCCCACTTGGGCCAGGCCGGCGGCCAGGTTGACGGTGGTGGTGGTCTTGCCGACCCCACCCTTCTGGTTGGCGATGCAGAACGTGCGCAGGCTCATGGGTGCTGGAAAGAACGGGGCAAGGGGGAGCGGCGGTTCACTGGCTGCCCAGGCGGATGCCGAAGCCGATCAAGAACACACCGGCCAGCTTTTCCAGCCCACGGGCCAGGGTCTGGTGTGCGCGTACCTTGGCGCTGACGGCCTGGGCGAAGGCACACAGCAGCAGGCAGTACACGGCCGTGATGACGGCGATGGTGACGGCCATCACTGCGAAGGTGAGCAAGCCGCGGTGCTGGGCCGGGTTGATGAACAGCGGGAAGAAGGCCATGTAGAACACGATGGCCTTGGGGTTCAGCAGCGTGATGAAGAACGCCTGGCGCAGGTAATGGCGCGGCTGGATGTTGATGGGCGAGGCATCACCGGGTTTGGCGAACAGCAGCTTCAGGCCGATCCAGGCCAGGTAGGCCGCGCCCAGGTACTGCACGCCTTGGAACAACAGCGGGTGGGCCGCCAACAGCGCCGACACCCCAGCCACGGCCAGCCACAGCAGCACCTGGTCGCCCAGGATGACACCGCCGGTGGCCGCCGCACCGGCGCGCAGGCCGCCCTTGGCGGTGCTGGTCAACAGGGTGAAGGTGCCCGGCCCCGGCAGTGCCAGGAACAACAGGATGGTCGCGCAGAAAGCGCCGTAGTCGGTGATGCCCAGCATGGTGTGTGTGCGGCTGGCTGCACGCCGAAGTGGGCTGGAGCGGGGAGCTTCAGCGCGAGGGTTCGGCGGGCGGCGGGTTGGTGTGCGGGTGGGCTGTCCAGCGGCTCAAGTCAAAGCCCTGCTGCAGCAGGAATGAGCGTATCTCAGTTTCGTCCGCAGGCAGCAGCTGCGGCGTGCGCGACAGCACCCACAGGTACTGGCGGCTGGCTTCGCTGACCACGGCGTAGCGGCCATCGTCGGCCCGGCGCAACAGCCAGTAGTCGCCCCAGATGGGCAGCCAACGCAAAGCCGCCGGCAAGAAGCTGACCTCCAGCGCGGCAGGCTGCAGCCAGTCGCCATTCAACTGCGCGCCCAGGCCGCGGTTGGGCCGGGCCAGGCCGCTGGCGCTGTCCCATTCGCCGCTGGCCAGGCGACAGCGGTTCAGCACTTCCACGCCGCCCGGCACCTGGCGGTACTGGGCTTGGGTGTCGCTGACACACTGCTTCTGGAAGCGGTTGGGGAACCAGGCCACCTGGTACCAGGTGCCCATGTAGCCGGGCACGTTCAGGCTGGGTAGAGGTGCGACCGCGGTGGCGGCAGGCGCTGGTTCAGCCGCATGCGCCGCCGTACTGGCCAAGGCCAGCGCCAACAGCCAACGGCGGGCCTTCATGCCGGCTCCTGTCGGCGCATCCACACCAGGCAACGCTGCGCGTCCAAGCCCGGCACGGCCAATGGTTCCACGTGAAACACGGCCACGCCAGCCGGCAACGCGGCCACTTCGTCGTCAGGCGCCCTGCCCTTCATGGCCATCCACACACCGCCCTCGGCCAGCAGTGGCCGTGTGAGCGTGGTGAAGTCCAGCAAGGAGGCAAAAGCGCGCGAAGTGATCAGGTCGAACGGCGGGCGCTTCAGCTGTTCCACGCGCGCGTGTTCAGCGTGCAGGTTGGGCAGGCGCAGTTCAGCGGCCACCTGGCGGATGAAGGCGGCTTTCTTGCCCACGGTGTCCACACAGCTGACCTGCAGCGCCGGGCACATGATGGCGAGCACCGCGCCGGGCAGGCCGCCGCCGCTGCCCACGTCCAGCACACGGCCGGCCGGCAGCGCAGCGGTCAGCGGCTTCAGCACGGCCAGGCAGTCGGCCAGGTGGTGGGTCAGCATCTCGGCGGGGTCGCGCACCGCCGTCAGGTTGTAGGTGCTGTTCCAGCGCTGCAGCAGGGCCAGGTAGGCCTGCAGTTGCTGCAGTTGGGCTTCGGTAGGGGCCAAGCCCAAGACTGCACAGGTGGCGGACAAGGCCGCGGCGGTGGTGCTCAAACGGCACCTGCCGTGTCGCTGTCGGCGGTCTGGGCCGCTGGTGTGGGGCCGGTGAAACCTTTGAAGCGCCCCTTCTTCAGGTGCACCAGCAGCAAGGAAATGGCGGCTGGTGTGATGCCGGAGATGCGCGACGCCTGGCCCAGCGTGGCCGGCCGGTGTTTGGCCAGCTTCTGGCGGGCTTCGAACGACAGGGCCGACACCTGGCTGTAGTCCAGCTCGTCGGGCAGCTTCAGGTTCTCCAGCGCGCTGGCGCGCTCCACCTCGCCCACCTGCTTGTCGATGTAGCCGGCGTACTTGGTGCCGATCTCCAACTGCTCGATGATGGCGTCGGCCTCGGCCACGCCGAACTCGGCCCGCAATGTTTCACGTGAAACACGGTCGCGCACGCCGGCCACGGCCGCGGCTTCGCAGACGGTGTCGAACAACACGCCGGGCCGGCGCAGCAGGTCGGCCAGGTTGTATTCGTGTTCCAGCGCTTTGCCGAACAGCCGCTCGGCCTGTTCGGCCGGCACGGTGGCCGGGCGCACCCAGGTGGCGCGCAGGCGCTGCTGCTCACGCGCCAGGCGTTCGCGCTTGGCCTCGAAAGCCGCCCAGCGGCGGTCGTCCACCAGGCCCATCTGCCGGCCCAGTTCCGTCAGGCGCAGGTCGGCGTTGTCTTCACGCAGCTGCAGGCGGAATTCGGCGCGGCTGGTGAACATGCGGTAAGGCTCGGTCACGCCCTTGGTGACCAGGTCGTCCACCAGCACGCCCAGGTAAGCCTGGTCGCGGCGCGGCAGCCAAGGGCCCTGCCCCTTCACCTGCAGCGCGGCGTTCAGCCCGGCGAACAAACCCTGGGCCGCGGCTTCTTCGTAGCCGGTGGTGCCGTTGATCTGGCCGGCGAAGAACAGGCCTTGCACCTGTTTGGTCTCGAAGCTGGCCTGCAGTTCACGCGGGTCGAAGTAGTCGTACTCGATGGCGTAACCGGGGCGCAGGATGTGGGCGTTCTCCAGGCCGGGCATGGACTGCAACGCCGCCAGCTGGATGTCGAAGGGCAGCGAGGTGGAAATGCCGTTCGGGTAGAACTCGTGCGTGGTCAGGCCCTCGGGCTCCAGGAAGATCTGGTGGCTGTCCTTGTCGGCGAAGCGGTTCACCTTGTCTTCGATGCTGGGGCAATAACGCGGGCCCACGCCTTCGATGACGCCGGTGAACATCGGGCTGCGGTCGAAGCCGCTCTTGATGATCTCGTGCGTGCGCGCGTTGGTGTGCGTGATCCAGCACGGCACCTGCTTCGGGTGCTGCGCGGCCGAACCCAGGAAGCTGAACACCGGCACCGGGTCCAGGTCGCCCGGCTGTTCCTGCAGCTTCGAGAAGTCGATGCTGCGGCCATCGATGCGCGGCGGCGTGCCAGTCTTCAACCGCCCTTGCGGCAGCTTCAGTTCTTTCAGCCGCGCCGACAGGCTGACGGCCGGCGGGTCACCGGCGCGGCCGGCGCTGTAGTTCTGCAGGCCCACGTGGATGCGGCCGTCCAGGAAGGTGCCGGCGGTCAGCACCACGGCGCGGGCGCGGAACTTCAGGCCGATCTGCGTGACGGCACCGACGACGCGGTCGCCCTCGACCATCAGGTCGTCCACGGCCTGCTGGAACAGCCACAGGTTGGGCTGGTTCTCCAGGCGGTGGCGGATGGCGGCCTTGTACAGGATGCGGTCGGCCTGGGCCCGCGTGGCGCGCACGGCCGGGCCCTTGCTGCCGTTGAGGATGCGGAACTGGATGCCGGCCTCGTCGGTGGCCGCGGCCATCGCACCGCCCAGCGCGTCCACCTCTTTCACCAGGTGGCCTTTGCCGATGCCGCCGATGGACGGGTTGCAGCTCATCTGCCCCAGCGTCTCGATGTTGTGGGTGAGCAGCAGCGTGGCGCAGCCCATGCGGGCCGCGGCCAGGGCGGCTTCGGTGCCGGCGTGGCCGCCACCAACGACGATGACGTCGAAAGACTGGGGATGGAACATAAGTGCCTGATTTTACGAGGCACCCTCCATCTGCAGTGCGCCGTCGGCCGGGGCTGCAGGGCTTTGTTCCGCGCTGGCCAGACGTTGTTCACGCGCCGTCCACCAGCGGTCGAAAAAGTAGTGCGCCACGGTGTTGGCCAAGGGCTCCACCAGGGTCAGCGCACCGGCGATGGTGACGCTGCCGGTCAGCGCATAACCCAGGCTGAACGCGATGCCCAGGTGCATCACCCCGAAAACCGCCGACTTGGCCATCACGACACCCATTGCTCTTGTTGCGAATGGTTCTCATTGTCGTTGAGAGCACTGCCCGGGGTGATGGTCTTCGCCGATGGTCGCGATAGCATGCGCCCCATGCAATGCCGTGAACGCTGTGCCGCCTGCTGCATCGCACCGTCGATCAGTTCGCCCATCCCGGGCATGCCGCAGGGCAAGCCGGCGGGCGTGCGCTGCGTGCAGCTGGACGACGCCGACCGCTGCCGACTGTTCGGCCGCCCCGAACGCCCGGCCGTGTGCGGTTCGCTCACACCGTCGCCAGACATGTGCGGCGACAGCCGCGCGCAGGCGATGCGCTGGTTGGGCAGCCTGGAAGTGGCCACCCGCGGCCCGCAACGCTGACCACCCCACACCGCACCTGGCCATGAACCCCCCTGCCGCGCTGGGCCCCGCCTTGCTGGCGCTGTACCCCAGCCTGCAAACGCTGCCACCGTCAGAGCGTGATGCCGTGCTGGCCCAGCACGCACAACACCTGGTGGTGCCGGCGGGCCGCCTGTTGTTCGACACCGGTGCCCCCTGCGCCGGCTTCCCCATGGTGCTGCACGGCGCTGTGCGCGTGGCGCGTGGCGCCGCCAACGGCCGTTCGCTGGAGCTCTACCGCGTGACGCCGGGCGAACTCTGCGTGGTGTCCACCGCCGCGCTGTTCGGCCAGGGTGGCTTCACGGCCCATGGCCAAACCACCGAGGCCACGGAACTGGTGCTGCTGTCGCCGGCTGGGTTTGAGCGCTGGGTGCAGCAAGCCGAGTTTCGCCGCTTTGTCTTCGGCGTCTTTGCCCACCGGCTGGCAGACCTGATGGCCCTGGCCGAGGCCGTGGCCTTTCAGCGCGTGGACCAACGGCTGGCGCATGCCTTGTTGGGCCATGGTCCGGTGGTGCTGGCCACCCACCAAGCCCTGGCGGACGAACTGGGCACGGTGCGGGAAATCGTCAGCCGCCTGCTGAAGCGCTTCGAGCGTGCAGGCTGGGTGCAGGTCGGCCGCGAACGCGTGGCGCTGCTGCAGCCCGACGCGCTGCGCGCACTGGCCGAGGGCGGCCACGCCGGCGACGTCCCCGGCTGAGCGGCAACCCGGCCCGACCGCCCGCGCACCCGGCCGCGCCGCACCGATCGGGTCTGAACCTGGCCCCCGCCTTGGGTGACCCAGGTCACCGACGGCGAAGACCACGCGCGCCAAACTGCAGACACCTTGCAGCGGTTGGCCACCCGGCACCGCCAGGGCTTGCACCACACACCAGGAGGTTTTCCATGAAGTCCAATGTCGGCGGCATCGACCGCGTGCTGCGCATCGTTCTGGGCCTGGCGCTGATCGCGCTGACACTCACCGGCACCATCGGCGCCTGGGGCTGGCTGGGCCTGGTGCCTTTGGCCACGGCGGCGCTGGGCTTTTGCCCGCTCTACACCGTGCTGGGCTTCAGCAGCTGCCCGGTCAAACAAGGGGGCTGACCGGGGCGCCGGGTTGCTGGCCCACCCCCACAAGGCGGCCGGTGCCAGCACCACGGCAGGCAAAAAAAATGCGGACCGAACAAACGGCCCGCAAGCACCACGGCCGGAGGGGTCAAAGACCGTGGCGCAAAGCAACCTCAGGCTGGCTCACCCACCACCCCAAGGCACAGCAAATCGTCTATCGCGGGCGAAGCGGCTCACCAGCCGCCGCGCGGCGCGGCCTGCACGGCCCAGCCACCACGCGGGGCTGCCGCCCAACCGCCACGCGGGGCCAAGCCCCACCCACCGCGGGGCGCAGCCGCCCATCCGCCGCGGGGAGCCGCAGCCCAACCACCGCGCGGTGCGGCCGCCCAGCCACCCCGGGGTGCCAGGGCCCAGCCCCCGCGCGGCGCGGCCGTTGTCGGCGTGAAGCGACGCTGGGGTTGAACGGCGGTGGCAGAGGATGCAGGGCACGCGCGCATGGTGGGGCTCCAACGGTTGATCGGTCGATCCAGACCGGAATGCAACGATTGAAGCAGGGCCCACCGGGCCGGGAAACTGTCAGCTCTTACAGGGTGTTAGCGCTTTTGCACAGCAGGGCACAACCCCAATTTGCTGGAACCACGCTCAATGGATCAAACCCAAGCGCAACGCTTTCAGCACCGCCTGGTGTTTGCTGGCGCAACCCAGCTTGCGCATCGCATTGGTCAGGTGCATGACCGCCGTGCGCTCTGAGATTCCGAGGATGGCACCCACCTCCCAGGCGGTCTTGCCTTCCATGGTCCAGTGCAAGGTTTCCAGCTCACGCGGCGTCAACGCGGGCCGGTCGATGGCGCGGCCGTCATTCAGAAAAATGCGCTGCGCCACCTCGTTGGCGTAGACCGCCAGCAGCTGCAGGTGGGCCAACAGGCGCTCCACCTCGCGCTCGTCCTGCGGCAGGGACTGGTCGCGGTCCACGCCCAACAAAAAGTGCCGCCCGCCCGGTTGGTGGAACGCCATCGCGATGCCGGTGCAGTAGCCGTGCGCCGCCTGCTGTTCCCACAGGTCCATGGCGCCGGAGCGCTGGTAGGTGTGGCGGTCCCACACGATGGGCATGGTCTCGCGCTTGCAGTGCTGCATGACCGGGTCGCGGCGAAACGCCAGTGGATCGGCGTAGGGCTCGCTGTAATCGGCGGGGGTGTTGTCGACCAGGATGAAGTCGCTGCGGCCGGGCCCGCGGTCCAGCACGGTCATCGCCGAGAAGGTGTTGAAACCCAGACCGCGGGTGGCGCGCACCAAGGCGCCGCGAAACTCGTCGCGGTTCGTCGCGCCCAACACCGTGGCCAGTCCGCCGCTGTCCATCGCTTCCTCTGTGCCGCCCAACGGCCCTTCATGGCCTTCCACAGGCCTGTGGTGATCTGGGCCCCCTGGCAAGCTTTACAGCTACCGGCAACGGGGACCCTGCCGAAAGATGGCGGCATGGAACACACCGCACATCACACCTCGCCAACCGCCCGGACGACCCCGTCGCCCTGGGCCCTGCAGGCCTGGCCTCCGGTATTGTGGCAGGCTGGGCAGGCATCGGGCCTGCACTTGCGCCACCTGAACACCAGCGTGACGGTGCTGGGCAGTGGCCACCAACCCACCCTGGGGCAGACGCTGTGGGCGGCGCACTCGAACGGCCACGAAGCGGGCCTGGCCTGGGACTGGGTGCAGCTGGCCCGCGGCGTGGTGACGCTGGCGGATCCGCTGTCGGTGGTGAGCAACCTGCGCCTGCTGGGCGGCGAGGGCCAGGTGCTGACGGCCATCGAGGCCACCCGGGTGTTGAACGAGATCGTGCACCGGCTGCCCTGGCAGCCCGAAGTGACGCGGACCTTGCGCGGCCCGGTGCAGTGACCCCCCGCGGCTGAAAACACCACACCCCGCTGTGCGGCAGCGGGGTGCTTCAAAAGAAGGGGCCCACGGCGGGCGGCGCCGCCGCCCGCGGCAGGTCAGGCCCCGGTCACTTCAGCGCGGCGGCACGCAGGGTACGCGCCACAAAAGCCACCCCCAGCGCGGCCACCAGGCCGCACACCAGGAAGGGCGGCAACGCGTCGGCCAGCGGCAGGGCTTCGCCCTTGAGCACCCGGCCCATCAGCGTCACCTGGGCCAGGGCCGGCACCCAGCGGTGCCACACGGCCTCGCCTTCCTGGTTGAACAGCGTCAGCATGGGCAGCATGGAGATGGCCAGCACCACCACCGTGGCGTTGGCCTGCGCTTCCTTGAAGCTCTTGCAGCGGATGGCGATGGCCATCAGCACCGCGGCCAAGGCGCCGGCCAGCGGGAGCAGCAGCACGATGAAAGCCGCGGCTTCACGCGGGCCGTACTGGAACATCGCGGCCAGGGTCTCGCTCTTCAACAGCCACTGCCCGGGCAAGAAACTCAGCGCACTGAGCACCGCGATCAGCATGCCCACCGCCGCCACCGCCGCCCACTTGCCCAACACCAGGGCCACACGCGCCGTGGGGTTCATCAACAGCGGCTCCAGCGAGCCACGTTCGCGTTCGCCGGCCGTGCTGTCCAGCGCCGCGTTCAGCGCGCCGTACAACACCGCCATCAACACAAAGAACGGCACCATGCTGGTCAGTTGCGCGGCGCGCGCCGCGGGGTCGGCCAGGTCGCGTTCTTCCACCTTCACGGGCTCCAGCAGGGCGCGCGGCACGCCGCGTACCGCCAGCTCCAACACGGCCTGCTCCTGGTTGAAACCCCGCAGCAGGCGGATGACACGTTGCGTGTTGCCCTGGGCACGCTGGTTGGCGCTGCTGGTGAACACCTCCACCACCGGCGCGCGGCGTTCGGCCAGTTCGGCCTCGAAGTCGGCCGGCACCACCACCACCGGGTCGCCCAGCTTGCTGTCTTGCAGCTGCTGGCGGAAATCGGCCGGCGCCTCTTTCACGGTGTAGGTCTGGCGCTCCAGGTAGTTGCGCAGCGTCGGCGCGGTGGCCAGCCCCACCACCACGATCTCGCGGGCCTCGGCGCGTTTCTCGATGCCCGACACCAGCGTGGAGATCAGCACCAGCACCAGCGGGCCGATGGCCACCGAGCTGATCAACACCATCAGCAGCGTGCGCCGGTCGCGCAGAGCGTCCAGCAGTTCTTTGCGGAAAACAGTCCAGGCGGCGTGCATCATCGTGCGGCTCCTTCCAGGGCAGCGGCGGTACCGCCGGCAGGGGGGTGGGCGGGGTCGGCGGCTGCACCGAAGGCCAGGCGCACGAAAGCTTCTTCAAAGTCGGTGTGGCCGGCCTGCAGCGACAGCGCCGCCACCGTGCCCGTGGCCACGGTGCGGCCTTGGGCCACCACCACCACCTGGTCGCACAGGCGCTCCACCTCTTGCATGATGTGGGTGGAAAACACGATGCACTTGCCCTGCACGTCGCGCAGCTGGCGCAGCGCCTCGCGCAGGCCGCGCGTGGCCAGCACGTCCAGGCCGTTGGTGGGTTCGTCCAGCACGATGTTCTGCGGGTCGTGCACCAGGGCACGGGCCAGTGCGGTCTTCATGCGTTCGCCCTGGCTGAAGCCTTCGGTGCGGCGGTCCAGCAGCGGCCGCATGTCCAGCATGTCGGCCAGCAGTTCCACGCGGGCCTGGGCGGCGTCGGCGCTCAGGCCGTGCAGCCGGCCGTAGTAGGCGACGTTCTCACGCGCCGTCAGCCGCGGGTACAGGCCCCGTGCATCGCTGAGCACGCCCATGCGAGCCAGCGCCTGGCGCGGCTGCTGCACCACGTCGATGCCGTCCACCAGCAGCCGGCCCTGGTCGGGCGGCAGCAGGCCGGCCAGCATGCGCAGCGTGGTGGTCTTGCCGGCGCCGTTGGGGCCCAGCAGGCCGGTGATGCGGCCGTCTTCGGCGCGGAAGTTCACGCCGTCCACGGCCTGCACGGTGCGGGCGTTGCGGCCACGGCCGCTGCTGAAACGTTTGGCGAGTTGGGTGATTTCGATCATCGTGCGCTCCCGCTGGCGGCTGGGGTCGTGGGGGCGGCGGCAGAGGCCGCGGGGGCGGAGGGCGCGGCCACCAAGGCCGGTGCGCCAAAAGCCGGCGGGCGTGGCAAGGCCTGGGCGCAGCCGGTATCCAGCTTCAGCGCGTCGGCCGCGGCGTCGGTGTCGACGAAGCGGTAGACCACGTCGCGCAGGCAACCCAGGCCCATCACGCCGTGGCCGGCGTTGGGCACCACCACGTGCACGGCGTTGGCGCCCAAGGCTTGTGCCACGCGGGCACCGTGGCGCGGTGGGGTCACGGGGTCGATGCTGCCGCTCATCACCAGCACCGGCGTCTTGGCCGCCGGCACGGTGTAGAAGGCCGCCGGCACCGTGCCGCGTGGCCACTGGGCGCAGACCTGGCGGTACACCTTGGCGCCGTCGCCGAAATCGGGCGCCGGCGCTTCAGCGCGTTGGCCCAGGCGCGGCATGTCCTCGGCACACACCACCGAGAAGTGCATGCCGTGGGCCATGCCGCGGCCGGGTGCACCGGCCAGGCTGCCGCTGAGGCCGAACAAGGCGTCGAAGCGGCCCTCGCTGGTGTCCTGGATGGCCATCGGCAGCGCCGACGCGAACACTGGCACGTACAGCGGCAAGCGCACCAGCGAGGCCAGGCCGTCGCGCGTGAGCGTCAGCGTCTCCACCCGGCGCGTCAGCGGGTGCGTCGCGCTCACCGTGCGCGGCAGGCTGGCCAGCAAGGCCTGCCACTGCGCCCGCAGTTGGGGGAAGCGGCGGCGGCAGGCGGCATCGGCCTCGCAAGCGGCCAGCAGCGCGTCCATCGCGGCTTGTGCGTCGGGTGCGAAGGTCTGCGGCAAGGCCATGTCCGGTGGGGCCACCCCGTCGATGACGGCACGGCGCACGGCCTGCGGGAACTGGCGCTGGTACTCCAGCACCGCCCGCGTGCCGTAGCTGCCCCCCACGATGTTGATCTGCGCCGCGCCCAGGCGCTGGCGCACGGCGTCCACATCCTGCATGGCGATGGTGGTGGTGTACTGCCGCAGGTCGCCGTGCGGCAGCCGCTGCAGCGCTTGGCCGCACTGCACGATTTGCCGCACGATGGCCTCGGGGTCGGCGCTCTCGCGCAGCGGGCGCTGGGGGTCGTCCAGGTCGCACTTCAGCGGCGCGCTGCGGCCGGTGCCGCGTTGGTCCACCAGCACCAGGTCGCGCCGGTTGGCGAAGCGGCCCAATTCACGCTGCCACACGCCGGCCAGGTCGAGGGCGCTCTGCCCTGGCCCACCGGCGAACACGAACACCGGGTCGGGCTTCTTGTTCTTCGCCAAGGCGGGCAACACCGCGAAGTGCACGTCGATCTGCGTGCCCTGCGGCTGGGCCGGGTCCAGCGGGCGCTTTTCCACGCCGCACCAGGCGCGGGTGGGCAGGTCGGGCAGGCTGCAGGCCGTCAGGCCCGGCCAGGGCGGCACGGCCTGTTGGGCGGGCGCGGCCACCGCAGCGCCCACGGCGCCACAGGCCAGGCCCACGCCGGCCACCCACTGCCGGACGCGGGGCGTCCAAGCGGCCCAGCCCACCGGGGGCCGCAAACAGGTTGAAAGGCCTCCGGCCTGCCGGAAGCGCTGGGCCCGCAATGGCGGGCGGCTGCATGGAAGGTTCTTCATGGGCCCGATTCTGCGAGGCCCATGGGCACCGGCGGGTCACCGTGTGGCCAATGGTCAGCCGAACGACACCAAACGCAGGAATCGGCGCATGAACGGTCGGCCATGGCCGCCCCACACGCTTACATCTTATTTCGGCTGGAAACTCGCGATTACTTACACATCAAACTAGGGTGTCGGTGTTTTCTACATATTTCACGAATACATTCAATTACATTTTCTCAAGTGTTTGATTTCATGGATTTTTTCAATTTGGCACCGGGTTTGCTGTGAAACAGCCAGCCAGGCCGCTGAAAACCACGGATGCTGGTCAACCAAGGGAAAACACCATGTTTCAAATGAAAACCATCCTGGCCACCGCCGCGCTGCTGGCCACCGCCGCCGCACAAGCCGGCCCCGTCATCACCACCTCCAGCAATGCCACCACCCTGGCCAACCTGCTGGGCGGCGCTGGCGTGAGCATCACCAACGCCGTGTTCACCACCAACGGCACCGAAGGCCCGGCCGGCAGCTTCACCAACGGTGCCAGCACCGTGGGCTTC
>JBKCUM010000158.1:0-15798 GCA_046318395.1 Rubrivivax sp.
CAACTGAACAGTGCCAGTGCTGCCACATTGGTGGCGGTGTTGAGCAGTTTGGCGGCGGCGGAGGCGTGCAAAAAGTCATACCCCAGCCCGCGCACGAACAAGAAGACGAAAAAACTGCCGGTGCCGGGGCCGAAAAAGCCGTCGTACCAGCCGATCACCAGGCCCACACCACAGGCCAGCGCACGTTCACGCGCCAGCGGGTGGTGCGGTGCGTGTTCCTGGCCCAGTTGTTTGTTGGCCAAGGTGTAGACCAGCACGGCGGCCAGCACAAACGGCAGGGCCTTGCGCAGCAGGCTGGGGTCCACCAGCGTCACCGTCCAGGCGCCGGTGAAGCCGCCCAGCAGCGCGGCCACGGCTGCGGGCAGCAGCACGGCCCAGCGCAGTTGCACGCGCCGCGCAAACCGTGCCGTGGCGAAAGCCGTGCCCCACACCGAAGCGCCCTTGTTGCTGCCGAACAGCGTGGCCGGCGGCGCCGTGGGGTACAGCGCGAACAGCGCCGGCACCAGCACCAGGCCACCACCGCCCACGATGGCATCGACCAAACCGGCCAGCAGCGAGGCCAGGCCGGCCAGCAGCAGTTCCGTCATCGCCGTGTGCCGTTCTGAGCGGGCTGCCCTGTCACCACCGCCTGCATGCGAGACAACATGGGTTTCACCACCGGCGTGGTCAGCATGGTGCTGGCCACGGCCATCAGCAGCAGGGCTGTGAAGGTGGACGGTGTGATGATCTGTTTGTCCAGCAGCACGTTGGCGAAGATGATCTCGATCAGCGCCTTGGTTTGCAGCAGCCAGCCCACCAGGCTGGCCTCACCCGGGCGCCAACCCTGCAGCCGCCCGGCGATGTGCACACCCAGCAACTTGCCACCCACGCTGGCGGCCAGCAGCCAGGCCGCGGCGATGAACACCGTGGCGCCGCCCAGCGACCAGTTGGTGCGCAGCCCGGTGCTCAGGAAGAACACCGGCATCAGCACCAGCAGCACGTGGTGGCGCAGCTGGTCCAGCTTGTCGCGGTCGAACCAGCGCGCGTCCAACACGGCGCCGGCCATGAAGGCGCCCACCATGTAGTGCAGGCCCGACCAGTCGGCACCCAGGGCCACCAGGGCCAGCCAGACCAGCGCCAGGTACCAGCGGTCGGACTCGGGCACACGCCGCATCAGGCGGCGGAACAGCGCGCAGGCCACGGCGAACAGCAGCAGGAACACGACCTGGCGGCCCACACGTTCCCAGTCCATCAAGATGAGCGCCAACACGCCCCAGATGGCGATGTCGTCCAGGCTGGCGTAGCGCAGGATGCGCTGGCCCAGCGGCTGGCGCAGGACGCCCATCTTCTCCATCAGCAAGATCAGGATGGGCAGGGCCGTCACGGCGCAGGCCATGCCGATGCCCACCACAAACTGCCAGTCCATGGCGCGTGGGCCCACCCAGCCCGGCACCTGCATCATCACCAGGGCCGCACCGCAGCCCAGCAGCAGCGGGGTGAACAGCGCAAAACCAGCGGTCATGGCGCCGTCGCGGCGCTGTTTCCAGGCTTCTTCCAGGTCCAGCTCGATGCCGGCCAGGAAGACAAACAGGCTGACGGCCCACCAGGCCACGCCGTTCAGCGCACCGATCACGGCGGGTGTGAACAGGGCCTTGTGCAGTTCCGGGTAGGCCGCGCCCATCACGCCCGGGCCCATCACCACGCCCATCACGATCTGCACCACCACCAGCGGCGCCCAATGGTCGGTGCGCCCCAGCCGCCACACCAGGTAGGGCACGGCAAAGATGACCGCCATGGCGATCAGGTACAGCTCGGTGGTGTTGACTTGCACGGACATGGGGGGTCTCGGAATCGGCGGCGGCCAGGCCAGGGGGGCGGTTCGGTGCGGCGCTGGCGGGGCGCAATGATAGGCGGGGCAGAAATGGCCACCGGTCTGCAGGCCAAAACAGCACCGCCAAGGCCGGCCTTTTCCAGGGCTTCGGGGCCTCAAGTCGCGGCGAAGATGAAACCCGGTGCACGGCCGTTCGTGCGCCACGTGTTTCTCGAAAGCCCTGCACATGATCCGTTCCCTGTGGATTGCCAAGACCGGCATGGAAGGCCAGCAGACCAAGCTGGACGCCATCTCGAACAACCTGGCCAACGTGGGCACCAACGGCTTCAAGCGCGGCGGTGTGGTGTTCGAAGACCTGATCTACCAAAACCTGCGCCAGAGCGGCGCGGCCGCCGGTGAACAGAACACCCTGCCCACGGGCCTGCAAATTGGCCTGGGCGTGCGCGCCGCGGCCACCACGCGCAGCTTTGCCCAGGGCAACCTGCAGCAGACCGGCAACAACTACGACCTGGCCATCAAGGGCAACGGCTTCTTCCAGGTGCAGATGCCCGACGGCACGCTGGGCTACACCCGCGACGGTGGTTTCCAGGTGGACGCCGCCGGCCAGTTGGTCACCAACAGCGGCTACCTGGTGCAGCCCGGCATCACCATCCCGGCCAACGCACTCAGCGTCACGGTGTCGGCCGAAGGCCTGGTGCAGGTCACCACGGCCGGCAACACCGCCACGCCCACCACGGTGGGGCAGTTGCAGATCGCCAGCTTCGTCAACCCCGCCGGCCTGGAGCCGCGCGGCCAAAACCTGTACGCCGAGACCGCCAGCAGCGGTGCGCCCCAGGTGGGCGCGCCCAACGCCAACGGCCTGGGCGCCTTGCAACAAGGCTTTGTGGAGGGCAGCAACGTGAACGTGGTCGAAGAGCTGGTCTCGATGATCGCCACGCAGCGCGCCTACGAACTGAACTCCAAGGCCATCCAAACCAGCGACCAGATGCTGCAGAAGCTGGGCCAGCTGTGAACACGCGGAGCCACGCCATGAAGAACACCACGTCCCATTTGCTGACACTGGCCACACTGGCCGCCGCCCTGGTGGGCGCTGGCTGCACCACCATCTACCCCACGGTGGAGATGAACAGCCCGTTGCCGGTGATGCCACCGCCCACGGCTCAGGTGCCGCCGGCCAACGGTGGCATCTACCAGTCCGTGGCCTACCGCCCGCTGTTCGAAGACCACCGCGCCCGCCTGGTGGGCGACACCCTGGTGGTGCAGATCGTCGAGAAGGTCAGCGCCAGCCAGAAGAGCACCAGCAGCATCGACAAGAACTCGACCTTGAGTGGTGGCGTGGCGGCGCTGCCCGGCATCAACGCCACCAAGGTGCTGGGGCGCGCCAGCCTGGAGGCCAATGCCGGCAACACCTTCGCCGGCAAGGGCGCCACCGAGAACACCAACGACTTCAGCGGCACCATCACCGCCGTGGTGCGCCAGGTGCTGCCCAACGGCCACCTGGTGGTGGTGGGCGAAAAGCAGATCGGCGTGAACGCCAACGTCGATGTGTTGCGCTTTTCCGGCCAGGTGGACCCGCGGGCCATCCAGCCCGGCAACACCGTGCCCAGCGCGCAGATCGCCAACGTGCGGCTGGAACACCGTGGCCGCGGCGCCCAAGCCGACGCCCAGGCCGTGGGCTGGCTGCAGCGTGCTTTCCTCAGCGTGGTGTCGCCGCTGTGAACACCTGGGCTTCTGTCAACGCCGACGCGCCCCTGGCGCCCGCGCCCGTGGCCGAGCGCACGCTGCGCTGGGCCTTGGCGCTGGCCGTGTTGCTGGCCAGTGCCGCGCTGTGGTGGCCGGCCCCGGCCCAGGCCGCACGCATCAAGGAACTGGCCAGCGTGCAAGGCGTGCGCAGCAACCAGTTGGTGGGTTATGGCCTGGTCGTGGGCCTGGACGGTACGGGTGAACAAACCGCCGTCACCACCCAGAGCATGCAGAACCTGCTGCAGCAGCTGGGCCTGACGCTGCCGGCCGGTGCGTCGATGAACCTGAAAAACGTGGCCGCCGTGCTGGTGACGGCCCAACTGCCGCCCTTCGCGCAACCCGGCCAGGCCATCGACGTGGCCGTGTCGTCCATCGGCAATGCCAAGAGCCTGCGCGGCGGCACGCTGATCGGCACCCAGCTGAAGGGCGCCGATGGCCAGACCTACGCCATGGCCCAGGGCAACCTCATCGTCGGCGGCGCCGGCGCTTCGGCCGGTGGCAGCAAGGTGCAGATCAACCACCTGTCGGCCGGCCGCATCCCCGACGGCGCCACCGTGGAGCGCAGCGTGCCCACGCCGCTGCACCAGGGCGAAACGGTGAACCTGCTGCTCAACGCCAACGACTACGCCACCGCGCGTGCCGTGGCCGCGGCCGTGAACCGCAAGCTGGGCAGCGACACCGCCAGCGCGTTGGACGGCCGCACCGTCAGCCTGCGTGCGCCGGTGTCACCCAACGAACGCATCGCCTTCTTGGCCACAGTGGAGAACTTGGCCGTGGAGCTGGAGAAGCCCGCCGCCAAGGTGGTGCTGAACGCGCGCACGGGCTCGGTGGTCATCAACGAATCGGTCACGCTGGCCACCTGCGCGGTGGCGCACGGTGCGCTCACCGTCACCGTCACGTCCACGCCGGTGGTCAGCCAGCCCAACCCCTTGTCGCAAGGGCAGACGGTGCAGGCCGAGAAGACCGACATCGCCATCACCCAACAAGGCGGGGCGCTGATGCAGCTGCCGCCGGGCGCCAAGCTCAGCGACGTGGTGAGCGCGCTGAACAAGCTGGGCGCCACGCCGCTGGACCTGCTGGCCATCCTGCAGGCCATGAAGACGGCCGGTGCCTTGAACGCCGAGATCGAGGTGATCTGACATGGCCGTTCAGGCTTCACTGCAGCTGGACCAGCGTTCGCTGGCCTCGCTGAAAGCCCAGGCCGCCAGCGACCCCAAGCTGGCCCTGCGTGAAGCTGCACGCCAGTTCGAAACCCTGTTCATGAACCAGCTGCTGAAAAGCATGCGCGAGTCCACCCAGGCCAGCGGCATGATGGACAACGCCGGCAGCCAGATGGGCACCGAGATGCTGGACAGCCAGCTGGCGCAGAAGCTGGCCGGCCAGCCCGGTGGCCTGGCCGACGTCATCGCGCGCCAGCTGGAACGCCAGATGGGGCTGTCGCCCGGCCCCATCCCGCGCAAGCCCGCCGCCGTGGCCAGCCCGCTGGAGGCCGTGGGCAAGGCCAAACCCATTGCCATCCCGCAGCAGGGCGCTGCCAGCTTTGTGCAGCAGCACATGGCCGCGGCCCAGTCGGCCGAAGCGCGCACCGGCATCCCGGCCTCGTTCATGGTGTCGCAGGCGGCGCTGGAAACCGGCTGGGGCCGCAAGCAGATCTTGAACGCCGATGGCACACCGTCGAACAACCTGTTTGGCATCAAGGCTGGCCCGGGTTGGACTGGCGCCACCGCCGAAGTGACGACCACGGAATACATCAACGGCCAGGCACAGAAGGTGACGGCCCGCTTCCGCGCCTACGACAGCCCGGAAGCATCGTTCGCTGATTACGCCCAGCTGATGGCCAACAGCCCGCGCTACCAAAGCACCGTGGCCCGCGTGCGCGAAAGCCGCGACGGCGCGGCCTGGGCGCAAGGCCTGCAGCAGGCCGGTTACGCCACCGACCCGGCCTATGCCCACAAGCTGAGCCAGACCATCAACACCACGCTGCGCCTGCAGCGCACCGGCGGTTGAGCCGGGCGCTGCCCCGCCCACCCCTGGCCACGCCACACACCAAAGAAAGCACATGGGCGCCTCACCGTTGATGAGCCTGGGCCTGAAGGCCATGTCTGCCAGCTACTCGGCGATGCAGACCACCGGGCACAACATCGCCAACGCGGGCGTGGCCGGGTACTCGCGCCAGGAAACCGAGTTCGCCACCGCCAAAGGCCAGTTCACCGGGGCCGGCTTCTTTGGCAAGGGTGTGGACGTGAAGACCGTGTCCCGGGCGCACGACAGCTTCGTGGCGCGCGCCGCGGTGCAGGCCAAGTCCCTGGCCGCGATGGACGCCGAACACCAGGGGCGGCTGGAACGCCTGCAGGAGGTGTTCCCCACCGGCGAGGCCGGGGTGGGCTACACCATCAGCGGTTTTGTCAACGCCCTGGTGGACCTGGCCAGCCGGCCCGGTGACCTGGCCACACGCCAGGTGGTGCTGGCGCGTTCACAAGACCTGGCCACCCGCTTCAACAGCGCGGGCACGCAGATCGACACCTTGCAGGCCAACGTCACGGCCGACATGCGCACCAGCGTCACCAGCGTGAACGGCCTGACCAAGGCCATCGCGCAGGTGAACGACCAGGTCGCGGCCTCGCGCGGCCTGGGCCAACCGCCCAACGACCTGCTGGACGAACGCGAGCGCCTGGTCAGCGAACTGTCGGGCCTGCTGCAGATCAGCACCGTGGAGGCCGACGACGGCACGCTCAGCGTGTTCATCGGCGGTGGCCAGCGCCTGGTGCTGGGCAACCAGGCCACCGAACTGGCGGTGACCACCGACCCCGAAGACAGCACACGGTCTGCGCTGGGCCTGGTGGACTCGGGCATCGTGCGCGTGCTGAACGACAGCATGCTGGGCGGTGGTTCCATCGCGGGGCTGCTGGAGTTCCAGAACGAAGACCTGGTCGACGGCCGCAACCTGTTGGGGCAACTGGCCCTGGCCATTGCCGGCGCGGTGAACAAGCAGCAGCTGCTGGGCCTGAACATGCAGCCGCCGCTGGGCACCGTGGCCTCGCAGGCCATGTTCAGCACCGGCAGCCCGCGTGTGGTGCCCAACAACAACAACGCCAAAGACGCGCTGGGCAACTTCGTGTCCAGCGTGGGCATGACCGTGGTGGACCCCGCCGCCGTGCAAGCCGCCGACTACGAACTGCGCCTGGACCCCGCGGGTTCGGGCCAGTACCAGCTGACCCGCCGCACGCAGCCGGAGCTGGTGCGCATGGTGGACGACGGTGACGTGGTCGACGGCATGCAGATCACCATCGGCAACCCCGCGCCGTCGTTGACCGACCGCTTCTTGCTGCAGCCCGTCAACAGCGCCGCGGTCGACCTGAAGCTGCTGTTGCAAGACCCGCTGGACCTGGCCGCCGCTTCGCCGCTGGTGGCCACCGTGTCGGCCAACAACACCGGCAGCGCGGCCGTGGCTTCGCTGCAAATGCTGACCCCGGCGCCGCAGCCCACGGCCAGTGCCCAGATCACCTTCACCACCGACGCCGGCGATTACGTCTGGACCCTGTACGACAGCGCCAACAACGTCATCACCAGCGGCACCGGCGTGTGGAGCGCCGACAACCCCATCCCCACGCCGCCCGACGACATCAACGGCTTCGCGCTGAACCTCAGCGGCGTGCCCCGTGGTGGCGACGTCATCGACATCCAGCCCACCACCAGCACCACCATCGCGTCGAACAACGGCAACGCGCTGGCGCTGGCGGCGCTGCGCGACGAACGTTTTGTCGGCAAGACGGTGTTGAGCAGCGGCGAAGAGGTGGCCGGCAGCACGGCCACCGACGCCTACGCCATGGCCTTGTCGGACATCGGCGTGCGGGTGCAAACGGCCACCGCGGCGGCCACCATCTCCGGCGCGGTGTCGGCCCAGGCCGAGGCCAGCCGCTCGCAGATTTCGGGGGTCAACCTCGACGAAGAAGCGGCGCGGCTGATCCAGTACCAACAGAGTTACCAGGCCGCGGCCAAGGTGCTGCAGATTGCCCAGAGCGTGTTCGAGACGCTGCTGCAAACGGCCACCGGCTGATGCCCTTTCAACCCCTTTTGAACCCGTGAGCACACCATGCGCGTGACCGCCGCCAACGCTTTCGATACCTCGGTGGGCAACCTGCAACGCCGCCAGACCGATTTGTCCCAGGCCAGCGACCGCCTGACCAGCGGCAAGCGCGTGGCCGTGGCTTCCGACGACCCCGTGGCCGCCGCGCGTGCAGAACGTGCGCTGGCCGCCATGGTGCGCAGCGAGGCCAACCAGCGTGCGCTGGAGGCCAGCCGCAACGTGATGCAGCAGGCCGAAGCCGCGCTGGGCGACGCCGGTGAACTGCTGCAGCAAGCGCGGGAACTGGTGGTGTCGGCCGGCAACGGCAGCTACAGCGACGCCGACCGTGCCACGCTGGCCAAGAGCATCCAAGGCATCCGCAACCAGCTGCTGGGCGTGGCCAACCGCACCGACGGTGCTGGCACCTACGTCTTCGGTGGCCAGGGCAGCGACCAGGAACCCTTCATCGACACCCCCACGGGCGTGCAGTTCCGCGGCACCACCGGCCAGAACAAGGCGCCCTCCGATGAACCGCTGCCCATGAGCGTGGACGGCAAGCAGGCCTGGTTGTCGGCGCCGGCGGCCGTCAGCGGCGACCCCGACCTGTCCATCTTCAGCGTGCTGGACAAGGCCTACGCCGACCTGACCAGCGTGGGCCTGGCCGGCACCGTCATCAAGCAGAACACCAGCGACAACCTGCGCGACCTGGACGCCGTGATGGCCAACCTGCTGGCCCAGCGCGCCAGCGCTGGCGAGGTGCTCAACCGCACCGACAGCGTGGAGCAACGCATCGCCGATTCCAAGCTGGCGGCGCAGACCGACCGTTCAAACGCCGAAGACCTGGACATGGTGCAGGCCGTGGCCGATTTCCAGAACAAACAAAGCGGCTACGATGCAGCGTTGAAGAGTTATTCCATGGTGCAGAAGCTGTCGCTGTTCCAGTACATCAGCGCCTGAACGCCGCCGGTGCCCCGCACCGGCGGCCGAACGGTGCACTGACGTACCCCGGCACCTGTTGGGTGCGCGGGTCCAGCGCCAGCCCCTGCCCGCCGCAAGGCCTTGGCCGTGCGGCCCACCAGACCGCTTTTCGAGCCCGCCGCAGGCGGGAGACGCCGCATGCAAGACCATCCCGTGCTGGGCCAGGTGGCCCTGGGTTTCAGCCCCGTCATCGACCGCCAGCGTGCGGTGGTGGCCACGCGGCTGACCGTCTTCCCTGAGCGCCCCGACGCCGCCCCGTCTGCCCCGGCGCTGTTGGCCGCCCTGGCCGAGGTGTGGCCCGCCCCCGCCACTGGCGCCGGCCCCGCGGGTCTGGGCCCGCGCCCCTTGAACCCCGAGGCCGTGAAGGCCCGCGCCGGCGGCCCCCAGCCGCTGGTGCTGAACCTGGCCGGCGAGGCCCTGCTGCACGCCGTGATGGCCAGCACCCCGGGCCCGCACCTGCTGCTGGAAGTGCCGGCCTTCATGGTGGGCGACGCCCAGCACCAGGCCGCGCTGCAGGCGTTGATGTCGGCCGGCTGCCCGCTGCTCATCAAGGGCCGGCCGCTGCACACGCTGCCGCCGGCGCTGCTGTCGGGTTTCGCCCATGCCTTGGTGGACGCCGACGACGAGCGCCGGGCCGCCGCCGGCGAAGGCGCGCTGCCACGCGAACTGAGCTTTGTGCAGGCCGGTGTGCGCACGCTGGCCGGCCTGGACGCCGCCTTCCAGCGCGGCGCCGTCGCCACCCAAGGTTGGCCTCTGGACGACGCCGTGCAGCCGCCCGTGGGGCGCAAGCCCGTGGCGCAAGACGTGCAGGTGGTGCTGGAACTCATCAGCGGCGTCGACCGCGAGGCGCCGGTGTCGCAGCTGGAAGCCACGCTGAAGAAAGACCCGACGCTGGCCTTCCGCCTGATGCGTTACCTGAACAGCCCGGCCTTCGGCCTGAGCGTGGAGATCAACAGCTTTGGCCACGCGCTGATGATGCTGGGCCACGAGCGGCTGAAGCGTTGGCTGGCCCTGTTGCTGGCGTCGTCGGCGCAAGGCGCGGCCGCCAAGCCGCTGATGTTCGCCGCCGTGCGCCGCGGTCTGCTGATGGAAGAACTGCTGCGCAGCAGCGGCGACAGCGAAATGCGCGGCGAGGTCTTCATCTGCGGCGTGTTCTCGCTGCTCGACCGCCTGTTGCAGCAGCCTTTTGCCGAGCTGCTCAAGAGCGTGCCCGTGCCGGAGCGCGTGCGCCAGGCCCTGCTGAACGAAGACGGGCCGTTCCAGCCCTACCTGGAGCTGGTTCGCGCCGTCGAGAACGAGTCGCTCTTTGACATCCGTGAGCAGGGCGAGAAGCTGTTCCTCACGCCGCTGGAGATCAACCAGGCCTTGTTGCGCGCGCTGGCCGCGGCACGCGCGCTGGATTGAACACCGCTGCGCCGGTGACCACCGACCCCGCCTCCAACCCGCTGGCCGGGCTGCTGGACGACGTCGTCGACGCCCTGTTGTGGTTCGACGCGCGCGGCCTGCTGCAGCAGCACAACAGCGCCGCGCGCAAGCTGCTGGGCGGTGAAACCGGCCAGCCTGCGGCGCAGTTCCTGCAGCGCCTGGGCGAAGGCGGCACGGCCTGGTTGCAGGGCAGCCTGCGCAGCCCGCGCGCCGGTGAAACCACCATCACGTTGGCCGACGGCCGCCGCCTGCGCCTGCTGTGCCGGCCGCTGGCGCCGGGTTGGGGCTTGCGCGTCACGGTGCTGGGGCAGGGCACAGGCCACCCCCCGGCGCAGGCACCCGCCGCTGCGCCTGCCCACGGGCCGCAGTCGGCACCGCCCACGGTGGGGGGTGTCGCCAGCGGTGCCGCAGCGTCGGCTCCGCCAGCCACTGTGCCGGCCGCGGGGCCGGCCCAGGCCGACAGCGCACCACTCGCGACCGATTCGCCTGCGCCCGCCGAAGCAGGCCCCGTGGGGGTGCAAGGTGCCGACGCGGCCACCTGGGCGATGCTGCGCCTGCTGTGGGCCTCGGCCCTGCCCGTGGCGCTGCAAGGGCCAGGGCAACGGCTGGTGGACGTGAACGAGGCCTGTGCCGCGGCACTGGGCCGGGGCCGGGACAGCCTGCGCGGTCTGGACGTCATCGAACTGCAGCCGCCCGAGGACCGCGCCGTCACGCTGGCGCAGCGCCAGGACCCGGAGGCCATGGCCGCCCGCGCCCGCGACCGTTCACCCAGCCAGCGCCGGTTCCTGGACGGCGAAGGCCGTGTGCGCTGGTTCAGCGTGCAGGCGCAGCCCTTGCACGCCCCCGGCAGCCCCGCGCTGTGGCTGGTGCTGCTGCAAGACCAGAGCAGCGAACACCGCGCGCGCGACCAGGCCCGCCGCGCGCAGGACGAAGCCCAGCAGTGGTTCGAACTCAGCCGCGCCGGGCTGCTGATCTACGACGAACATGGCCTCATCGTGCGCTCCAACGCCGCGCTCGAGGCCTTGCTGGAGCAGGTGCCGGCCTTGCTGGACGAAGCGCCCGCCGCATTGCAAGCCCTGTTGGCCTGGGAAGGCGGTGGCCCGCACAGCGCCTTGGCGCCCGGCGCACCACCGCTGGAAACCCGTGTGGTGTTGACCTTGCCCAGCGGCCAGCAGCGCCTGCTGGGTGCACGGCTGAGCGGCTGGCTGACCGACCATGGCCAGCGCCGTGTCATGGCCGTGGTGGAAGACCACAGCGCCGAAGACGAACGCGACCGCGCGCAGCACGAGCTGGCGCTGCTGATGGACATGGCCGCGGTCAACGTGGCCACCTTCGACCCCCTGCGCGGCTGGCTCAGCCCGCACCGCGCGCCACAGCGCGAAGCGGCCCAGGCCTGGGGGGCCGACGAGCCCGAGCGCGCGCCGGACATCGTCGGCCACGCCGACCGCCACGGTGACGGCCAAGGCGGCGGCACCGCCACCGGGGACGGCGCCGGGGATGGCGATGGCGACGGCGCCGGGGACGGCCGTGGCGACAGCGCCTTGCAAGGCATCAGCCGCGACCTGGTGGAGCCCGAGTCGCTGGCCGACTACGAACAGCTGCAGCAGGCGCTGCGCCAGGGGCACAGCGCCAACGTGCTGTACGCCGTGCGCCACCCGCGCCTGGGCCGGCGCTGGCTGCGCACGCGGGTGCAGCCCAACGCGGCCGAAGCCCCGGGTGGGCGCCACAGCATCTCGGTGGTCACCAGCGACGTCACCGAACGCGAACGCGCGCGCGGCCGCAGCGACCAGCTGCTGCGCGAGCTGACCACCATCCTCGACGTGTCCACCGCCGGCATCGCCTACCTGCGCGGGCCGGTGCTGGTGCGCTGCAACCTGCGGTTCGAGCGCATGCTGGGCTTTGCGCCGGGTGCGGCCGCCGGCGCTTCGCTGGACGACCTGCTGCGCCACCAACCCAACGGCGCCCAGGTGCTGGCCGAGGCCACCGCCGCGTTGAACCAAGGCCGGCCCTTCGAGACCGAGCTGATGGCCGGCCAGGCCCAGGGCCAGCCGCTTTGGTATTCGCTGTCGGTGCGCCGCGCCGAAAACACCGAAGGCGGGGTGGTCGAGGCCGTGGCCGTGCTGACCGACATCTCGCGGCTGAAGTCGCAACAAAGCGAGCTGGAAACCCTGGTGCGCGACCGCGAGCTGATGTTCAGCCTGTCCGACGTGGGCATCGTCTACCTGCGAGGTGCGCGTGTGGAACGCGCCAACCAGGCCATGGCGCGGCTGACCGGCTACGCCCCGCCCGAGCTGACCGCGCTGGACCCGGCCGAGCTGTACGACAACGCCCGCGAATGTGTGGCCTTCGAAGCCCAGGTGGCGCAGGCGCTGCGCCATCAGGGCCGCTTCAGCGGTGAACGCCGCCTGCGCCGCCGCGACGCCACGCTGATCTGGGTGCAGGTCGCCGTGCGTCCGGTGGACCCCGACCAGCCCGAGGCCGGCACCATCTGCAGCTTCGTGGACGTGGACGAACGCCACCGCGCGCGCGAATCGCTGGCGGTGCAGGCCGAGCGCACCCGTGCCATCTTGAACTCCGTGCTGGTGGGCATCGTCACCGTGGGCGAACACGGCATCGACTGGATGAACCGGTCGGCGCGCCGCATGTTCGCTGGCGAACTGGCCGATTTCGTGGGCGAACCCATCAGCATCGTGGCCACCCCCGAGCCCGAACACCCGCTGCGCCGCAGCGACTACCTGCACCGCTTGCACGAAGGCCAGGCCGAAACCTTCGAATGCCGGCTGAAGGCGCGCGATGGCCGCGAGTTCTGGGTGGTGGGGAACGCCGTCGTCACCGGCCCCGAGGGCGGGCACCGGCAGCTGACCTTCGCGCTGTTGGACATCGAACGCCGCCGCCAGGCCGAGGTCACCATCGCGCAGGCGCAAGAGTCGCTGCAGCGGGTGATCGAAACCGCGCCGCTGGCCATCGCCTTGTTCGACGCGCGCAGCCTGCGTGTCCAGCAGGTCAACCAGATGGCCAGCAGTTTCTTCGCGATGCCCATCGAACGCGTGCTGGGCCAACCGCTGGTGGCCTGCTGCAGCGAGGCCAAGGCCGAAGCCGTGGGTGGCTGGCTGCAGGCCGCCGCGGCCGACGGCCAACTGCACCAGCACGAGTGGCGCGAAGCGCCCGCCGAAGGCAACGAGCCCCCGCGCGTGTGGGACACGCGCATCGTGCCGCTGCCGGCGGCCGGGCATGGCGGCCTGCCGCAGCTGCTGCTGGTGGCCAGCGACGTGACCGAACAACGCGCAGCCGAACAGGCCCGGCTGCAGGCCGCCATCGCGCAGCGCGAGGTGCTGGTGCGCGAGGTGCACCACCGCATCAAGAACAACCTGCAGGGCGTGGCCGGCCTGTTGCAACAGAACGCCGTGCGCCACCCCGAGGTGGCCACCATGCTGGGCGAAGCCGTCAGCCAGGTGCAGGCCATTGCCCAGGTGTACGGGCTGCAGGTGGGCAGCGCCGGGCCCTTGCGTGTGGCGCGCGTGGTGGAGGCCATCACGCAGTCGGTGCAGCGCACCTTCGGCCGCAGCATCCGCTTCAGCAGCGACGGTTCGGCCGACCGTTACCAACTGCCCGAGGCCGAGGCCATTCCCATCGCGCTGACGCTGAACGAACTGCTGACCAACGCCGTCAAGCATTCGCCGCAAGGCGAGGTGCAGTGCACCTTGCACGCCGACACCGCGACCGGTGAGGTGACCGTGACGCTGCGCAACCAGGGCGGTTTGCGCGTGGGTTTCGACGTGTCGCGCGTGCCCGGCGGCGTGTCGGGCCTGGGCCTGGTGCGGGCCCTGCTGCCGCGGCGCAGTGCCTCGCTGGCCATGCGCCAGGACGGCGACGACGTGCTGACCGTGGTGGCACTGCGCGCGCCCAGCGTGTTGCCCGTGGACGAAGCCTGAGGGCCACCGTGCTGGCCCTGGCGGGCGGGGCCCGGCGCGGCCCCCTGCATCCGGGTGTTTCCGTTGCCGCAGCAGGGGCGACTTCCGCTAGGATGGCCGGTTAAATCAGCGCACAGGGGCGCTGCCCGCCCGGTGATGCCCTTGGGCACGCCGGCAGCAGCCCAGGCACCGACCCGGTGCAAGCCCGCCCCGGAAAGGCGCAGGGCTTGCCGTCGCAGCCGCCGCAGCCACCGCAGCCGCCCTATGGCGCTGGTTTTGGTCCACCGGACACCGCCTGCCCCTGAACATGCCCACCGAACGTGCTGCCTTGAACGCCGAATCCCCATCGCCAGCCGTGCCCGGCAGCAAGGGCCGCATCCTGGTCGTCGACGACGACCGCTTGGTACTGGCCACGGTCACCCACGGCCTGTCGCAGGCCGGTTACGAAGTGATCGACGCCGACAACGGCGACGACGCCATCCTGTTGGCGCGTGAACAGCGGCCTGAACTGGCGCTGCTGGACATCCGCATGGAAGGCAAGAGCGGCTTCGACGTGGCCGAGGTGCTGCGCGACGTGTACCGCATCCCCTTCATGTTCCTGTCGGCCTTTGCCGACGCGGCCACCATCGCCCAGGTGGAGAGCCTGGGCGCCGTGGCCTACATGATCAAACCGTTGGACGTGGGCCAGATCCTGCCCACCGTCGACGCCGCGTTCGGCCGTTTGCGCGCCGGTGAACTCACCGGGGCCACCGCCGCCAACGACCCGGCCAGCCCCGCTGGGGTGGCCGGTGCCGCCTTGGCCGGCCAAGCCGCCACAGACATGCCGGTGGCCGCGGCCGACCACCTGGGCCTGGGCGGTGAGGCCCCGCTGCTGGCGCCTTTCAAGCCCGCATCGCCCGGCCCGGCGGTGGCGCCCTTGGTGACGGCGGGCGGTGCGCCGGTGGTGCTGGCGCCGTCGCTGCGGCCCGACATCCGCCTGCCCGTGGCGGGCCCGCGCGCGGCCGAGGCCCACCGGCTGCAGGGCGACCTGTTCACCAGCGTGGCCGACCCGCTGGTCGACCCCGTGCCGCTGGCCATTGGCGTGCTGATGCACCGCCACTCGCTGCCCCGCGCCGTGGCGCGCCAGCGCCTGCAGCGCATGGCCAGCGAGGCCGGCCTCAGCGAAGGTGCCCAGGCCGAACGCCTGCTGGCGGCGCTGGAAGAACTGGCCCGTTCCTGAGGCCCCGTGCGTGCCGTGGCCCAGTGGCCGTGGCACGCTGGCCGGCGACAATGCCGGCATGAACCTGCACCCTGAAGAACACGCTGGCGAAGACGCCGAAGACGCGGCGCTGGAGGCCATCAAGGAACCGCGCCTGTGGCGCGACAACGGCTGGACCGCGCGTGTCGTGAAGAACAACGACGACGACGGCTGGGCCGTTGAGATGTACCTGCAAGGCCAGGCCGAACCGGCCCTGGTGGGCCCCTGGACCATGGGGCGCGACAAGAAGAACCCCAAGCCGCTGGACACCGCGGCGTTCAACACGCTGGTGAAGACGGCCTCGGAGGTGATCCGCCGGCACGAGCAGGCCTTGTACGCGCGCCTGCACAAGGAAGTCCACATCACCGTGGGTGAAGACCGCCTGAAGGTGACGCTGGACATCGTGCCGGACGACGACGAACCCCATGCCTTCCTGGCGGCCGTCGACGTGGTGGGCAACGAACTGGCGCGGGTGCGGGTGGCGGCGCACTACAAGCTCAGCGTTGAAGGTGCCGAAGCCTGGGCGGCGGGTGGGTTTGAGCGGCCGCGTTGACGTTGTCTTGAAGCGGCCTTGAAGCGGCGCTGAGCCTGCGCTGATGCCGCGCCAAGCGTGGCCGTTCGCCGGTGC
>JBKCUM010000159.1:0-20051 GCA_046318395.1 Rubrivivax sp.
GTTGTGGTCCCAGTAGCGGTACTGGGCCTCGGAGGTGGCGTAGCCGGTCTCCTTGCGATCCTTGAAGGCCTTGGCGCGGCGGGCCTGGGCGGCGCTGCCTTTTTCGTCGGGCCACACCCAGGACACGAACACCACGTGCCGGCCGTCGGGACACCAGCGGAACGCCTCGACGCCGGTGGCCACCTCGCCCACGCGACGCGCCTCGCCGCCGTCGGGGGCGATGACGTAGACCTGCGACTGCTCGTCCTTGCGGCCTTCCTGCTCGCGGCGGCCCACGAAGGCGATGAGGTCGCCCTTCGGGCTCCAGGCGGGCTGGCCGTCCTTCTCGCCGGCCACCGTGAGCGGCCGGGGCTCGCCGCCCAGGGTGGACAGCAGCCACAGCGTGCTGCGGGCCTTGTTCTCCTCCATCGAGTAACGCGTGACCGAGGCGACGGCCTGCGCACCGTCCGGCGACAGGCTCACCGCGCCCACGCGCTCCAGCTGCCAGAGCTGCTCGATGGTCAGGGGGGCGGTCTTCTTCTTGCGGGTGGGCATGGGCAGGTGCGGGGGGTGGGGAGGGGAGAGACCGGAGACGGCAGTCGACGCGGGGAACGTCAGTCGATTCAGTCGCGGGCGTGGCGCGGTCGAGCCAGCTGCCAGTCGAGATGCGCGCGCACCGTGGGCCATTCGGCCGCCGTGATGCTGTAGACCGCGGTGTCGCGCAGCGAGCCATCGGCCGTGCGCTGGTGCGCGCGCAGGATGCCGTCGAGCTGCGCCCCCAGGCGCTCGAGGGCGCGGCGGCTGGCGGTGTTCAGGCGGTGGGTGCGGAACTCCACCGCGATGCACTGCAGGGTGTCGAAGGCATGGGCCAGCAGCAGCCGCTTGCAGGTGGTGTTCACGGCGCTGCGCTGAACGCGCTGGGCATACCAGGTCGAGCCGATCTCCAGGCGTTGGTGAACGGCATCGACGTGCATGTAGGTGGTCATGCCCACCGGCGTGCCCTCGGCGTCCAGCACCGCAAAGGGCAGCATCTGCCCCGTGGCCTGCAGGCCCAGGCGGCGCTCGATCTCCGCGGCCATGCGCTCGGGCGCGGGGACGGTGGTGTACCAGAGACGCCACAGCTCGCCATCGCGGGCGGCATCGGACAGGGCGGAGGCGTGTTCTCGCGCCAGCGGCACCAGGGTGGCGGCTTCACCACGCAGGGTGACCGGCTCGACGATGCGGGGCAGGGGCGTGACTGCCGGAGCCATGGCGGCGCGTGGCCTTCAGCGGTTGTGCCGCTGCATGAACACCAGCTTCTCGAACAGCGTCACGTCCTGCTCGTTCTTCAGAAGCGCGCCCACCAGCGGGGGCACGGCCACCTTCTCGTCCTTGCTGTGCAGCGCCTCGGGGGGGATGTCCTCGGCCACCAGCAGCTTGATCCAGTCCAGCAGCTCCGACGTGCTGGGCTTCTTCTTCAGCCCGGGCAGGTTGCGCACGTCGTAGAACGTCTTCATCGCAGCCGAGAGCAGCTCGCGCTTCAGGCCCGGGAAGTGCACGTCGACGATGGACTGCATCGTCTCGGCGTCGGGGAACTTGATGTAGTGGAAGAAGCAGCGGCGCAGAAAGGCGTCGGGCAGCTCCTTCTCGTTGTTGGAGGTGATGAAGACCAGCGGCCGGTGGCGCGCGCGGATGGTCTCGCGCGTCTCGTACACATGGAACTCCATGCGGTCGATCTCGCGCAGCAGGTCGTTGGGGAACTCGATGTCGGCCTTGTCGATCTCGTCGATCAGCAGCACCTGCGGCGTCTCGGCGGCGAAGGCCTGCCACAGCACGCCCTGCACGATGTAGTTGCGGATGTCGCGCACGCGCTCGGCGCTGACGGGGTCGGCCAGCTGACTGTCGCGCAAGCGGCTCACGGCGTCGTACTCGTACAGGCCCTGCTGCGCCTTGGTGGTGCTCTTGATGTGCCACTGCAGCAGCGGCATGCCCAGCGCCTCGGCCACCTGCTCGGCCAGCAGGGTCTTGCCGGTGCCGGGCTCGCCCTTGATGAGCAGGGGGCGCTGAAGCGTGATGGCGGCGTTCACCGCCAGCATCAGGTCGGCCGTGGCGATGTAGCGGTCGGTGCCTTGGAATTTCATGCGCAATGAGCCGCGCAGAGCGCGACGTTGGGGCTCGCAGAAGGGGGTTCGACCCAGTATAAGGGCCGTATACTTCGATGGTTTTATCCGCTGCGGCGCCGTGGGAGCGGCACCCGCGTGTGGCCAGGCCAGACAGCGCTCCGCAGCGATCCCCGAAGTCCCCCGCAGTGCCCCCGACGATGACCCACGCATTGAACCTGAAGCTGGCGAACCTCAAGCTGGCTGCGCCGGCCCTGGCTCTCGCCCTCGCCGCCCTGACCGGAACCGCCTCTGCCCAGGACGCCAAAGCTGGCGAGCAGAAGGCTGCCATGTGCATCGGCTGCCACGGGCTGCCGGGGTTCCAGCACAGCTTCCCCGAGGTGCACAAGGTGCCGATGATCTCGGGACAGAACGCCAAGTACATCGAGGCCTCGCTTCAGGCGTACAAGAAGGGTGACCGCAAGCACCCGACCATGCGCGCGATCGCCGAGTCGCTCAGCGACAAGGACATGGCCGACCTCGCCGCCTTCTACGAGACGCACCAGCGTCCCGGCCGGGCCCTGAAGACCGTGGTCGACACCCCGGCGGTGCAGCCCAGTGCCGAAGTGGCGGCGCTGCTCGCCAAGGGTGCGTGTGCCTCGTGCCACGGCGTGAACTTCAACAAGCCCATCGACGGGGCCTACCCGAAGATCGCGGGCCAGCATGCCGACTTTCTGTATGTGGCGCTGAAGTCGTACAAGGTGGAAGGCAACCCCCTGATCGGGCGCAACAACGCCATCATGGCCACGCAGGTGAAGCAGTACACGCTGGCCGAGCTGCGTGCCATGTCGCGCTACATCGCGTCGCTGCCGGGCGACCTGCGCGTGGTCGAGCAGTCGAAGTTCCGCTGACGCCGGGCGTTCTGGCCGGAAACGACAAAGGGCCCCGCGGGGCCCTTTGTTCATCCTGCATCCCCGCACCGAGGGCGCGGGGTTCAGGCGAAGGGAATCAGCCCTTCTTCGCCCAGGCCGAGCACCAGCCCGGACCCGCCACCTGCTTGCCGGCGAACAGCGGGCAGTTGCCCCAGGCGTCGGTGGGCTTGGACTGCCACAGCGCGCAGTTGGTGCACTTCTGCGCGTTGTCGTGCTTCGGGAACTTCTTCTTGTCGGCCTTGGTGGTGTCGTGGACGTAGCCGAGCGCGACCGCCTGGGGGTCCTTTTCGTCCAGACGCGCTTGCGCCATGGCCTGCGAGCCCGCAGCCAGCAGGGAACCGCAGGCGGCCACCTGCATCATGAACGTGCGACGATCGGTGTGCGACATCGAAGTGCCTTTCTTGGTCCGGTGGAAACCGGTTGGAGGTTCGGAGAGAAGGGGTCGCCCACGAGGGCGACTCCGCTACAACGGCGACCGCGTCAAGCGGTTGACGTGGTCACACCCAGGCAATTGTTGCAGCGACCGAGACCCCGAAGGCGGGGGTCGGGTTTTCCGTCGCCCGTCTTGAAGTTGGCGTGACACTTGATGCACACGTACATCTTCGAGCTGGACATCATGGGTTTCACCCCAGGTTCGGCGTTAGGCCGGGCCGCGGTGTATTCGGCCTGGGTCTGACGGAGCTTCGGTGCGGTCGGGTCGGGCGGAGGTGTGGCGGGTCGGCGGGTTGCCATGGCGCTGTGATGAGGGCGGGTAGCCCAGGGATGAACGCTAACCCTGTATTGTCCGACGAAAACGGGCACTTATTTGCATCTAGGTGCACACCCTGATCAGGTGGTGACGACCAAAGCCGCTGGGGCCCCTGCGGGCCGGGGTTTGCAATGCCGACGGCGCGCTCAGTGCTGACGGTCGCGCGGCGGCCGACGGAAGCTGTCCGGCCGCAGCACATTGCCTTCGCGTTGCACGGGTTGGCGCGCGCGCTCAATGGCTTGCAGGGCTTGCAGTTGGGCCAGTTGGCGCCGTTGGCGCCAGGACCACAGGCCGCGCAGCCGCGACTTGGCGGCAGCCACCCGGGCCGGGCCCAGCACCATGCCCAACAGCAACAGCACACAAATGAACAGGCCGAGGCCGGCCAAGATTTTTTCGCCCATGCAGCGAATTTAGCGCTTTGCTGAAAACTCGGCCACCGTCACCTCGCAAACGATGCCCTGCGCACCGTTTTCGCGCCACGCCACTTCACCGCCCAACAGCTTCACACGCTTGCGCACGCCACCAAGCCCCAGGCCGTGGGCCCACAGCGCGGGTTCGCGGCCGCGGCCATCGTCGGCCACGCTCAGGCTCAGGCGGCTGCCCGCCAGGCGAAACTGCACGTCCACCCGGCTGGCGTGGGCGTGGTAGATGGCGTTGCTGACCAGTTCACGCAGCACCCGCGTGAGGGCGGACCATTGCACCACGGTGAGCGTCAAGTCCCGGTCGGTCTCGAAGTTCCAGCCCAGTTGAACATGGGCTGCGGTCAAGCGCTGCGTGAGGTCGGACTTCCATTCGGCGGCCGCATGGGACAGCCGATGCTCCGAGGCCGCCAACCCGCGCGTCAGCGTTTTCAGGTCGAGCAAGGTGTGTCGGATGTAGTCTTCCAGCTCCGGCGTCGGGGCCTGGTACATCAGGGTCAAGAGCCGGGCACCGATGTCGTCGTGCAGGTCTTGGGCGATGCGCAGGCGCTCTTCGCTGCGGCCCCGTTCCACGGCCTGGTCGTAGGCCACTGCGCGGCGCAGTTGTTCCACCACCCGGTCGGCCAAGCGCGCGTCCTCCAGGGTGAACAAGCGCCGGCCGCTTTGGGCGAAACGCAACACCAGCGCGATGGCCGGTTTGCCATCGTCACCGCGACGTTGGCGCACCGGCACCATCAGCCCAGAGCCGTTGCCCATCACCCGGCTGTGTTCCAGCGCGCATTCAATGCGCACCGCGTCCAGCGGTTCGAACAGGTCGCGCAGCAGTTGGATCAGCAAGGCGTGGTACCGCCGCGGCTGCTCCTGCACTTCGCGTGCGACACGGTACAGCTGCTCGAACGTGCGCTCTGTGCTGAGCAGCCCCCGTCCGGCCGCCTGGTTCAGCATGCGCTGGCGCAGCGTGGCGTACAGGCCCAGCGAGACGAACACCGCCAGCGTCAACGAGGTGAACTGCCCGAAAGAGAACGCGGCGACAAACAGCAGGTCCAGCGAGGTGGCCACCGTGCTGAGACCGGCCAGCATGGCGAACTCCCGCAGCACATTCTTGCTGCGCGTGATGAACGGCGACAACAGCAAGAGCGACGCGAAGAAGACCGACCAAGCCTGGTGGCCGATGACCGCCAACTGGTTGGGCAGGCCGGGCTGGCCTGCCGACAACGCAACGCCGGCGGTCACCAAGGTCAAGGTGCCGACGGCAAAGGCCGCCATGCGCCGCAACACCGCGGCGTAAGGGTTGGCCTCCTGGCGGTAGGACAGGCTGATCACCGCCAGCGCCGCATAGCCCGCGCACAGCATCATCGCCTGCGTGGCCCACCACAGTTCGGCCAGCCGGCCGGTGGCGGCCAGGCCCAGCACCACCGCGCAGGCGGCCCAGCCCGCGGCACTGATGAAGGCCGCGCCCCGCATCCACCGGGGATGCACCGACACCGAGTGCAGGCCTGCGGCGGCCGTCACCAGGTCCAGCACCATGCGCAGCACCATCGTGTGGATGGCCTGCGGCGGCTGGCCCAGGCCGGGCAGGGTGTCGAGGCCGATGAACACCAGTGCGCCGGCTTGCCCCCAGGCCATCAGCAGGAACAGCAGGTTGCGCAGTTGGGGCCGCACCAGGCAGACCATGACACCGCACAGGTAGAGCACCAGGGCCACGGCCGTCAGTGGCCACACCAACAAGCCCAGGCCGGTGAAGCCACGGGGGCCGGTCTTGACCTGCACCATGCGTTGTTGGGGCCCTTGCGCCAGCAGCAGGCTGACCTGGCCCGAGGCCAAGGCCTTGGCCAAGCCACGTTGCTGGGCCTGCGCACGTTCGCGCTGGTCGTCGCGCACCACCCAGCGCGGGGACCGGTGCAGCACCAAGGCGTCCAACGGGACCGTGGCGCCATCGGCGCCTGCCAGCGACTGCACCGTGTGGCCCACGGCATCTGCCAAAGCCGGGTGCTTGCTGCCGGCCAGCAGCAACTGGCCTTGGGGACCGGTGGTGAACTGGGCGTCCAGAAACGGGCTGGCCGCCATCCACTGCAGCAAGCCGAAAGCGGCCAGGCAGCCCAGCAGCGCCGCGGCCACCAGTCCACGCAGCCGCCAGCCTATCCACCGGTCGGGCAGGCGCCGCTCCAGGTGGCGCTCGAAGGCGCTGGCGCCGAAGCTGCTGGCGCCGAAAGTGGATTCGTTGCTCAAGGACACGGCCCCCGGCGGGGCCCCGGTAAGGCTAGGACGCTGTCGGGCTTTGGAAGGGGTCTGCGTCGGGGCGGGTTTCTTTGGCAGGCCGGGCGTCGGGCAGGCTTGGGCTGGTAGCCCACCACGAGCCGACAACGACGCTTGGCACCGAAAGTCGTCCCGAACCGCAGGGTTGAAGCAGCAAGCGGGCTGACCCGTTGTAGCAGGTCCCCGCGAAGCCGCCGGGCATCGATGTGGTTTGCGCCTAGGCTGAGCCCGTTATCAGCCTCAACGCAAACCCCATGCGGAGCCCGGCAGCCGCCTAGACCAGGCCTTGTTTGCTGGCCAGAACGGCAGCTTCAGCCCGGCTGGACACGTTCAGCTTCTTGTAGATGGACTTGATGTGGTCGTTCACGGTGAACCACTTGATGCCCATCAGGCTGGCGATTTCCTTGATGGTGAAGCCCTTGCTCAGGTAGGTGAGCACCTCGGTTTCGCGCGGCGTGAGCCGCTCGTGGTCGGGCTGCTTCTCGATGGTCACCGGCCGGTTGTTGCTGAGCCCGGTGATGTTCATGAAGCCGGAATCCGGCGCCGCATCGCCGCCGCTGCCGCTGCGGAAATGCGTCAACAGGCGTCGTGCGATGGCCGGCGACAGCGGGGGCTGGCCGCGCACGATCTTCTGCAGCTCTTCGACCAACACCTCGAACCGGTCTTCCTTGAGCAGGTAGCCGTCGGCGCCGCACTGCAGGGCCGGGAACAGGTGGTCGTCGTCGGAGTACAGCGTGGTGACGATCTTCGTGGCGGGGTAATGCGCCAGTTCGGCCAGCAGTTCCATGCCGTTGCCGTCGGGCAACTCCAGGTCCACCAGGATGAGCTTGAACGGGTCAACCCCGTGCAGGCCCGTGGCGCCACCGGCCAAGGCGATGTGTCGCCTGGCGGTTTCCAGGTCACCGGCTTCGGTGATGTGGTTGGCGTCGCTGAAACTCTCTCGAACCACGCGGCACAGGAAACTGCGCGCCACGGGGTTGTCTTCCAGGATCAAGACCTTGACGGCCATGTATGGCTCCTCTCCCTCACAGCGCGCATGCTAGCGCGGAATGATTCACCAAAGTCGATGCCAGTCCCCTGTATTACCCATTGACAAGCAGCAACTTCCCTTGCACTTGGCGGCTGCCCATGCGGGCGTAGGCCGCGGGCAACTGGTCCATGGGCAGGCGTTGGTCGATGACGGGCTTGATCTTGCCTTGGGCGTACCAGTGCGCCAACTGCTGCAGGGCCGCCGCACTGGCCTGCGGTTCGCGCTTGACGAAATCGCCCCAGAACACGCCCACCACCGACGCCCCTTTCAGCAGGGCCAGGTTCCACGGCAGAGCCGGGATGCCGCCCATCGCGAAGCCCACCACCAGGTAGCGGCCGCGCCAAGCGATGCTGCGGAAGACGGGTTCGGCCAACTCGCCGCCGACGGGGTCGTAGACCACGTCGGGGCCCTTGCCGTCGGTCAACGCCTTCAGCGTGGCACGCACATCCTGGCTGCTGTAGTTCAGCGTGGCATCGGCACCCATGCGTGTCAGGAGCGCGCACTTCTCATCGGTCGATGCCGCGGCGATGACGCGCGCGCCTGCGGCTTTGGCAATTTGCACCGCAGCCGTGCCCACGCCGCCTGCGGCACCCAGCACCAGCACGGTTTCGCCGGCCTTCAGCGCGGCGCGGTCCATCAGCGCATGGTGCGACGTGCCGTAGGTGAAGGCGAAGGCGGCCGCGTCTTCCAGGTCGAAGCCCGGGGGCAAGGGCAGCACGCGCTGGGCGTCCACGCAGGCGTGCGTGGCAAAGCCGCCGGTGCCGGCGATGGCAGCCACCGGTTGGCCCACCTTCAGGTGCGTCACGCCCGCGCCCACGGCGTCCACAACGCCCGCGTATTCGGCGCCAGGCACGAAGGGCAGGGCGGGCTTGAACTGGTACTTGCCTTCCACGATCAGCAGGTCGGGAAAGTTCAAACTGGCCGCGCGCACGGCCACACGCACTTCACCGGCGCCGGGCTCGGGTGTGGGCAGGTCTTGGAACTGCATGGCACCGATGCCGTCCAGGTTTTCGCAGAGCCAGGCTTTCATGGTTTGTCTCCAAGGGTGTTGGTGTGGCGCGGCGCATCATACGAAGCAGCGTGCAGCCCCCGCGTCGCGCAGGCGACGCCCCCCCCAGGGGCCCCGGTCGTGTGGCGGCGGGCACTGCCTACAATGCCCGCATGCACATCCTCATCGCCAACGACGACGGCTACCGCGCCCCCGGCATCGCTGCCCTGGTCAAAGCCTGCCAAGGCCTGGGCACCATCGACGTGGTGGCACCTGAGCAGAACGCCAGCGGCACGTCCAACGCCTTGACGCTGACGCGGCCGCTGTCGGTGTTCCAGGCCCATGGCCAGGGCGTGGAAGGTTTCCACGTCGTGACCGGCACGCCTTCGGACTGCGTGCACGTGGCGCTGACCGGGCTGCTCCAACGCCGACCCGACCTGGTGATCTCCGGCATCAACAACGGCGCCAACATGGGCGACGACACGCTGTACTCGGGCACGGTCGCGGCCGCGATGGAAGGCTTCTTGTTTGGCGTGCCGGCCATTGCCTTTTCCCAGGCTGAAAAGGGCTGGGGCGAACTTGACGCCGCGGCGGCCACGGCCCGGGCGGTCATCGAACAAGTGCTGGCCACGCAACGTGGCGGGCCGTTTCTGCTGAACGTGAACATTCCCAACCGTGCCGATGCCCTGGGCCTGCCCCGCGTCGTCACCAAGCTGGGTCGACGCCATGCCAGCGAGCCGGTGGTGCGCCAACTCAGCCCGCGCGGCGAAACCATCTATTGGATCGGCCCGGCCGGCGACGCCCGCGAAGCCGGCCCGGGCACCGATTTCCACGCCGTGGCCCATGGCCAGGTTTCGATCACACCCTTGCAGGTGGACCTGACCGAGCACACCCAGCGCCAGAATTGGGCGCAGGCGCTGAACGTGCCGTTGGCCTGACGCGCTCCGGACCGGCTCCGCCAGCGCCTTCGCATTCCCCAGGCTCGACGAGTTCACCCTGCCGCGGCATGCGCAAACCCGGTTCACGTTTCCCGCTCTCGCTCGACCAGGTCAAGCCGTCCGCCGCCAAGCCGCGCGAGGCCGCACCACCTGCGAGCGCCGGGGCTGCGCTGCTGCGACCGCAACGCCTGCTGCACGAAGCCGTGCGCGACGCGGCCCGGCACCAGGCGCCCAGCGGCCTGGGCATGGACTCCCAGGCCGTGCGCTCGCGCATGGTGGCGCGGCTGCGCGCCGATGGCCTGCATTGCGAGCCTGTGTTGCAGGCGCTGGCCGCTGTGCCGCGGCACCAGTTCGTTGACACCGCGCTGGCCATCCAGGCCTACGAAGACACCAGCCTGCCCATCGGGCTGGGGCAGACCATCTCCAAGCCCAGCGTGGTGGGCCGCATGTTGGCGCTGTTGTTCGAGTCTGAGAACGCCATGGCCCAAGGGCACCTGGGGCGCGCCTTGGAGATCGGCACCGGCTGCGGCTACCAGGCCGCGGTGTTGTCGCTGTTGTGCACGCAGCTGAGCTCCATTGAACGGCTGCGCCCCTTGCACGACAAGGCCGCCGCCCATTTGCGAGGTTGGCCCCACGGGGCGCTGCGCCTGCTGTACGGCGACGGCCGCGATGGCCACGCGCCGCGTGCCCCTTACGACAGCATCGTGGCCGCGGCCGGGGGCGATGACCTGCCTGCGGCCTGGGTGGACCAGCTGGCCCCGGGCGGCCGGCTGGTGGCGCCCATGCACAACGCGGCCGCTGGAGGGCAGGTCTTGCTGGTCTTGGACAAGCGCCGTGACGGACAGTTGCAACGCCGCTTGCTCGATGCCGTGCACTTCGTCCCTTTAAAATCGGGCATCGCCTGAACCGGTTCGCCGCTGCGCATGAAGCTTTTCCTGAAGTCCCGTTCCCGGCCGCTGGCCAGTGCAAGTGCGCTGCTGACCCTGATGTTGCTGGTCGCGGGCTGTGCCAGTCCTACGCACCGTGCCCCGGTTGAACAGCGCCAGACGGGCGTTGGCAAGGCCCCGGCCGCCAGCAGCCCCACGGCCGCGCCAGCGCCTGCACCGACCGCCACCGCCGGCGCCCCGGAAGCGGCCCCCAAGCCGCCGCCTGGCATTGAGAACCTGGGCAAGCCGGGTTATTACGCCGTGAAGGCTGGCGAGACGCTGATCCGCATCGCGCTCGACAACGGCCAGAACTGGCGTGACATCGCCCGCTGGAACGCCCTGGAGAACCCCAACCGCATCGAGGTGGGACAAGTCCTGCGCGTGGTGCCGCCGGCCGCCGACACGGCGGTGGTGGTGAAGCCCGTGGCACCCGCCGGCAAGGTGGACGCCAAGCCGCTGGCCGGCGCGCCCAGCGTGCCCGCCGCGCCCGCTGGCACCCCTGCTGCAACACCGGCGGGCGCGGGCTCTGCCGCCACCGTGGCCGGTGGTGCACCCGCCAGCGCCGCGGCGTCCAGCGGTGCGGCCGTGGCCGCCGCGCCGGCCGCACCAGCCCCGACCGCTGCCAACAGCGAAGAAGACCTCAACTGGGCCTGGCCGGCCGCTGGTCCTGTGGCCACCCAGTTCGACGAAGCGCGCAACAAGGGGCTGGCCATCACCGGCAAGGCCGGCGACCCCGTGCTGGCCGCGGCCGATGGCCGCGTGGTTTACGCGGGGTCTGGTTTGCGGGGTTATGGCAACCTGATCATCGTCAAGCACAACAACACCTACCTCACCGCTTACGCGCACAACCAGGCCTTGCTGGTGAAGGAAGACCAGGTGGTTCGCCGCGGGCAAAAGATCGCCGAGATGGGCGCCAGCGACGCCGAACGTGTGCAGCTGCACTTCGAGATCCGTCGCCAGGGCAAACCCATCGATCCGGCCAAGCTGCTGCCGACGCGCTGAGGGCCGCGGTGCGCGCCTGCGGCGCACCGGCTCTCCACCACACTGTGGCCGCGGTCAGGGCCCCTGGCCGCCGGCACCGGCACCTTTGCGGGTGAACCCGCAGGCTGCCGCGTCACCTGAGTGACAAACCCCCATGCAACGGGGGGTGCAACCCCGCGTTTCCGAGCAGTGGCCCTGCAAACCTGCAGGGCTAGCATGCAACGTCATCGAACGGTCGTTCGGAGGTTGCTTGCAGTTGCTGCAGTTGCTGATCAGCGGGGTGTCACAAGGCTGCATCTATGGCCTCATCGCCCTGGGCTTTGTGCTCATCTACAAGGCCACCGAGACGGTGAGCTTCGCGCAAGGCGAATTGATGATGCTGGGCGCGTTCGCGGGCCTGGCCTTGCTCACCCTGTGGGGCCTGCCGTTCTGGTTGTCCGTGCCCTGTGCCATTGCCGCCATGGCCGCTTTCGGCATGTTGGTGGAGCGCGTGGTCATCCGCCCCGTGCTGGGCCAGCCGGCCTTCAGCATCGTGATGCTGACCATCGGCATCGGCTATGTGGCCCGCGGCCTCATCACCATGGTGCCGGGCATCGGCACCGACACCCACACCTTGCCCGTGCCCTACAAGGACACGCTGTTGCGCGCCGGTGACCTGGTGCTGAACGCGCCGCAGTTGGTGGTCATCGCCAGCACGGCGCTGTTGTGTCTGGGGCTGTACGCGCTGTTCCGCTACAGCAAGGTGGGCATCGCCATGCAGGCCGCCTCACAAAACCAGTTGGCGGCCTATTACATGGGCATCCCCGTGCAGCGGCTGAATGGCCTGGTCTGGGGTTTGGCCGCCGCGGTGGCCGCCATCGCAGGCCTGCTGCTGGCGCCCATCACCTTCGTGCACGCCAACATGGGTTTCATCGGCCTGAAGGCCTTTCCGGCCGCCGTGGTGGGGGGCTTCGGCAGCCTGCCTGGCGCCATCGTCGGCGGCCTGGTCATCGGCGTGGTCGAAGCCGTGGCGGGCTTTTACCTGCCCGAGGGTTTCAAGGACATCGCGGCCTATGTGGTGGTGCTGGTGATGCTGATGGTCAGGCCCAACGGGCTGTTCGGCGAAAAGCTGCGCAAGAAGGTCTGAGAGCGAAAGAGCGACCATGCGTTTCATCTTCAAGACCGACTACGGCCAGGACATCAACCTGGCCAAACATGGTGGCCATGTCTTTTGGTACGGCTTGCTGCTGGCCTTCATGGTGGTGGCACCCTGGCTGCTGGCGGAGTACTGGCTGGCCCAGCTGACCTTCGTGCTGATCTACGCCGTGGTGGGCCTGGGCCTGATGCTGCTGGCCGGCTTCACGGGGCTGTTCTCGCTGGGCCACGCGGCTTTCCTGGGCGTGGGGGCCTACACGCAGGCGGTGCTCAGCAACCACGGTTGGCCGGTGCCGCTCAGCCTGTTGGCGGCCGGTGGCCTGTCGGCCATGGTCGGCGTGGTGGTGGGTTTGCCGGCGCTGCGTGTGAAGGGCATCTACCTGGGCATGGCCACGCTGGCCTTCGGCTTCATCGTCGAAGAAGGTCTGGCGCGCTGGGAGTCTGTGACCGGTGGCAACGCCGGCCTGCACGTCAAGGCGCCCAGCCTGGGCGCTTTCAAGTTCGACAGCAGCGAGTCGTTCTACTTCCTGTGCTTGGTGGTGGCGGTGGTGTCGACGCTGGGCGTGTTGAACCTGCTGCGTTCGCCCACGGGCCGGGCCTTCGTGGCCATCCGCGACAGCGAGATCTCGGCGCAGAGCATGGGCATCCACCTGGCGCGCTACAAGACGCTGAGCTTTGCGCTCTCGGCCGCGCTGGCCGGCTTGGGTGGCGCGTTGTACGCGCACAAGATCCAGTTCCTCAGCCCCGACCAGTTCAACATCATTCAGTCCATCGACCTGTTGCTGATGGTGGTGATCGGCGGCCTGGGCTCGGTGCACGGCGCCTTCCTGGGCGCGCTGTTCCTCATCACCATGCCGCAGCTCATCTCGCTGGGCAAGGACGTGCTGCCGCCGGTCATCGGCCAGGCGCCGGGCCTGCAGGCCGTGGTGTACGGGCTGGTGCTGATCGGCTTCGTGCTGTTCGAGCCATTGGGCCTGTACGGGCGCTGGTTGAAGGTGCGCACCTTCTTCTCGATGTTCCCGTTCTACCGGCGCGGCCTGTTCAAGCGGCAGAAGTCGTTCCAGAAGTCAGACCGCCTGCGCTGAAGCCCATGCCCTTGCACATCCAGAACGCCATGGCCCAACCCGACGACCTTTTGCTGGCCGCGCGCAACATCAGCGTGCGGTTCGGCGGTGTGCTGGCCGTGAACAACGTCAGCTTCGATGTGCGGCGTGGTGAGGTCTTCACCTTGATCGGCCCCAACGGTGCGGGCAAGACCACGGTGTTCAACCTGATCAGCCGCATCTACACGCCCACCAGCGGCAGCCTGCACTTCGATGGCCAGGACCTGCTGGCCCAACCGCCGCACGCCGTGGCGGCGATGGGCATTGCGCGCACCTTCCAGAACATCGAGCTGTTCGAACACGCCAGCGTGCTGCAGAACCTGCTGATCGGTCGCCACACCCACCGCAGCACCGGCTTCTGGGCCGACCTGTTCTTCACCCCGGCCGCCCGGCGCGCGGCGCTGGCCGCGCGTGAACGGGTGGAACACGTCATCGACTTCCTGGACCTGCAACACCACCGCGACACGCTGATCGCCGGCCTGCCTTACGGTGTGCGCAAGGTGGTGGAACTGGCGCGCGCGCTGTGCTGCGAGCCACGCTTGCTGCTGCTGGACGAACCTTCGTCGGGCCTGAACGTGGAAGAGACCGAGGACATGGTGTTCTGGATCCACGACATCCGGCGCGAATTCGGCACCACGGTGCTGATGGTGGAACACGACATGTCCCTGGTGTCTAAGGTCAGCGACCGCGTGCTGGCCATGAACCAGGGCGAGGTGCTGGCCTTGGGCACACCGGCCGAGGTGCAGGCCCACCCCGGGGTGGTGGAGGCCTACCTGGGTGCGTCGGGCGATCTGAGCAGCCTGCGTCGGGAGCACAGCGCATGAACCTGCAAACACCAACCTCCTCGGCTGCTGTGGCCGCAGCGCCCACTGCGCCAGCCACCGACGACATCCTGGTGCTGTCCAACGTGGAAAGCGCCTATGGGCCGATCCGTGCCATCCGCGGCGTCAGCCTGCGCGTTCGCCGTGGCGAGATCAGCACCGTGCTGGGCAGCAACGGCGCGGGCAAGACCACCATCTTGAAGACCATCAGCGGCATCATCGATCCGCGCCGAGGCACGGTGGTCTACAAGGGCCAGGACATCACGGCCTTGGACCCGGCGAAGATCGTGCGCATGGGCCTGTGCCACGTGCCCGAAGGCCGCGAGGTCTTTCCGCTGCTGAGCGTGCGCGACAACCTGCTGATGGGCGCCTACACGCGCAACGACCGCGACGCGGTGGCGCGTGACATCGAACAGGCCTACGCCTACTTCCCCATCCTGAAGGAGCGTGCCACGCAGGAGGCCGGCCTGCTCTCGGGCGGGCAGCAGCAGATGCTGGCCATTGCGCGTGCGCTGGTGGCGCGGCCGGAGATGATCTTGCTGGACGAGCCCAGCCTGGGCTTGAGCCCCAAGCTCACGCGCGACATCTTCGAGATCGTGGTGCGCATCAACCGCGAGCGCGGCACCACGATCTTGCTGGTGGAGCAGAACGCCAACATGGCCTTGAACGCGGCCGACCACGGCTACGTGCTGGAGAACGGCCGCATCGTCATGGAAGACCGCTGCGCGGTGCTGCGCGAGAAGGAAGACGTCAAGGAGTTCTACCTTGGCATCAAGGACGCCGGTGTGCGCGGCGAGCGGCGCTGGAAAAAGAAGAAGACCTGGAGGTGAACCATGCCCAACCTGTGGGACGCCCTGAGCCTGAAACCCAACACCGAGGTGCTGCTGCCCGGTGACACCGTGCCGGCCGTGTTCTGGCAGGGCGTGGCGCGCCGCGCCGACCAGGTGTGGATGCGCGAGAAGCAGCTGGGCATCTGGCGCAGCTGGACCTGGCGGCAGACCGGCCAGGCCGTGCGCGAAGTGGCCCACGGGCTGATGGCCTTGGGCTTGCAACCGGGTGAGCGGGTGTCCATCCTGTCGAACACGGTGGTCGAATGGGTGCTGGCCGACCTGGGCGCGTTGAGCGCGGGGGCCGTGAGCAGCGGCATCTACCCCACGGACGCCGCCGAGCAGGTGCACTACCTGTGCGAAGACTCGGCCAGCGTGGTGCTGTTCGTGGAGAACGACGAGCAGCTCGACAAAGCCCTGTCGGTGCGTGACCGCCTGCCGGCCCTGCGACGCATCGTCGTGTTCGACATGGCGGGCCTGCACGACCTGGACGACGATGGCGTCATCGGCTTCGACACCTTGCGTGCCTTGGGCCGTGAACACCTGCAGGCCCAGCCGCAGGCGGTGGAAGAACGTGTGGCTGCGCTGGACCCCGGCGCACTGGCCATCCTGGTCTACACCTCGGGCACCACGGGCAAGCCCAAGGGCGCCATGCACAACCACCACTCGTTGGTGACCGCCATGCGCGGCTACCACCAGGTGACGGCGCAGTACGAGAGCGACGAACGCATGTGCTTCCTGCCGCTGTGCCACATCGCCGAGCGCATGGGCGGCGAGTACTTCGGCATGTACACGGGCAGCAAGCTCAACTTCGTCGAGAACCCCGACACCGTGCCCGAGAACGTGCGCGAGATCGCGCCCACCGTGGTGACGGCCGTGCCGCGTGTGTGGGAGAAGTTTTACTCCGCCGTCACCATCGCCATCAAAGAAGCCACGCCGCTGCAGCAGCTGGCCTACGCCTGGGGCCTGCAGGCCGGCATGCAGGTGGCCGACCGCGTGCTGGCGGGCCAGCCCGTGCCGATGTGGCTGAAGGCCAAGTTCCTGCTGGCGCGCTTCGTGGTGCTGGACAACGTGCGCAAGCTCATCGGCATCCACCGCGCGCGCTTTTGTGTGACAGGCGCGGCGCCCATCTCGCCCGACTTGGTGAAGTGGTACCTGGCGCTGGGCGTGCCGCTGCTCGAGGTGTGGGGCATGACGGAGACCGCCGGGCTGTCCACGCACACGCCGGCCGGCAAGATACGTCCGGGCTGCATCGGCGTGGCCGCGCCCTGGAACGAGATGCGCATCGATCCGGCCACCGGCGAGTTCCTGGTGCGCGGGCCCAACGTGTTCATGGGCTACCTGAACCTGCCGGAGAAGACCGCCGAGACCATCGACGCCGAGGGCTGGTTGCACACCGGCGACGTGGGCACGGTGGACGCCGAGGGGGTTTATCGCATCACCGACCGCATGAAGGACATCATCATCACCGCGGGTGGCAAGAACATCACGCCCAGCGAGATCGAGAACGAGCTGAAGTTCTCGCCCTATATCACCGACGCGGTGGTGATCGGCGACCGCCGCGCCTTCCTGACGGTGTTGGTGATGATCGACCAGGAGAACGTCGAGAAGTACGCCCAGGACCACGACGTGCCGTTCAGCAACTACGCCAGCCTGACGCGCGCCCCCGAGGTGCGGGCGCTGATCCAGGCCGAGATCGACAAGGTCAACACCAAGTTTGCGCGTGTCGAGCAGGTGAAGAAGTTCCACCTCATCGAGGCCCAGCTCACCGCCGAAGACGAGGAACTGACGCCCACCATGAAGCTCAAACGCAAGCTGGTGCAGCAGAAGTACGCGCCGCAGATCGAGGCGCTGTACGCCTGAACCCAGGCCGCAGACACCACCCGGTTCCCTCCGCCTGCGGTCACGCCGCCGGCCCCCACCACAACAGCAGGAGACCCCGCGATGAAAGTGCACCACCTCGCAGCCGCCGCCACCCTGGCGGTTTGCACCCTGGCGCAAGCCCAGGCCACCCAGGGCGTCAGCAAGACGGAGATCAGCCTGGGCTCCATCCAGGACTTGTCGGGTCCGCTGGCCGGCTTCGGCAAGCAGGTGCGGCTGGGTATGTTGTTGCGTGTGGACGAGGCCAACGAGATGGGTGGCGTCAACGGCCGCAAGATCAAGCTCCAGGTCGAAGACTCGGGCTACGACCCCAAGCGTGCGGTGCTGGCCGCGCAAAAGCTGGTCAACCAGGACAAGATCTTCGCGATGGTGGCCCACATCGGCACCGCGCAAAACATGGCGGCCATGCCGGTGCAGTTTGAGAAGAACGTCATCAACTTCTTCCCGGTGACGGCCGCGCGCGAGATGTACGAGCCCTTCCACCGGCTGAAGTACTCCTTCGCCGCCACCTACTTCGACCAGATCCGCCAAGCCCTGCCCAAGCTGGTGAAGGAAAAGGGCTCGAAAAAGGTCTGCGCCATCTACCAAGACGACGAGTTCGGCCTGGAGGTGTTGCGCGGTGCCGAAGCCGGCCTGAAGGCCGCCGGCATGGAGATGACCGAGAAGACCAGCTACAAGCGTGGAGCCACCGACTTCTCGTCGCAGGTGGCCAAGATGAAGAGCGCCGGGTGCGAGTTCGTGGTGCTGGGCACCATCATCCGCGAGACCATCGGCACCATCGGCGAGAGCCGCAAGACCGGCTTCAACCCCGTGTTCCTGGGCAGCAGCGCGGCCTACACCGACCTGATCCACAAGCTGGGTGGCAAGGCCATGGACGGCCTGTACGCCACCATGACCGTGCAGAACCCCTACCTGGACGACCTGTCGCCTCAGGTGGCCTTCTGGGCCAAGAAGTACAAGACCAAGTTCAACGAAGACCCGACGGTGTTCTCGGTCTACGGCTACAACGCGGTGGATTCTTTCATCCAGGCCGCGTCCAAGGCTGGTGCCAACCTCACCACCGACAGCTTCATCAAGGTCATGGACAGCATGAAGTTCCCGCGCGACATCTTCGGCAGCGCCGAAGCCAGCTTCACCGCGACCAAGCGCTTGGGCAGCGACCAGTCGCGCCTGTCGCAGTTGCAAGACGGCCGTTGGAAGGTCGTGTCCGACTACACGAAGTGAGTCGCTCGCTGCCGGCCCCGCTGTGGGGCCGGTACCGCAGCCCGGTTCAACCGCTGAACCGGGCTTTTTCTTGGGTGCCGCAGCCCTGGGGGGCTTGCGGGGTGCGGATAATCCGGCGCCATGAGTTCAGGATTTGATTGGCTGGAGGTCGAAGCGCTCGACCTGGAAGCCCAGGGCATTGCCCACCGCCCTTTGTCGCCAGAAGACCTGGCCGCACTGGAAGCACGCGAAGCGGCCGCAGCCGCGGCCATGGCCGCTGGTGAAACACCCGCGGAACCCGCAACACCACCAGCCGCCGAGGGCGGGCCGGCCATGCCAGTGGGGCAGGGCGCATCGCCGCGCCGCCAGGGCAAGGTGGTCTTCATCGAAGGCGCCTTGCCGGGCGAATTGGTGCGCGTGAACGTCTCGCGCAAGAAGAACAACTGGGAACAGGGCCAGGTCTCGGCCATTGCGCGCAGCAGCCCGCAGCGGGTGGCGCCCGGCTGCCCGCACTTCGGCCTGCACGCGGGGGCTTGTGGCGGCTGCAAGATGCAGCACCTGCACCCTGCGGCCCAGGTGGCGGTGAAACAGCGTGTGCTGGAGGACAACCTCTGGCATCTGTCCAAAGTGAAGGCCGAGGTGGTGGCGCGCCCCATCGAAGGCCCGGCCTGGGGCTACCGCTGGCGCGCGCGCCTGTCGGTGCGCTATGTGGCCAAGAAGGGCGTGGTGCTGGTGGGTTTCCACGAGCGCAAGTCGCGTTATGTGGCCGACATGGCGGTCTGTCCGGTGTTGCCGCCCAAGGTCAGCGCCATGCTGCCGGCTTTGCGCACGCTGATCGCCGGCATGGAACAGCGCGACCGCTTGCCGCAGATCGAACTGGCCGCGGGCGACCAGGTCGTGGCCCTGGTGCTGCGCCACCTGGAGCCGCTGAGCACGGGCGATGCGCAGCGCCTGCGAGACTTCGCCGCCCAACACGGCGTGCAGTGGTGGCTGCAACCCAAGGGGCCGGACACCGTGCACCTGCTGGACGAAGGCGGCCCGGTGCTGGCCTACAGCCTGCCGGAGTTCGGCATCACCATGCCGTTCAAGCCCACGGACTTCACGCAGGTGAATCCGCACATCAACCGCGTGCTGGTGGACCGCGCTGTGCGGCTGCTGGACCCGCAGGCCGATGAACGTGTGATCGATTGGTTCTGCGGCTTGGGCAACTTCACGCTGCCTTTGACGCGCCGTGCCCGCACGGTGCTGGGCATCGAGGGCAGCGAAACCTTGGTGCAGCGTGCTGGCGAAAACGCGCGCCACAACGGCGTGGCGGCCAACACCGCGTTCCAGGCGCGCAACCTGTTCGAGATCACGCCCGAAGACCTGGTGGCCGCGGGCACGGCCCAGCGCTGGCTGGTGGACCCGCCTCGGGAGGGCGGCTTCGCGCTGGCCAAAGCCCTGGCTGACCTGCACCAGGCCGGTCCGCGCAGCGACTGGCAGCCGCCCAAGCGCATCGTCTACGTCAGCTGCAACCCGGCCACGCTGGCGCGCGACGCTGGCCTGCTGGTGCACCAGGCCGGCTACCGCTGCAGCACGGCCGGCGTGGTGAACATGTTCCCGCACACGGCCCACACCGAGAGCTTGGCGGTGTTTGACCGGGTCGGCTGAGCGCCGACGCGCGGGGCCAGCGGGCCCGCATGAAAAAAGCCGCCCGAGCAGTCCGTGTCAATACTCTGACGCCGATCTGAAGCCCTGAACACAATGCCCTGCAGCGAAAGCTGCAGGGCATTGTTCATATGGGCTACGTGCAAGGACACAGTCGAGA
>JBKCUM010000160.1:0-5767 GCA_046318395.1 Rubrivivax sp.
GGACAAGTGCATCGGCTGCCACACCTGCAGCGTGACCTGCAAGAACGTGTGGACCAGCCGCCCCGGCGTCGAGTACGCCTGGTTCAACAACGTCGAGACCAAGCCAGGCATCGGTTACCCCAAGGAATGGGAGAACCAGGACAAGTGGAACGGCGGCTGGATCCGCAAGGCCGATGGTTCCATCGTTCCGCGCCAGGGCGGCAAGTGGCAGTTGTTGATGAAGATCTTCGCCAACCCCAATCTGCCGCAGATCGATGACTACTACGAGCCCTTCACCTTCGACTACGACCACTTGCAGTCGGCGCCAGAGATGCAGCATGCGCCCACCGCGCGGCCGCGCAGCCTGATCACCGGCAAGCGCATGGAGAAGATCGTCTGGGGCCCGAACTGGGAAGAGATCCTGGGCGGTGAGTTCAGCAAGCGCAGCAAGGACAAGAATTTCGACGACATCCAGAAGGACATCTACGGCCAGTTCGAGAACACCTTCATGATGTACCTGCCCAGGCTGTGCGAGCACTGCCTGAACCCGGCCTGCGTCGCGAGCTGTCCGTCAGGGTCCATCTACAAGCGCGAAGAAGACGGCATCGTCCTGATCGACCAGGACAAGTGCCGCGGCTGGCGCATGTGCGTCAGCGGCTGCCCCTACAAGAAGATCTACTACAACTGGAAGAGCGGCAAGGCCGAGAAGTGCATCTTCTGCTACCCGCGCATCGAGGCCGGCCAGCCCACGGTGTGCAGCGAGACCTGCGTCGGTCGCATTCGCTATCTGGGCGTGCTGCTGTACGACGCCGACCGCATCCAGGAAGCCGCTAGCGTCGAACACGACAAGGATCTGTACCAGGCCCAGCTCGACATCTTCCTGGATCCGAACGATCCGAAGGTCATAGCCCAGGCCAGGCTCGACGGCATCCCCGACAACTGGATGGATGCGGCACGTAACAGCCCCGTCTACAAGATGGCGGTGGAGTGGAAGGTCGCACTGCCGCTGCATCCCGAGTACCGCACGCTGCCGATGGTCTGGTACGTGCCGCCGCTCAGCCCCATCACCGCAGCGGCGAATGCCGGCCACGTGGGCACCAACGGCGAGATTCCGGACGTCAACCAGCTGCGCATCCCGGTCAAGTATCTGGCCAACCTGCTGACAGCCGGTGACACCGCGCCGGTGGTTCGTGCACTGGAACGCATGCTGGCCATGCGTGCCTACCAACGCGCCAAGCACGTGGACGGCACGGCCAATCATGCCGCCATTGACCAGGTGAAGATGAGCGTGAACGAGGTGGAAGAGATGTACCGCGTGATGGCGATCGCCAACTACGAAGACCGTTTCGTCATCCCGACCACACACCGCGAATACGCCGAGAACGCCTTCAACGTGCGCGGCGGTTGCGGCTTCAGCTTCGGCAATGGGTGCAGCGAGGGCACCACCGAGACCAGCCTGTTCGGCAGCGAGAAGAAGCGCACCATCCCCATCAAGGCAGGAGTTTGAGATGAGCTTCTTCAACACCTCACCGACGACCGCCACCAAAACGCTGCGTGTGCTGGCCCACCTGCTGAGCTATCCCGACGCCGAGTTGCGCGCGCACCTGCCCGAACTGAAGACGGCGCTGCACGACGAGCGCGCGCTCAGCGGCGCGCGCCTGGCCGAACTGGACGCCCTGATCACCCGCCTGTCCCGCCGCCGCCCGCTGGACGTTGAGGCCGATCACGTCGAACTCTTCGACCGCGGCCGCGGCACCGCGCTGCACCTGTTCGAGCACGTGCACGGTGACAGCCGCGACCGTGGCCCGGCCATGGTGGATCTGTGCCAGACCTACGAAGCTGCAGGGCTCTTTCTGGCGCCGGGCGAACTGCCTGACCACCTGACAGTGGTGCTGCAGTACGCATCGACACAGCCCCCGGCGCAGGCCAAGGCTTTCCTGGGTGAGATCTCGCACATCCTGCAGGTGATCTTCAGCGCGCTGTTGCGACGCGAGGCGGCACATGCCTGTGTGCTGGCCGCGCTGCTCGACCTGGCCGGCGAAAAGGCGCAGGCGGTGGCCGTGCCGCCCGAGCCCGAGCTAGATGAAAGCTGGGCCGAGCCCATGGCCTTCGATGGCTGTTCCACCCAGGGCCAGGCGCGGCCCGGGCAGCCGCAACCGATTCAGATCGTGCGCGCACCCGTGCGCACCGCCAGCCACGTGATGCCGGGAGCGTCCACATGAACACCCTCCACAACTTCATATTCAACGTCTACCCGTACATCTGTCTGGCCGTGTTTCTCATGGGCAGCCTGGCCCGCTTCGACCGCGATCAGTACACGTGGAAGAGCGACAGCTCGCAGCTGCTCCGCCAGGGGCAATTGCGCTGGGGTAGCAATCTGTTCCACGCCGGCATCCTGTTCCTCTTCTTCGGCCACCTGTTCGGCCAGCTCACGCCCCACTGGATCTATGAATACCTGATCTCGGCGTCGCAGAAGCAGTTTGTGGCAGTGGTGGCCGGTGGTGTGGCCGGATTGATCTGCTTCATCGGACTGAGCCTTCTCTTGCACCGCCGCATCTTCGACGACCGCATCCGGCTGACCAGCCACCGAACCGACCTGGCCATCCTGATCATTCTGTGGGTGCAGCTGGTGATCGGTCTGTCGACGTTGCCTGCATCGCTGCACCATGTGTCGGACCCGCAGACCATGCTGAGGCTGGCCAACTACCTGCAAGGGCTGGTGCTGTTCAACCCGGATGCCAGCCTGGTGTGGGGCGTGGAGTGGCACTTCCAGGCGCACATGCTGCTGGGCATGACCATCTTTCTGCTCTTCCCCTTCAGTCGCCTGGTGCATGTGTGGAGCGGTTTCGGCACGCTGGCCTATCTGGTGCGGCCGTACCAGATGGTGCGCGCCCGCCGCCTGAACGTTCCGGCCAATCAGACCCTGCCCCGTCGCGGCAGCTGAACCTGCCACTCCCCATCGCTGAAAGCTCATCCCATGAACACGTCCACTCCTGTTCTTCCCCAGGTCAATGGCGTCGTGCTGTCGTACCCCAACGAAGCGCTGACGACCGAGACACTCAGGCAGCGTGCCTGTGCAGAGTTGCTGCGGCAAGCTGCCATTGAGGAGGGCCTGCTGGCAGCCGACGATCCGCTGCCCCTTGGCGGCGCCATGACCGAGGCCGCCAGCACCGCCATCGAGGCCCTGCTGGACCGGGAACTGCACATGCCCGAACCGTCGGATGAGGCTTTGCGCCGACACCACGCGGCTCAGCGTGGCCGCTACGCCGTGGGTGAACGTGTGCAGCTGCGCCACGTGCTGTTTGCCGTCACACCGGGTGTGGATGTCAATGCACTGCGCCAACGTGCCGAGGCCTGCCTGTTGGATGTGCGCTGCGCGTCGCCCGGAGGCGAAGACCGTTTCGCCGTAGCGGCGGCTTCCACGTCCAACTGTCCCAGTGGTGCGGATGGCGGTGCCTTGGGCTGGCTGACCACCGACGACTGCGCGCCTGAGTTCGCTCGCGAGGTCTTCGGCAAGCCCGAGGTCGGTGTGCTGCCACGCCTGGTGCACAGCCGCTTCGGGCTGCATGTGGTGGAGGTGCTGGCGCGCGAACCGGGCCTGGACCCCGCGTTCGAAGCGGTGAAGTCGGCCGTGGCCCAGGGGCTTCGGCAGCAGGCCTTTGCCACCGCGTTGCGTCAGTACCTGCAGCTGCTGGCCGGCGCAGCCACGTTGACGGGCGTGGACCTGGAGGCCGCTGAGTCGCCTCTGGTCCAGTAGCTCGGCTTCAGCCCCCCAAACCATGCCCGACGAACTGCTGCAGCGCCTTCAGCGCTTCCAGACGGACGCGTTCCCGCAGCACCGCTCGCACTTCCGGTTGCTGGTCGACGATGGTCAGCACCCGATGACGCTGTTCATCGGCTGCAGCGATTCGCGCCTGGTGCCCTACCTGCTGACCGGCGCCGGTCCGGGTGAGTTGTTCCTGGTGCGCAACGTCGGTGCCTTCGTGCCACCGCACGACCAGAGTCAGGGTTTCCATGGCACGGCGGCGGCCATCGAGTTCGCCGTCCTCAACCTGTCAGTCAAACGCATCGTGGTCTGCGGTCACAGCCACTGCGGCGCGATCCGAGCCTTGTATGGCGATGTCTCACCGGCGGCAAAGCACCTCTCGCAATGGCTGGAACTGGGCCGCGAAGCCGCCTTGCCCGTGGCCGAGCCGGGCCCCGATGTGCTGCGGCGCACCGAGCAACGTGCGGTGGTGCTGCAGCTGGAGCGGCTGATGGACTACCCGATGGTGCGAGAGCGCGTGGAGGCCGGCACACTGGCCTTGCACGGCTGGCACTACGTGATCGAAGACGGCGAGGTCCATGTCTTCGATGTTCAGCGCGGCGGCTTTGTGCCGGCGGCGCAGGCCGACAACGCGGGCACCGGGCCGTACGTGGCGCACCCGCCCGAAGCGCTGCGGGACGATGAGTGCACCCGCTTGTGAACGGGCGACCGTCCGTTCAGCCCAGCTGGACGGCCTCGCCCTGACGGTCGAACGGAATCATGCCGCCCAGGTTGCCGGACTTCACCGCCTCCACCATGCGGGTGAGTGCGGCCTCCACCTGCGTCGAAGCGGGCGCCTGACTTCCTTGGCCAGACATGGCCGCAGCGAACACCAGGGCCCAGTCCTGACCCATGGACAAGGCTTCCGCCTGCAACGCGGCGAAGTCCTTCAAGTCGGCGGGGTCCTTGTCCACGCACATCAGCGGTGCCAGCTCGCCGGACTCACCTGCTTCGAAGCGTGCCCGCTGTTCGGCCGTGGCGTCAGGCGGCAGGCTCGCTGCAGCAAACACCATCAAGAGACGCTGCGCGTCGGGTTGCTGCCGAGCGGCCGCCAGCAGGTCGTTGAAGTGACTGATTTCCATGGCCCCGAGCTTAGTCGCTTCCACCCACATATCGATCACCATGCCTGAGTTCGCGGTCTGGTATTCGCCTCTCAAGTCGGCCCATATCGGTCTCGTGCTGGTCAGTGGATGCCTGTTCGCACTGCGCGGCGCGCTGGTGCTGGCTGGGCAGAGCTGGGCGATGGCCAAGCCCTGGCGGATGCTCAGCTACGGCATCGACACTCTGTTGCTGGCTGCCGGTGTCGCGCTCTGGGTTTTGCTGTCGCTGAATCCGGTGACCAGCCCCTGGTTGGGGACCAAGCTGCTGTTGCTGGTGCTGTACATCGTCTTGGGCTCACTGGCGCTAAAGCGGGCGAAGGCGCCGGCGGCGCGCCGCGCCAGCTACGCCGGGGCTCTGATGGTCTACATGTTCATGGGTTCGGTGGCGCTTTCGCACCACCCGCTGGGGTTCTTGCAGGGTTGGCTGACGCATGGCGACTGAAGTCACTCCGAGCCTTGACCAGGTTCGGTCCATTTCCCGCCTCCAGTACAGTGCACGCATGCCTCGGACATGGAGCCTCTCCGCCAAGCTTGGTGCCATCGGGGCCACCTTGTTGCTGATGGCGTTTGCCTCGATCGGGCTGACGCTTTGGGTAACCTGGCAGCTGGAAGGTGGTGCGGCGGCAGTCAACGAGGCGGGCCGCATGCGCATGCAGACCTGGCGCATGGCCCAAACACTGGCCCGTGCGGACGCGCAGCAGATTGCAGGGCAGGTGGCGCAGTTCGACCAAAGCGTGAGCGTGCTGCGAACGGGCGATCCGGCGCGTCCGCTGCTGGTTCCACATGACGGCGAATCGCAGCAAGCCTTTGCGGCCGTCCAGCGCGATTGGTTCGAGCTCAAGGCAAGGTGGACCGCCTCGCCTGGACCGGGCGCAGAGCTATC
>JBKCUM010000161.1:0-46619 GCA_046318395.1 Rubrivivax sp.
GACACCGGAAACAGGCCGCCTTGGTCTCGACTGTGTCCTTGCACGTAGCCCATATGAACAATGCCCTGCAGCTTTCGCTGCAGGGCATTGTGTTCAGGGCTTCAGATCGGCGTCAGAGTATTGACACGGACTGCGTGGGGCGGCCTTCTTCTGGGGTGCCATGTTGTGGCAGCGCCTGGCGGGCCGTGGGGCCCGCCCGGGCTTCACAGCTCGGCGTGCACGCTCAGCGCGACGCGGCGGTCGTCCACGTAGGTGCCGCGTGGCAGGCCGTAGTCGCTGAAGTGCGTCTGGCGCACGGTGCGCGTCAGGTTGTTCGCTTCCAGGGCCAGCTTCAAGCCGGGCTTGAAGTTGACGCTGAAGTAGGCGTCGACCATGCCGTAGCTCTTCATCGTGACCGGCGTCATGACGGTCTTGCCGTCGTTGGTGGGGTAGGACAGGCGCGTGCCCACCAGGTAGTCGCTGCGCCAGTTGTAGGCCAGGCGTGCGGAGAAGCTGCCCAGGTCGTACAAGGCCATCAGGTTGGCGCTTTGTTTGGACAGGCCTTCCAGCGGCCCCTGGCGGCCGTCAACCAGGCTGGGTGCGTGGCTGTTCACGAAGGTGGCGTTGGCCTGCAGGCCCAGGCCCGACAACCAGCCCGGCAGCGTCTTGAAGAAGCCTTGGTAGCCCACTTCCAGACCGCTGATGCGGCCGTCGGCGCCGTTGTTCGGCGTGGTCAGCGTGTAGCTGGTGCCGCCGATGGTGACTTGGGTGCTGGTGTTCTGGATGAAGCCCTTCACAGCCTTGTGGAACAGCGCGCCGTACAGGTGGTCGCTGCTGCTGGGGTAGTACTCCAGCGTGGTGTCGATCTGGTTGGCGCTGAGCTGGCCCAGGGCGGGGTTGCCGCGGTAGCCGGTGCGGTCGTTGACGTTCAGGCTGAGGCTGGGCGTCAGCTGGTCGAAGTTGGGCCGCGTCACCACCTTGGACAGCGCCAGGCGCGCGATCAACGAACGCTGCAGTTCCCAGCGCATGTTCAGCGCGGGCAGCCAATCGGTTTCGTCGCTGTCGGCCTGTTCGCGTCCGCCGTTCAGGTTGGCGGAGCTGCGTTCGGTGTTGGTCTGCACAGCGCGCAGGCCCAGGTTGCCGGTCAGCGGGCGGCCGGCCAGGCTGGTGTCGAAGTCCACCGCGCCGTACACAGCGGCGCTGCGTTCTTGGAAGTCGAAGGTCTGGGCGGGGTCGAAGCTGGGCACGCTCAGGTTGAAAGTGCTGCGCACGGCGTTGGCGTCGCGCAGCCAGTCGGCGTTGTTCACGCTCAGCCACTGGCGGGCGATTTGGCCGTCACCGGCGCGGCGCAGCAGGTCGTCGTGCGGCAGCAGGCCCACGTGCGGCACGGCCGACAGCGCGAACATCCAGATGTCGTTGATGGTGTTGACTTCGGTGCTGTCGGCCTGGCGGTCCGACACGCGCACACCGGCCTTCACACGGCTGATGAGGCCCGCGCCAATGCCGTGGTCCACGTCCAGCTTCCAGGCGGTTTCTTTGCCGTGGTTCTGGATCTTGAAGTACAGCACCTTGTCGGCCCAGTAGTTGGCCGGGTTGGCCAGCTGTGCTTGCGGCGAGTAGGCGCTGGGCAGGGCGGTGGACAGGTCGAACACGTAGGTGGGCGAGGTGGCGAAGCTGCCCAGGCGCACCTCTTGGTAGAAGCGTTCGAACTCGCTGCGGGTGTGGTTGATCTCGCTCTTCAGGGTGGTGCCGCTGCCCAGCTTCCACTTGCCGGCCAGGGCCAGCTGGTTGATCTGCGTGGCCTCGTCGGCCACCGAGCCCGAGGTGCTCATGCTGGCGCCCCAGAACTCGCCTTTCACCAGGCGGCCCTCGCCGTCGGTGGTGACGGCACCGTTGTTCCACAGCTGGCCCTGGTTCTTGGCGCTGTCGAAGTTGGCCCAGAACGGCGTGGCGTAGTGGCCTTGCACCTCGGTCTGGTTGTCCAGCTTGCTGAGGTTCCAGTCCAGCGTGTACTCGCTTCGCGCGTTGGGGCGCCATTGCAGCGAGGTGCTCAGCGCGCGGCGGTCGCGTTGGCCGAATTCATAGGCCAGCCATTGGCCGGTGGGGGCGATGGTGCCGGAGCCGTCGGCCAGGGCCGCGGGGTTGTCCAGCTCTTGGGTGTCGGCGCGGTAGTTGCGCTTTTGGGTGGACAGGCTGACCAGGGCGCCGAAGTCGCCACCGCCGTCCAGCTTCCAGCGGTTGGACGCCAGCAGCGAGCCTTCGGTGTTGGACTTTTTGGCCAGGTCGGCGTGCGTGCCCTTCAGCGTGCCGGCCACCTTCAGGCCGGGGAAGTCCAGCGGGCGGCGGGTGCGCAGGTCGATGACACCGCCGATGCCACCTTCCACCAGGTCGACGGTGGGCGTCTTGTAGACGTCGGCACCGGCCAGCAGCTCCGAGGGCACGTCTTGGAACGACAGGCCGCGTCCCTTGCCGGCGCTGAAGATGACGCGGCCGTTGAGCAGCGTCTGGTTCTGTTGCAGGCCACGCACCTGCACGCGGTCGCCTTCACCGCGGTTGCGCGAGACCTGCACGCCAGTGATGCGCTGCAGGGCTTCGGCCACGTTGGCGTCGGGCAGTTTGCCGATGTCGTCGGCGACGATGGAGTCCACCACCTGTTCGGCGTTGCGCTTGATGTCCTGGGCTTTTTCCAGGCTGGCACGCTGGCCCTTGACGACGATGGTTTCCACCGGCGACGCGGCCGGTGCGGTGGTTTGGGCTTGCGCGGCCAAGCTGGCGCACAGGGTGGCGCCGGCCAGGGCCAGGGCGTGTGGGCGGGGGCGGCGGATGGGCGAGGAGTTCATGGTCGTTTCTCCGTGAGGTCTTGTGTGTGTTGCGTGGGGCATCGGGGCGCCAGCGCGGTGTTCAGCGGGTCGGTGTCGGGGCTGCGGGGGGTCACTTGCAAACAGGCGCGCTGCTGCGCAACGCGGCCAGCGCCGGCAAGGCGCGGCCTTGTTCGTCGAACCAGGTCTGGTTGGCCCAGCCGTTGCCGTCGCCGGTGCGCCAGCCGGCGCCGGGCACGGCCTGCCAGGCCGGTTCCCACCAGAAGACGCCCAGGCCTTCCGGCGCTTCGGCCACGGCACGCACCACGTCGCGCACGAAACTGGCCTGGCCCTCGGGGGTGGCCGGCCAGGGGCCTTTGGCGGCCCGTTCGGCGTTGAACACGGCCGGCGCGCCGCCGGGGTTGTTCAGGCTCCAGCCCCAGGCGGTTTCCACCACGACGATGGGTTTGCCGTAACGCTGGCCCATGTCGGCCAGGGTGCGGCGCAGGCCGTCCAGCGGGTCGTGGAAGTAGGCGTACCAGGACAGGCCGATGAGGTCGAAGTCCAGCTTGGCCGCGACAAAGCCGTCGTAGACACGCTGCATGTTGGCGCCGCTCTGGCCGTCGCCGGTGAGCGCCAGGTGCAGCATCACCGGGGTCTTGCGTTGGTGGCGGGCGTCGAATTCGCGCACGGCGGTGATGCCGGCTTTCAACAGGCCGTGGAAGGCCTCGTCGCCGCCGATTTTTTCATCGGGCTTTTCGCGCCAGGTCTTGCCGTCGGGCCAGACCATGCCGCCGTTGATCTCGTTGCCGATCTGCACCATGTCCGGCGGTGTGCCCTGGGCCTGCAGGCGCTCCAGCACGTCGGCGGTGTAGCGCTGCAGCGCGTCGCGCAGCGCCGCGCCTTCCAGGCCAGCCCAGGCGGCGGGTTTGGTCTGGTGGCCGGGGTCGGCCCAGTGGTCGCTGTAGTGGAAGTCCAGCAGCCACTTCAGGCCTTGCGCCTTCATGCGCTGGGCCAGCAGCAGCGTGAGTTCCAGGCCGTTCTCGCCACCACCGGCGGGTTCGCCTTGGCGCGAGACGATGCGGCCGTTGTCCACCACGTCCTGCGCGTTGATGGGGTTGTGCCACAGGCGCAGGCGCGTCCAGTTCACGCCGCCGGCGCGCAGCACCTGCAGGGCGGTGCCGGCTTGGCCGCTGGCGCTGCTGAAGCGTGCGCCGCCGCGTTCCACCACGCCCAGCGTGGACACGTCGGCGCCCAGGATGAAGTTGCAGGCGTGGCGGGTGGTGGTGGCCGGCGTGGCGGGGCTGGCCGGCGCTGCGGCGGCTGGGGCCGGGGTCTGGGCGTCGGAGCAGCCCGCCCAAGCCAGGGCCGGGGCGGCCAGCAGCAGGCGGCGGCGGGCGGTGTCGGTGCGCATGGGTCGTTGTGCAGAAGGGTTAAACGTTTAACTTCCGTGCCAGTATCGGGCAAGCTCAGGCCGATGGCATCAGTGGAACCCCGAGGCGGGGTCGGTTAATTAATCGCTTAACGCGCCTTGCCGGTGGACGCGCGCACCACCAGGCGGGGAGGTGCCGTCACGGCCATGGGCGGGGCGCTGCCCGGCGTGGCCTGGATTTCCGCTTGCAGCATCTGCACCGCCAGCGTGGCGGCTTCGGCCGTGGGCACGGCCACGGTGGTCAGCGCCGGGCGCATCTGGTGCGCCAGCTGGATGTCGGTGACGCCCACCACGGACAGGTCGCGTGGCACCTCCAGCCCCAGTTCGGCCGCGGCCTGCAGCACACCCAGCGCCGGCAGGTCGTTGCTGGCGAACACCGCGGTGATGCCCGGCACCGCGGCCAGCAGGCTGTGCGCGGCGTTGCGGCCGTCGTCGATGCTGTCGTGGCCGTAGCGCACCTGCGTGGCGGGCAGGGCCACGCCGGCCTTGGCCAGCGTGTCGACAAAACCCTGCAGCCGCCAGCGGTGGTTGCCGGCGGCGTCGCTGCCCACCACGGCGCCCAGCGTGCGGTGGCCCAGCTTCAGCAGGTGTTCGGCGGCCAGCACGCCGGCCTGGTGCATGTCCACGGCGATGCAGGGCAGCGAGGGCGCGTCCTGCGGGCGTTCCCACATGCACAGCACCACGGGCACGCCGCGGCGGCGCAGGTCCATCAGGGCTTCGGGCTGCACGAAGTCGGCGTTCATCACGATGACGCCTTGCGCCAGCGAGCCGCCCACGGCGTCCAGGTAGGCGCGTTCTTGCGCCGGGTCGTCGTTGGTATTGCAGACCAGCAGAAAGTAGCCCAGCTTGCGCGCAGCACGTTCCACCTCGAGCGCGAACTCGGGGTAGAAGGGGTTGGCGATGCTGCTGACCACCAGCGCGATGGTCGACGGCCGGCCCTCCACCAGGGCGCGTGCCATCAGGTTGGGCCGGTAGTTCAGCTGTTCGGCCGCGGCCAGCACGCGGCGTTTGGTCTCTTCGCTGACCTTGCCACGTTGGCGCAGGACATTGGAGACCGTGGCCGCCGTCACGTTGGCCAGGCGGGCCACTTCCACAAGGGTTGTCATGGCGCAATGCTAGCCGGCCGGGTGGGCGTGGCCGCCCAGCTTGCCACGCGCCGGGCCCACTGCCGACACAATCGGCCGGCGCGCCACGGCGCCTGGGCCACCCGCCCGGGCCGGGTGGCCCCATCCACCGCCTGACCCAGGAGCCCGCTTTGCCGTCGACTTTTGCCCCCTCTGTGCTGAACCCGACCCCGGTGTTGCACCGCCTGCGCGCCGTGGCCCTGGCCACGCTGCTGGCGGGCACCTCACCCGCCTTGCTGGCGCAAGCCGCCGCCCCCGCGCCGAACGCCGCGCCCAACCCCGCCCACGTGTGGGACCTGACGGTGCTGTTCCCCACCGATGCCGCGTGGGAAACCGAGCGCAAGGCCTTCCTGGCGGACCTGCCCAAGCTGGCCGTGCACCGTGGCCAGCTGGCCCAAGGTGCAGCCCAGCTGCGTGCGGCGCTGGACGCGGTGTCGGCCATGGAACAGCGCCTGCGCCGCCTGGGTGTGTACGCCAGCACGCAAAGCAGCACCAACAACCGCGACGCGCGCAACCAGGAGCGTGAAGGCCTGATGCAGGCCGTCTACGGCCCCTGGGGCGCGGCACGCGCCTGGGTGGCGCCCGAGGTGGTGGCCCTGGGGGCCGACAAGGTGGAGGCCTTCATCGCCGCCGACGCCGGCCTGAAAAAACACGCGGTGGGCCTGCGCCAGACGCTGCGCCTGGCCCAGCACAACCTGGGGGCCGACACCGAAGCGGCGCTGGCGGCCCTGTCGCCCGTCACCTTTGCCAGCCGCCAGGCGCGCACGATGTTGATGGAGTCGGACATCGACTGGCCCGTGCTGACGGTGGATGGCAAGCCACAGCGGGTCAACCCGACGGGGTATGGCCTGCTGCGCCAACACGCCGACCGCGCGCTGCGCAAGCAGGTGTTCGACAGCTTCTACACCCGGCTGGGCCAGTACGAGGCCACGTTGGGCGCCACGTTGTCCACACGCATGCGTGCCGGCACCGTGACGGCCAAACTGCGCAAGCACCCCAGCGCGGTGGCGGCCAGCCTGTCGGGCTACGAGGCGCCGGAAACCGTGGTGCGCACGCTGGTGGCGCAGGCCAACGCCAGCCTGCCGACGCTGCACCGCTACTTCAAGCTGCGCCAGCGCTTGTTGAAGCTGCCGGACCTGCACTACTACGACATCTACCCTGAACTGGTCAGCCTGAACCGCAGCTACCCGGTGGAAGAAGCCGCGCGGCTGACCACCGAGGCCACGCGCGTGCTGGGTCCGGACTACCAGCGCCACCTGGCGCAGGCGCTGTCGGTGCGCTCCATGCATGTGAAGCCGGCCGAGGGCAAATCGGGCGGCGCCTACCAAACCGGGGTGTACGGGGTGGTGCCTTTTGTCTTCCTGAACCACCAGGACGACTTCAGCAGCGTCAGCACCTTCGCGCACGAGTGGGGCCACGGTGTGCACACCATGCTGGCCAACGAGGCCCAGCCTTATGAGACGGCCGGCTATTCACTCTTCGTGGCCGAGGTGGCGGCCATCACCAACGAGGTGCTGCTGTCGGAACACATGCTGAAGCAGGCCAAGACCCGCGACGAGCGCCTGTTCCAACTGGGCCATGCGCTGGAACGCCTGCGTGGCACCTTCTACCGCCAGACCATGTTCGCCGAGTTCGAACTGCAGGCGCACGACGCGCTGGAGCGCGGTGAGGCGCTGAGTGGCAAGAAGATGACGGCGATGTACTGCGGCTTGCTGCGCAAGTACCACGGCGCTGACCAGGGCGTGATGCAGATCGACCCGCGCTACTGCAGCGAATGGGCCTTCATCCCGCACTTCTACGGCCCGTTCTATGTGTACCAGTACGCCACGTCCATGGCCGCCTCGTCCTACTTCGGCCAGCAAATCCTGGCGGGGCAGCCTGGCCTGCGCGACACGTACTTGAACGTGCTGCGTGCCGGCGGTTCTGCGTCTGCGTACGAGCTGTTGAAAAACGCCGGCGTGGACCTGGCCAGCCCCGTGCCCTACCAAGCCATGGCGCAGCGCATGAACGCGCTGATGGACGAGATGGAGCGTTTGCTGGCGCAGAAAGGCTGAGCCCCTGGCCCAGGCCGGTGTGCCGCGCCGTTTCAGCGCGCGCTGCCCAGCGCTTCGTTCAGCACCGCGGCCAAGCGCTGGCCGGCCTGCGCCAGGCGATGCGGCAGGGTGGCGTTCCACTGGGCGGGGTAGCTGGCATCCAAGGTGCGGCTGGCCGGGTAGAAGCCGGGCAGGGCCACGATTCGGCAGCTTTCTTCGGCCCAGGTGGCGGGCGTGCCGGCGGGTGCGGGGGCCGCGGCGGCAGTCTGCACCGCCGCGTTCAGGGCCTCGGCACCGCCTGGCCAGTTGCGCAGCAGGCCGCTGTCCCACAGTGAATGCAGGTTGGTGCCGCGGTCGAAGGCTTGCAGCTGGAAACTGTTGCCGCCACGGTCGTCGGCGAAACCGGCGTGCAGCGGCTGGTGCACGTCGCCCACGAAATGCACCACGTACTTCAGCGCTTCCAGGCGTTCTGCGGCCGGCGTGGCGGGGTTGGCCAGGCGGGCGGTCTGGTTTTGCAGCGCGCCGACCACGCAGTTGTCTTCGATGCACTGGCGCTCGCGGGCGTAGCGGCAGTCGGCGTCGCGTTGGAAGTTCAGGTAGTGCCAGGCGGCGGTGAGCGGGTTGCGCTGTTCGTCGGCCCAGGTGGACACGCTGGCCAGCGTGGCGCCGGGTTCCTGCGCCAGCAGTTGTTGCACCGCGGCCAGCGCCGCGGGTTGCAGGCGGCTTTCGGCCACCTGGGCCACCAGGCGGTGGCCGTCGGCGCCCCAGGCCTGGGCCGGGCGGGTGTGCAAGGTGGCCAACAAGGCCAGGGCGGTGCTGGCCAGGGCCAGGCGGGTACGGGAACGTTGCATGCAGCCGTCGTGGGGTGGAGTGGGGCCTGGGTGGGCCAGCCCGCTAGGCTAACCGGCCGCGGGCTAACATGCCGGGGCCATGTCCGATGCACCCGTTCTGCACGCCACCGTTGCCCCGCCCGCCGCACCCGGTTGGCTGCCCCCGCCAGAACGGGTGGACACCGCCACCTGGGCCCGGCGCGAGGCCTTCGAGTTCTTCCGGCACTTCGACAAGCCTTACTTCAACGTGTGCCTGAAGGTGGACGTGGCGCCGCTGCAGGCCTGGTTGAAAGCCGGTGCCCCGGGCGGGCTGACGCTGGCGCTGTACCACCTGACGCTGCGCCTGGCGCAGGCACACCCGGCCTTGCGCCTGCGTCTGGACGACGGGCAGGTGTGGCGCTGGCCGCAGGTGTTTGCCAGCACGGCGGTGCTGCGTGCCGACGACAGCCTGGCTTTCGCCTACCTGCCGTACCACGCCGACCCGCGGGTTTTTGTGCAGCAGGCCCAGGCGGCCATCGCCGCCGCGCGGCAGCCGCAGTCCACCTTCGACCCGCTGGCCCGCGCCGGGGGCGGCCTGCCGGTGCCCACCGAGCCCGGGCCGCTGGACGAGCGCGCAGCCCTGCACTTCACCACCTTGCCGTGGTTGCACTTCAGCAGCTTCTCGCACGCCCGCAACTGGGGCCGCGAGGACGCCATTCCGAAGTTCGCCTTCGGCCGTGTGCTGCCCGACGGGCCTGCCGCCTGGTTGCCGATGAGCGTGGAGGTGCACCACGGCCTGGTGGACGGTGTGCACGTGGGCCGTTTTGTGCAGGACTTCGAAGCCGCGTTGCAGGCGCCCGGCGGTTGGTGGCCGGCCAGCGCCTGAACGCCACGCACTGACGGCGCGGCCTGGCCGCCCGCGCCGGTATCGCTCTTCAGGCCAGCAGCGCCAGCGTGGCCTGGTTGCGCAGCACGTGCACCAGGTGCATGTCCTGTTCGGCGATGTGGAACGGGTCGCCGTCGCAGCGGTCCAGGTACAGCATGCCCAGGGCCTGACCCCGCGCCACCAGTGGCAGCACCATGAAGTGCCGTGCGCGCGCCCCTTGCAGGTAGGGCGCCGGCAGGTGGCGTGCGATGTCGGGCTGGTGGGCGTCGGCGATCACCGAGTCGCTGCCGTGCGCGCACAGCCGGCTGAACAGGTCTTGGCCGCGCTGTGGGTCCACCAGCCACGGGTGGGCCGGGTCTTCGCGCAAGGGGTCGCCCAGCACCTGGGCCACGCGCCACGGGGCCATGGGCTGGTCCAGCGGGGGCAGGCACAGCACGGCGCGCCGCGGGTGCAGGCCCTGCCACAGCGCGCGCAGCACACGGCGGGGCACCACCTGCCGGGCCTGCGGGCCCAGCAGTTCCTGGCTGAGCTGTTGCGCGGCCTGGCCCAGCAAGGCCGTGCCTTGCAGCGCGGTGTGGGTGTCGGGCACCGCGGGGGCTCGCCAGGGCTGGGGCGTCGCGGGCGGCCACGGGGGCGAGGCGGCGGCCACGCCGCCCGACCGGGCCGGTGGGGGCTCGGCGGCTGGGGCCGGTGCGGGGCGCAGCTTCAGCGTGGTGATCCAGTGCGCGGCCGCTGGCCAGGTGGCGGGGGCGGCGACCGGGGGTGGCTGGCGCGTGGGGCGCGCGGCCAGCGGCGGCGCGGCCGGGTGTGGGAGCGGGTGCGTGGGCGCCTGGGGCGTGCTGGGGTCGGCGTGGGCCATGCTGCCGTGGCCTTGCACCACGTCGGTCTGGTGCCAGGCGCGCAGTTGCGACAGCGGCAGGCCCACGGTGTCTGCCAGGTGTTCCAGTTTCGTGCGCACCCGGGCCAGCGCACCCAGCAACGCCGCGGCGCTGTGGCCGGTGGCGGGCCCGGCCTGGTCGGCCAGGCGTTCGCAGCGGTCGGCCCAGAGGCCGGGGTCGGTGTACAGCAGCACATCGGCCAGGTCGTTGGCCAGCCAGCCCAGCCAGCGCAAGGTCTCCGGGCCGCTGCGGCTGGCGTGCAGTGGCCAGTCGCCGCGGCGCATGGCGTGGCGCAGGCCCTCCGGCCAACCCCAGCTGCGCGCCACATGGGCGCCCAGTTCGGTGTAGCGCAGGCCCAGGTGGCGCCAGGCGGCCTGCTGTTCGGCTTCAGCCAGCGGCCAGGTGTTGCGCGGCACGCGCTGGCGTATGGCCAGGGCGTCGTCGGCCAGGTGGTGGGCCGCCACCATGCGGCCCAGGTTCTGGAACTGCGCCACCAGGTGGGCGTCGGCCTGTTTGCGGGGCTCCAGGCACAGCTCGCCGGCCAGCCGGCCCGCCAGCAAGGCGCGCAAGAAGTCCTCGCGCAGCAGCAGGCCGGGGCCGTCGCCGGGCAGGCCGTCGAGCAGGCGCACGCCCATGGCCATGCGCTGCACGGTCTCGAAGCCCATCACGGCGATGGCGCGTTGCGGGCTGGTGATGGTGCCGGCGCCGCGGTAGTGGGCGGTGCTCGTCAGCCGCAGCAGCTTGTGGCTGAGCGCGGGGTCGTGCAGCACGGCGTCGACCAGCGCGCGCAGGTGGGCGCGGTCGTCGCGCGCCACGCGCTGCACTTTCTTCACGGCGGCTTGCAGGGCCGGGAAGTCCGGGTGGCGCTGCATCTTCTGCGACACCCGGGCCAGGGCCGCTTCGGCGCGTTCCCCGGGCGGGCTGTCTTCCCCGTGCTCGGCGCTGGACAGGTCACTGGCAAACATTGAAGTGATACAAATGGCTGAGAATCGCTCGAATGTATCAATAATATGTTTGCAGATGTAGCGAATGAAGGGTGTCTGGCGCCCGTGCCCGCATCCACTGTGCGCTTGTGCCGGTGGCGGCGCGCGGCGGGCCGCGCCCGGTTGGGCTGGTCAACGGGCAAGATGCGCGCGATGAACCTCCACGACGACCGCCTCCACATCAGCACCCTGGCCAATGGTGTGCGGGTACTTACCATCGCCATGCCCCAAGTAGAAAGCGCCAGCGTGGCGCTGTTCGTGCGCAGCGGCAGCGCGCACGAGACACCGGCGCTGAACGGCATTGGCCACTTCATCGAGCACATGCTGTTCAAGGGCACGGCCGGGCGCGACGCCCGCCGCATCAACCTGGACGCCGAAAACCTGGGCGCCGAGGTCAACGCCCACACCGACAAGGACCACACGGCGTTCTACATGCACGGCCTGGCCGCCGACGCCGGCAGGCTGCTGGCGCAGTTGGGCGACCTGCTGAGCGCGCCGGTCTTCCCCGCCGACGAGCTGGAGCGCGAGCGCCAGGTGTTGCTGCACGAGTGCACGGAGGACGAAGACGACCCGCTGTCCAACGCCTTCAAGCTGTTCGACCTGGCCTGTTGGGGCCGGCACCCGTTGGCCCAGGGTGTCATCGGCCCGCGCAAGAACCTGCAAAAACTGCAGCGTGCCGACCTGGTGGCCCACGTGCAGGGTTTGTACACCGGGCACAACGTGGTGGTGGCCGTGGCTGGTGCGGTGGTCCACGACGACATGCACCGTGCGGCGCAGGCGGCGCTGGGCGGTCTGCCGGCGGGCCAGCCCAACACCGTGGCCCCGGCCGTGTACCAGGGCGGCGTGCGCACCCGGCGGCTGGCCGGCAGCAGCCAGTCGCACCTGGTGCTGGGTTTCGCGACGCCTTCTTTGGCCGAAGAGGACCTGGCCTGCACGGTGGCCGCGGCGGTGTTCGGCGAAGGCATGAGCAGCCCGTTGCTGCAGACCGTGCGCGAGCAGCAGGCGCTGGCCTACTACACCGGCTGTTCTGCCGACCTGCTGGCGCCGGCCGGGCAGTGGGTGGTGGAAGCCAGCACCTCGCCCGCACAGCTGGAACCGCTGCTGCGCGCCGTGCTGGGCCTGCTGACCCGCCATGCCCAGCAAGTGGACGAGGCCGACCTGCAGCGCGCACAGCGCCAGCTGCTGGTGCGGCGGCTGCGGGCCCATGAACGGCCCTACCGCCGGCTGGAAGACGCGGCGCTGGACCTGCTGGCGCGCGGGGCCGTGCGCAGCACCGCCCAGTGGCGCGCGGCCGTGATGGCGGTGACCGCCGAGCAGGTGCGTGCCGCCTTCGCCCGCATGCTGGCCAGCCGGCCGACGGTGGCCGTGGCCGGCGCGCTGCCCCGGGCGGCCACACAACGTGTCAAAGACACCCTGGCCCAGGCCGGTTTGGAATGAAGGCTTGAGCGCCTTTCAGCCCAGGCCACAGAACGCGCGCCAGCGCTGACCGCAGGGCGCGGGCGCGCCTGTTGCGTTGGTGCTGCCACGCCCTGCGCGGTGGCCCTGGCGCCGCCCACGCGGTGGGATGCGACCGCCGGTCGAGCCGGCGGCCGGCGCGTTCAGCGGCTGTTGCGTTCTTGCTGGGCCTGGCGCAGCAGGGCGTCGAACTCGGCCTCTTTCAGGCCCTTCAAGGCGCAGAAGTTGCCACGCGACAGCGCCGTGGTTTCCCACGCGCGCAGCAGCTGCGCGCGCGCGCGGCGGGCCTCGCCCTCGGGCGTCAGCGGCTCTTGGGGGCGTTCGTCGCGCGGTTCGCGGTGGTCGCGTGCTTCGCGGAAGTCGCGCGGCGGGCGGGCCAGGGCTTCGCCACGGCCGTCGCCACGCGGGCCACGGGGCGGCTCGGGGCGGCGTTCGCCACCGCCTGCGCGGGGCGGGCGGCCGGCGCTGTCACCACGCGGACCGGGCTGGGCTGCACGGTCGCGGGGTGGCGTGCCGCCCTCGGGGCGCGGGCCGCGGCGTTCACCGCCGGCTGGGCGGGGGCCACGCTCGCCGGGCCGGCCACCGGGGCCTTCACCGCCAGGGCCACGCCGGCCTTCGGGTCGGGGACCACGGCCTTCGGGGCGCGGGCCGCGCGGCGGGCGGTCGCCGGCGGGCTGGCGCGGCGCGGGGGCTTGGGCGGCGTCGGCCACGGCCGGCGTGCCGGCTTCGGCGCCGGGTGTGGCTTCACCGGCCGCGCCGCCGTCACCGGGCCGGGGGCCACGGGCGGGGCGGCGCTGGGCACGGGCGGCCTCGCGCTCGGCGGCGCGGCGGGCGTCCATCAAGGCCTTGCGGCGTGCCAGTTCGGTGGTGGCGGCCTGGCGGTGTTCTTCGGCGACGTCGCCGGCGGGCTGGCCGTCCAGGTCGAAGCGGTGGGGCGATTGCGTCAGCGCCACCAGGTAGGCACGGCTCCAGGTCAGGCGGTGCAGGAACACCGACAGCGCCTTCTTGGTGAAGACGCCGGGCGCGCGCTGCTGGATGTCGGCCTGGATGCGCAGCTTCAGCGGCTTGGCCTGGCCGGGCGTGAACAGCGCAGGGAACAGCTCGGCCAGCTTGGCGGCCACCACGGCCGGGGGCAGGGTGGGCACGGCGGGTTGGCCGGCGGCCGGGGGTTCTTCCGCGGCGCCACCGTCGTCCATCTCGGGGCTGGCGCCCTCGGGGACGGCTTCCGGCGCGGCGTCGGCGGGGCTGTCCACGGCGGCGTCGGCGGCGCTGGCGCTGCTGTCGCTGGGGGCCGTGTCAGCCGCCGGGGCCGGCATGGTGGCTGCGGCGCCGTCAACGGTGGCCACGGGGGCCACGGCTTCGGCGGCTGCCGGGGCCTCGGTGGCCTGGGCGGCCTGGGCGGCCTCTAGGGCGGGGGCCTGGTTCGTGTCCACGGGGCTGGGCACGGCAGGGGTCGTCAGGTCGTCAGGCATGGGGCAGCGGCAACAAAGCGGGCACAGCGAAAAGTCCGCGATTGTCGCCGCTGCGCGGCCGCTGTGCACCTGGGCTGTTGCCCAGGGGCTGCGCCTGGCGGCGCAGCCTGGTGTCAGGGCGTGTCGGGCGGCTTCAGGCGCTGGGGCTGGCCGGTGCGCCGCGGTGGTCGCGCAGGGCCTGCAGCACCTGGGCGGCGCGGGGCTGTGTGCGCTGGGCCCATTCGTCGAACTGCGCCTTGGCGGCGGCGCCGTAGCGGCGGTACAGCCAGCGGCCGGCCCAGGCCAGCAGCAGCAACAGCAGCAGGCTGCGCGCGGCCTTGGCCAAGGCCACGAGGACGGCGATGCCCATGCCCAGCGCCACCCACTTGAACCACCAGTGGCCGGGGGACGTCATGGCGTTGATCAGGCCACACAGGGCCACGACGAAGATGGCGCGGAAGACCATCGCGATGGCCTCGCCCACGTCTTTGATGGGCGCGAGCACGAAGTTGAAGATGTTCATGGCGGGGCTCCTGGTCGGGTGGGCCGTCCGGTTGAACCGTTCGCGGCCTGCGGTGTGAAAGTGTCTGCACTGTGCCACCGGGCCCCTGGCTGCACCGCCGCGGCGCGACCAAACGACAGCCTGGCCGCTGAAACGACAAACCGCGGCCGTCGGTGGCGGTGCCGCGCCCCGGCCAACCCAGCCGTCGGCGGCTTCAGTTCGGGGCGGTTGGCCCAGCGCTCACGCCGTACAGCGCGGCCACCGCCTCGCGCAGCGCGTCGAAGCCCACGCGGCTGGCGTTGTGGTGGGTGCCGCCGTCCACCAGCAGCAGGCGCTTGGGCGCGGTGGCCTTGTCGAACAAGGCCTGGCCCAGTTCGGCCGGCACCAGCTGGTCTTCGCGGCCGTGCACCACCAGCAGCGGCATGCGCAGTTGGGCGATGCGCGAGCCGGCGTCGAAGCGCTGGCTGATCAGCGGGCGCAGTGGCAACCAGCCGAAGCGGAAGGTGTTCACCAGTTCCGGGATGGAGGTGAACGTGCCCTCCAGCATCAACCCGTCAGGCGTTTGTTCCGGCGCCACACCTTCGGCGGCCAGGCGCACGGCGATGGTGCCGCCCAGTGAGTGGCCGTAGACATAACGTTTGGCCTGAGGCGCCTGCTGCGCCAGCCAGGCCCAGGCCGCGGCGGCGTCTTCATGGGCGAAGTCTTCCGACGGCAGCACGTCGGTGCTTTGGCCGAAGCCGCGGTAGTCCACGCCCAGCACCGAGAAACCCAGTGCGTGCAGGCGGCGCATGCGGCCGGTGCTGCTGGCCACGTTCCAGCGCGCGCCGTGCAGGTACAGCAGCACCGGGGCGTCGGCGCGCGCTTGCGGCAGCCACAGGCCATGCAGGCGCACGGGCTCGCCGCTGGCACGGGACTGGAAATGGATCCACACGTCCTGCAGGTCGGCCGCCGTGGGCTGGCCGCCCCAGGTGCCCTTGCTGGGCTGGAAGATCCAGCGGCGCTGCTGTTCGTCCAGCGCGGCACAGCCGCCGGCCAGCAGGCTGGCGCCCAGCACGCTGGCCAGCGCCAGGCGCCGCCAAGGCCAGCGGCGCGGGGTGGAACGGGGGGTGGCCGGTGCGCGCATGGCCGGTGATGCTGGCACAGCCCCGGTGTCCCCCGGGGCGTGGGGTGTTTGTGGCCGCCGCCTCAGCGGGGCCACCGTGCCCCGTTCACTGCGGCTGGAAACCGCTCTTGCGGATGATCTCGGCCCAGCTCTTGGCGTAGGCGCGTTCGCGCGTGGCCAGCTGCGCGCCGGTCATGAACTCCACCGTCAGGCCCAGGCCGGTCAGGCGGTCTTTCACGTCCGGCAGTTGCAGCACCTTGGACAGCGCGCGCGCTGTGTTGTCCAGCGTGGCCGCGGGCGTGCCGGCGGGCGCGAACAGGCCGTAGTAGGGCAGCTCTTCAAAACCGTTGATGCCCAACTCGCCCAGCGTGGGCACGTCGGGCAGCAGGGCCTGGCGGCGGGTGCCACCCACGGCCACGATGCGGATCTTGCCGGCCTTGTGCTGGTCGATGAAGTCGGGCACCGAGCCCACGCCGGCAGCGATCTGGTTGCCCAGCATGTCGGCCATCATCGGCGCGCTGCCGCGGTAGGGCGCGGCCACCAGGTCCAGGCCCTGGCGTTCGGCCAGCACCTTCACCATGAATTCCGGCGTGGAAGCCGGGGCCGGCACCCCCACGGCGCCCTTGCCCTGGCCGGCGCTCTTCACCCAGGCGGCGTACTCGGCCAGGCTCTTGGCCGGCGTGCCTGGCGACACCGCGATGCCGTTGACGAAGCTGGCAAAACCGGCCACGGGCGCGAAGTCCTTGGCGGGGTCGAACCCGGCGTTCTTCGACACCAGCGGCAGGATGCTGATGCTGTGGTCGTGCGACAGGAACAGCGTGGTGCCGTCGGGCGCCGCGGCCTTCAGCGCCTGCGCCGCCAGCTGGCCGCCAGCGCCGGGTTTGTTCTCCACCACCACGGGCACGCCGAGCTCGTCTTTCAGCTTGTCGGCCAGCACGCGGGCGATGGCGTCGGTGCCACCGCCGGCGGGGAAGCCGACGAGGATCTTCACCGGTTTGCCCTGGGCCCAGGCGGCGGGGCTGAAGGCGCTGAGCGCGGTGAACGTGGAAGCCAGCAGGCTGGCCAGGAGCAGGCGGCGGGGTGTGCGCATGGCGGGTTCTCGGGTTCAGGGGTTGAACAGCGACCGGCCCGGAGGCGGCCATGCCCAACTGTAGTGGTGCGCCGGCCGCCGGCCCCGGGGTTTTCGCCGGTCACAAGGCTGCGCGGTGGCCCAGCGGGCTGCCCATAATCGGCCCATGCACCCAGCGCTGCGCCCCGCCCCCCGCCCCCGCCCGGCCCGGCCCGGTGGGCGTGCAGCCACCGTGGTGGGGGCGGCCGTGCTCGCGGCGGCGCTGTTGGCGGGCTGCGCCGGGGGGCCGGCCTTGCCCAGTTTGCCGGCCCTGCCCGCGCTGCCGCACCTGCCCTTGATCAACCCGGCCCCGGTGGTGCCGCCCGACCCGGTGGTGCTGGGGGCGGAAACCCACGGCGCCCGCTGGTTCTTCCCCGACACCGAGGCCCGTGCCCTGGTGCTGCTGCAGCCTGAACTGGGCCGCCCCTGCGAGCGGCTGCGGGCTTTGTCGCAAGCTTGGCAGGCGCAAGGTTTGGCGGTGATGTGCCTGGAACTGCCGGTGCCACCCACCGGCAGCGGTGTGCAGCGTGAAGCCCAGCAATACCGCGTGGCCGATGCGCTGGGCGTGGCCCTGGCCGGGGGCCTGACCGGCCCAGGCGGCCGCGCCTTGCCGGCGCGCCTGGTGGTGGCCGGTCACGGCCTGGGCGGCGCTTTTGCCGCCCGTCTGGCGGCGCGGCTGGACACCACGGCACCGCAGCGCCTGGCCGGTGTGCTGTTGCTGGACCCGCTGGCCGCGCCGGGCTTCAGCGACCACCTGCGTGTGGTGTCGCGCCGTGGCCAGCGCCCGGTGCTGGCGCTGATGGCCGAGCGCAGCGACTGCAACGCCCGCCACAGCGCACTGCCGGCGCTGCAGCAACTGCGCCGCGAGGCCGCCGCCGACGGCCAGCCGGCCTACATGGGCCTGCTGTTCGGCGAAGGCTCCACCCACCTGGACGCCGAGGGCCACCAGCCCGACGTGCCCGGCCACCTGGCCTGCGGCCGCCCGCAAGACGCGCCGGTGGCCCGCTTGCAAGCCCTGGCCGTGCAGGCCGCCACCGCCATGGCCGCCGGTGAACGGCCGCAGCCGCCGGTGGGCGAGGCCGCGGCGGGCCTGCAGGTTTTGAACTGAAGGTTTGAACCGGTGGCGTGCCGGCCTTCAGGCCGGCCGCGCCCAGCGCGCGCGCAGCGCTGCGATGTACTGCGGGGTGGTGCGGCTGCAGCCCCCGATCAGCCGCGGGACGGCCCGGGCGGGGCCCAGCGCATCGCGTCTTCGGCCATGGTGGCGCCGCCGTCGTGTGCGGCGCCGTGCCAGGTCTTGGTGACGGCGTCGTAGGTTTCGCCCGCATTGGGGTAGACGACGATGGGTTTGTCGGTGGCCGCACGCGCCGCCGCCACCAGGGCCGGCACGTGTTGCGGCGCCGTGCAGTTGATGCCGATGGCCGCCACCTGCGGGTAGGCGTTCAGCGCACGCACGCAGTCGGCCAGCGGTTCGCCCTGGCTGTTGTGGGCGCCGTCGCGGCAAGAAAAGCTGAACCAAGCGCTTTGTTCTGGCCAGGCCTGCAGCGCTTCGGCCAGGGCCAGGGCTTCTTCCAGGCAGGGCAGGGTCTCGCAGGCCAGCAGGTCGGCGCCGGCCGTGGCCAGCACGGCCAGCCGGGGTTCGTGGAAGGCGCGCAGCGCGGCGCGGTCCAGGCCGTAGTGGCCGCGGTATTCCGAACCATCGGCCAGGAAGGCGCCGTAGGGCCCCACCGAGGCCGCCACCAGCGGGCGGGCACGGCCGGCGTGGGCGGGGTCGGTCTGCGCTTCTTGCCAGAACTGTTCACGCGCTTCGGTGGCCAGGGCCACGGCGCTGCGCATCAGCGCGGCGGCGGCGCTGGCGTCCAGGCCGCGGCGCGCAAAACCTTCGAAGGTGGCCTGGTAGGTGGCCGTGGTGGCCACGTCGGCGCCAGCGCGGAAGTAGTCCAGGTGCACCTGGTGTATCAGCGAAGGCTGCTCCAGCAGCAGCTTGGCCGACCACAGTGGGTCGTCCACGTCGGCGCCGCGGCGCGCCAGTTCGCTGCCCAGGGCGCCGTCCAGCACCAGCTGGCCGTGTTCGGCCAGCCAGCGGGCGATGGGGTTGTGGGGGTGGATGGGGGCGGTGGAGGTGTTCATTCGGCCAGCAGGTCTTGGGTTTCGGGGTGGCGGCGCATGTAGACGGCCACGTAGCTGCAGGTGGGGCGCACCTTCAGCCCCTGGCTGCGGGCCCAGGCCAGCGTGGCTTGCACCAGCGCGGCGGCGTGGCCCTGGCCTTGCGAAGCCGGTGGCACGGCGGTGTGGTGCAGGTCCAGCACGTCGCCCTGGCGGCGGTAGGCGCACACGGCGCGCTGGCCGTGCACGTCGGCTTCAAAGCAGCCGGCTTCGGGGCGGTGCGTGATGTGCAGTGGCGCGTTCATGGGCCGGCATTGTGCGCGGCGGTGGCCGCCAGGGGCCGCGGGTTCGGCCGCGGTCGATGCAGCGGCGGCGCCCGGCCCGTGCACAGCGTTGCTCAGCCTGGCGGCGGTTGCAGGTCCAGCCCGTGGCGCCGGGCCAGGTCGGCCAGGGCTTCGGGCGTGTCGGCGTCGGCGGTGTACTGGGGGTCGGTGCTGTCGAAGAAGGCGCCGGCGCTGGGGTGAAGGGCCAGCCAGTCGCGCGGCGCCGTCGGTGGCCCGGCCTGGCGCAGGGCCTGGGCCACGGCGGCGCTGAACAGCACCGGGTGGCCGCGCTGCCCGCCCACGCGCGGCACCAGCACCTGCGTGCTGGCAGCGCGCTGGGCCCAGGCCTGCAGCACGGCGTGCAGGCCGGTGCTGTCCAGCAGCGGCAGGTCGCACAGCAGCACCAGCACGTCGGCTTGCGGCGGCAGGGCGTTCAGGCCCTGGTGCAGCGAATGGAACTGGCCGTCTTCAGGCCGCGGGTTGTGCACCACCTGCGCTGCGCCGGGCTGGCCGGGTGCGGGCAGCGCCGCCGCCAAGCGTTCGGCGTGGTGGCCCAGCACCACGGTGGCGGGCGGCAGACCGGCCGTGGCCAGGGCCTGCAGCAGGTGGGCGATGAGCGGCTGGCCTTGGCGCTGGATCAGCCCCTTGGGCCGGTGGCCGAAACGCTGGCCGGCGCCCGCAGCCAGCAGGATGGGGTGCGGCAGCGCGGCCGGGTTCAGCGGGGGCGTGGCGTGGGCCAAGGCTGGGCGGGTTTCACTTGCGGCCGAACAGGCCCGCCAGCCAGCCTTTGAACACCGTCCACAGCAGGCCCAGGGCGTTCAGCTCTTGCACCGGGGGCGGGGGCACGACGGCCACGGGGCGGGTGGGTGCGGCGGCCTGGGCGGCGGCGGCCGGCGGGGCCGAGGGTGCTGCGGTGCCACCGGCCGAGGCTTCGGTGCTGGCCGGCGCGCTGGTGTCCACCGAGGCGGGGGTTTGGGCGGGGGCTTCGGCCTGCGCCGGTGCTTCGGGGGCGGCCACCACCACGGCCGCGGCGGCGGCGCTGAAGTTCTGTGCGAACTGCGCCAGCATGGCGTCGCTCACCGGCACCAGCAGCCGGCTGCCGAACTGCGCCAGCTTGCCGCTGACGACGATGCTGGCCTGGCCCACCAGCACGCTGGTGCCCGGGGCCTCGCCGGCTTCCACACCGGCGGCCAGCGTCATCTGCGCCGAGCTGCCGGCTTTGTCGGCGCCCTTGCCCAGCATCTGCATGGTCTTGCTGGCGGCGTCCAGGGCCTGCAGTTCGATGTCGCCGTTGAAGGTCATCGAGGCCGGGCCGATCTTGCTCTTCACCGTGCCCTTGAAGTGCGTGTCGTCCAGCTGTTCGGTGATCTGCGCGCCGGGCATGCAGGCGGCGGTGGCGCGGATGTCGGCCAGCACCACCCAGGCCTGTTCAACGGGGGCGGCGACGGGGTAACGCTTGTCGAGTTTGACTTCCATGGGGCGGGCGCGGCAAAAGGAAAGGCGTCGGGTGGCGCCGGTGGGCGATTGTCGCGGTGAACCGCGCTGCAGCGCGCGCCGCCGGCGGCCTGTTCCGCAGCGTGACAGGGTTGACCCCTGCCCGCCGCGCCGTGCTGCGGCGGCGCCGCGCGTTGCTTCAGGCCGCGCGGCCCGACGCCGGGAACTCGCGCCCGGCCAGCAGCTGTTCCAGCCGCTGTTCCTGCACGCCGTAGAACTGCTTCAGCGCGGCGATCTGCGCCAGCACCGCTTCGGCGGCGGCGGCCGGCTGGGCCTGGCGGCGCTTCACGCCCAGGATCATCTTGTTCTTGTTGGTGTGTTCCAGGCTGATGAACTCGAAGACCTGGGTCTCGTAGCCCTGGGCTTCCAGCAGCAGGGCGCGCAGGCCGTCGGTCAGCATCTCGGCCTGCTGGCCTTGGTGCACGCCGTACTGCAGGATGGGCGCGATGGGGTGCGGGCTCAGCAGCTGCGGGCGCACTTCCTTGTGGCAGCAGGGCGAGCAGATGATGATGTCGGCGCCGCTGCGCACGCCCAGGTGGATGGCGTGGTCGGTGGCGATGTCGCAGGCGTGCAGCGCCACCATCACGTTCAGCGTGGCCGGGTGGTAGCTGCGCACATCGCCTTGTTCGATGCGCAGGCCTGTCAAGCCCAGCGTGGCGATGGCGTCGTTGCACAGGTTCACCATGTCGGGCCGCAGTTCCACGCCCGTCACCTGCGCGTCCACGCCGCGCACCTGGCGCAACCAGTCGTGCAGGGCGAAGGTGAGGTAGCCCTTGCCGCTGCCGAAGTCCACCACGTGCAGCGCTGGCGCCTGCGCCAGCGGCGAGGCGTCCAGCGCGTGCGCGAACACTTCGATGAAGCGGTTGATCTGCTTCCACTTGCGCGCCATGGCCGGCACCAGCTGGCCCTGCGCGGTGGTCACACCCAAGGCCGCCAGGAACGGGCGGTCCAGCGTCAGTTCGCGCTGCTTGGCGCGGTCGTGGCTTTGCGGCGTGGCCGCGGCTGCCGCGGTGTCGCCTTCGGCCAGCGGCAGCGCGTGGCGGCTGAGCTGGGCCGCGCCTTTTTTGGTGAAGCCGATTTGCAACTCTTCACCCGGGGTGAACAGGTGGGCGTTGCGGAAGGTCTGGCCCAGCAGGGCCAGCACCTGGGCCAGGCCTTCAGCGTGGCTGAAGTTGCGCGTGATGTCGCGCGTGCTGTGTTTGAACAGGAAGCTCAGCGACGCTTCACCACGCAGCACGATGGGCCGGGCGGTGATGCGCTCCAGCCCGGGTTCCGCCCCCTGGGGTTTGGCCAGCACCAGCTTGACCAGCCGTCCCTGGGCCAGGGCCTGTTGCAGCGCCTGCAGGAAACGCAGGCCTTGGCTTTGCGCCAGCGGGTGGTCGGCGGGTAGCGTGGGCAGAGGCGGCAGGACCGCCGCCACAGCCGGGGCTGCGGTCATGGGGGCGGGGCCTTATTTGGCGGCGGAGGCCGCCGGGGCCGGGGCGGCAGGTGCCACCCCAGAGGCCGGCGCGCCCGGCGTGTGCACCACCACGCCGGTGGCCAGCGGGATCTCGTCGCTGACCGTGACCTTGGTGATGTAGTAACGCGTCTCGCCGAAGCACTCGGTGGGCAGGCCCACCTTTTGTTCGTAATGCAGGCTGACGCGCTTGCCCATGACCTGCGTGATCTGCTGGGCCACGGCCTCGTCGCGCACCGTGAAGTTGAACTTCTCCGGTGTGCTGCCGGGCAGCGAGACCAGGGCCAGTTCGCCTTCCCAGGTTTTGCAGACCCAGCCCTTGTTGGAGATTTTCTGCACCCAGCCGGCGCGTTCACCGCTGGAGTAGCTCCAGCTCAGCGCCGCCCAGAAATAGAGCCACACCAGGGCGATGACGACGAGCAGGGCAATGATCAGACGCTTGGCGAGCACGGACGGGCTTTCAAGGAAAGGGTTGGGCCGGGATTATCGCGGCCCGCCGTGACCGGCTGTGTCTGGCTTTGGCGGCGTGGCGGGGCCGCTGTGGGGCCGGCCCCGCCAGGGCTTCACTTACCGCCGGCCTTGAAGCTGGTGAAGATGCGCGTCTGCACGCGGCGGATGTCCTGCGGCACGGTGTCGGGCGGCGTCAGCTTCTTCATGTCGGCCGCGCTCAGGAAGATGGTCGGGTTGTTGGCCACTTCCTTCTTCACGAAGGGCTTGGACGCCGCGTTGGGGTTGGCGTAGAAGACCTTGTTGGTCAGCGAGGCGTGCACCTCGGGCCGCATGATGTAGTTGATGAACAGGTGCGCGTTCTTCACGTGCTTGGCGTCCTTGGGGATGGCCATGCTGTCGTAGAACATCGTCGCGCCGCTGGGCGGCACCAGGGCCTCGATGGTCTGGCCGCTCTTGTTGTCGATGGCGCGTTGGCGGGCGATGTTGATGTCGCCGGAGTAGCCCATCACCAGGCACAGCGAGCCGTTGGCCAGGTCGTCGATGTAGCCCGACGAGGAAAAGCGCGTCACGTTCGGGCGCGCCTTCATCAGCACGTCGCGCGCGGCGTCGTAGTCCTTGGCGTTCTTGCTGTAGCCGGGTTTGCCGGCGTACAGCATGGCCACGGGCAGCACCTCGCTGGCGGAGTCGAGCACGTTGACGCCGCAGCCCTTGAGCTTGCTGGCGTACTCGGGCTTGAACAGCAGGTCCCAGGGGTTGGCGGGCAGGGGCATGCTGCCCAGTGCGGTCTTCACCTTGTTGGTGTTGATGCCGATGGTGACGTAGCCCCACAGCCAGTCCACCAGGTACTGGTTGCCCGGGTCCACGCTGACCATCTGTTCCAGGATGGCGGGGTCCAGGTTCTTCCAGTTGGGCAGCAGCGAACGGTCCAGCTTCTGCAGCAGGCCGCCTTCGATCTGCATCTTCGCGAAGTGCGCGCCGGGCACGACGATGTCGTAGCCGGTTTTGCCCGCCACCAGCTTGGCGTGCAGGATCTCGTTGTTGTCGTAGTTGTCGTAACGGACCTTGATGCCCGTTTCTTTCTCGAAGTTCTTGATCGTGTCGTCGGCGATGTAGTCCGACCAGTTGTAGATGTTCAACACCTTGGGTTCGGTGTTCTGCGCGTGGGCCGACACGGCGGTGGCCAGCGCGGCGCAGGCCAGGGCCAGGGGCGCGAGGAAGCGGGGCTTGAAGGTCATGGCGGTGCTTTCTGCAACAAGGAAGCCCACGGGGTGCGCGGGCGGTCAGGCTGAAACGGACGGGGCGGGATTTTCGCCGACAGGGCACAAAACCTTTGGGGCCGGCACCCCATCCCGGCCGACGGTGGCGTGCCAGCGCGACCGGGCAGGACTGGGCGCTACCAAACGATGGCCTGGCCGTCCCAGGCCCAGAAGCCGCCGCTGGCGCCTTCGGCCGGCAGGCCGTCCAGCACCGCAAGCAGGTGGCGTGCCGCCTGTTCCGGGCTGTGCGCTTCGGCGTCGCCGATGATGGGCGTGGACAGCGCACTGCGCACCGTGCCCGGGTGCAGGGCGGCCAGCACCGCGCCGGGGCGGCGGCGCGCCACCTCGATGGCCGCGGTCTTCAGCACCATGTTCAGCGCGGCCTTGCTGGCGCGGTAGCTGGTCCAGCCGCCTTTGCGGTTGTCGCCGATGCTGCCCACCCGCGCCGACAGCACGGCCAGCAGCGAGCGCCCCTGCGTGGGCAGCAGCGCGTGGGCGTGTTTGACCAGCAGCGCCGGGCCGATGGTGTTGACGGCGAAGACCTGCGCCATGGTGGCCGGGTCCAGGTCGGCCAGGCGCTTTTCTGGCGAGCGGCCGGTGTTCAGCACACCGGTGGCGATGAAGACCAGGTGGAAAGGCGCCTGCGCCTGCAGCGGTGCGAACAGCGTGGCGAGCGCGTGGTCGTCGGTGAGGTCCAGCCCGTCGGCGCGCGACAGGCCCAGGGCCGCGCCGCAGCGTGGGTCGGCCTGCAGTGCGGCCAGCACGGCGCCGCCGATGGCGCCGCTGGCGCCCAGCACCAGGGCGCGGTAGCCGGCTGGGAGGCTTTGCAGGCTGGGCGTCATGCCTGCTTCAGGCGGCCGGTGTGTCGGCTGCTGGCGCCGCAGCGCGCGCGTGGCTGCGGCGGCGGAACATGCTCCAGCCTTCCATCGTCAGCACGGTCTCGTCTTTTTGGTTCAGCACCCGCCACTGGGACTGGATGAGCCCCACGTGTGGTTTGCTGGTCATCACCCGCGCGTCGGCCACGGTGTGGCGCACGCGCAGCACGTCGCCGGGGAACACGGGTTTCAGCCAGCGCAGCTGGTCCAGGCCCGGCGAGCCCAGGCTGGCCGACTGCAGCAGGTACTCGTCGCACATCATGCGCATGGCCATGGCGCAGGTGTGCCAGCCACTGGCGCACAGGCCGCCGAACAGCGTGGTCTTGGCGGCTTCGTCGTCCAGGTGGAAGGGCTGGGGGTCGAACTGGCGCGCGAAGTCGATGATGGCCTCGCGCGTGACGTGGGTGGCGCCGAATTCCTGCACCTGGCCCACGGGGAAGTCTTCCCACCAGTAACGCCAGGCTTGCGGCAAGGGGGTGTCGGCGTGCGGGGGCTGGTCCATGGGCGGGCGGCGCGTACGGGGATGGCCCCAGCATAGCGGCTGGCCCACAATGGTGTGCGTCGCTGCGGCGACAGGCCTGCTGCGGCCGTCCAGGTCGAACGGGTCGAGCAGGTCGAACGGCCCGAAGGGCCCGACCCAGCCGCGGGGGCCGCGTGCGCTGCGGTGGTTGTTCACCGTGCGCCCGGCGCCGCCGATGCCCCCTTTTGTCTGCTTTCTGCTGGAGCCCCCCGCCCATGAGCGCCTTGATCCTTGGTCTGGTTTTGTTCCTGGGCGTGCACAGCCTGCGCATCTTTGCCGAGGGCTGGCGCACGCAGCTGCGCGCACGCTGGGGCGCCAACGCCTACAAGGGTGTGTACACGCTGGTGTCCTTGGTCGGTTTTGCGCTGATCGTGTGGGGCTACGGCCAGGCGCGGTTGGCGCCGGTGATGCTGTGGGTGCCCATGGGCTGGACGCGCCACCTGGCGGCGCTGCTGATGCTGGTGAGCTTCGTGCTGCTGGTGGCGGCCTATGTGCCGGGCAACGCCTTCAAGGCCGCGGTGAAGCACCCCATGGTGCTGGCGGTGAAGGTCTGGGCCTTGTCGCACCTGGTGGCCAACCACACGCTGGCCGACGCGCTGCTGTTCGGCGGTTTCCTGCTCTGGGCGGTGCTGAACTTCCGCGCCGCGCGCCAGCGCGACCGCGCCGAGGGCACGGTCTACCCGCCGGGCCGCGCCGTGCCCACCGCCATCACCTTCGTGTTGGGCGTGGTGGCCTGGGCAGCGTTTGCGATGTGGGCGCACCGGGTTTTGATCGGCGTGCGGCCATTCGGTTGACTCACAGCAGCGGCGCGTCCAAAGGTGTGGCCAGCGGCTGCACCAGGGCTTCGCCTTCGTTCGTGGCCTTGCTGACGGCCTTGCCCACGGGCCAGGCCTGCAGCACGCCTTCGGCCGCGGGCTGCAACAGCGCTTGAACCGCCTCGGGGGCCTGCACGCTGCGTGACAACCAAGTGCCCCAGTGTGCCGGCGGCACGATGACCGGCATGCGGTCGTGGATGGGTGCCATCAGCGCATTGGGCGTGGTGGTCACGATGCAGCAGCTCAGCAGCCATTCGGCGTCTTCGTGCGGCCGCCAGGCTTCGAACAAACCGGCCAGGGCCAGCAGCGGTGTTGCGGCTTCGCCCACGGCTGGCGCGGCCGCGCTCATGTACCAGGGCTGTTTGCCGCCGCCCGGCGCAGCCTGCCATTCGTAAAAGCCGCTGACCGGCAGCAGGCAGCGGCGGCGGCGCACGGCCTGGCGGAACGAAGGTTTCTCGAACACGCCCTCGGCACGGGCGTTGTTCAGCTTGTGGCCGATGGTGGCGTCTTTCGCCCAGTGCGGCACCAGGCCCCAGCGCAGCAGTTCCACCACACGTTCGCCTTCTTTGGTTTCGCGCACCACCGGCACCGGCGACTGCGGCGCCACGTTCCAGCGTTTGGGAAAGGGCTGCACCCGGGTGGCGCTGAAGGCGCCGACCAGGGTCTGGGGGTCGTAGGCCACGACATAACGTCCGCACATGGGGGCGATGGTGGCACAGCCGCCGCGGCGTCCCTGGTCGCCACGGCCATCGTCCCCCGGCGCCTCACCCCCCCCTCGGAGGGAGGGCCGGCTCCCCCGCGGCGCCCACCCCCGGCGACGCCCCCGTGGGGTGATGGGCGCGCAGGCGCCTGGCGCCGAGCATGGCGGCCTGCCGCGCAGCGAGGGCTGCGTGCTGCACCACACCGCCAAGGGGCACGCCATGACCATGACTTTGGAACGTTGGTTCTTCGACAAACTGCAGCACTGGGTGGACGCGCACCGCGCGCCCACCGCGGGGCCCGGCCCTTCGGGCCCTTCAATGCACCCGGCGGGCGCCGAACCAGCGCCTGCCGAGGGCGCGCTGGCGGGGGTGTCTGCGGCGGACGCGCCCCCGCCCGCGGCCGAGCGCCCGGCCGTGGCCTGTGGTTGGTTCGATTCCACCCACGAACTGCAGCGTGGCCTGCAGGTGTTGGAACACGCCGAAGCCGAAACCCTGGCGCGCGAACTACCGCTGCGCGACTGGCTGCTGCTGCACCTGTCGGCCGGGCCCGTGGCGCAGGCCGCCCAACACCGCGCGGGTCAGGGCGTCGTGGCCGGGTGGGCGGTGCAGGTCGGCGCGGGTGAAGGGCCGGTGGCGGCCTGAAAGCTCCACCGACCAGGCCTGCACCCAGTCGTGCGTGCGCGACGGTGGCGCCTGCAGCGGCAGCGCCAGCAGCCAAGCCACCAGCGCCGCCGGCAGCACCCAAGGCGTGGGCGCCTGCGGGGCCGCGCTGCGGCGCAAGGCCGGCAGGCTGGCGGCGCAGCCCAGGGCGAAGCCCAGCAGCGCCTCGCTGGCCGAATGGGCGTGGGTGGGCAGGCGTGAATAGGCGATGGCCGCGGCCAGCGCCACGCCTGCGCCCACCGCCAGCCGCGGCCAGGGGCGCGGCAGCGGGCCCGCGGCCACGCGCGCCAACACCGGCAGCACGGCGGCGGCGAAAAACGCGTGGCCGCTGATGCCGGTGTAGTCCCAGGGCGCGTAACCCACCCGCCAGCCCATGAAGGCCAGCTTGCTGGCGGTGGTCAGCGCCGCGCCCGCGGCCGTGGCCAGCGCCCAGTGCAGCGCCAGCGGCCGCGTGCGCGGCGTGCGCCACAACCACCACAGCGCCAAGGCCATGGCCGGCAGCAGGATCTGCGCCTCACCCAGGCGGGTGAACAGGCGCCACAGGGCCAGGGAGTCCATGGGGGCGATGCTACGGGCTGTGTGTTGCAGCGCAGCAAGCCCTGCCAGCCCCGCGACTCAAGGCCGCGCGGGCCGTGCGTTTGTGCGCGGCGGCGGCGCGGTGCCTGGCCTCGCGGTGGACCGCGCTGGGGCTTCACAACACTTCACGCCTGGCAACGGTGGGTGCGCGCGGTCAAGGCATCATTGCCAACCGAACCACGCCCGGCGCAGCCCGCGCCCGGCCCTGAAGGAAGACACCTATGCCAGGCCACGACCTGCACCGCCGGCGCCTGCTGGCCACCGCCGCCGCCGCGCTGGGCGGCGTTCCACTGTTGGGCAGCCTGCAAGCCTGCGGCGGTGGCACAGACACCACCAAGGCGCAGTTGCGGTTTGTCAACGCCACCACCGGCTACCCCAGCCTGGACCTGCGGGTGGATGACAGCACCCGCTTTTCCGCCGTGGCCTATGGCGGCAGCGCCAGCTACGTGGAGGTGGACCCCGACGACACCACCAGTGAGGTGCGGCGCAATGGCAGCACCACCACGCTGCTGAGCACCACGCCGGCGCTGACGAAGAACCGCCACTTCACGCTGCTGGCCTACGGCGCCGAGGGCGCGCTGAAGACCGTGTTGCTGGACGAAAACACCAGCAACCCCGACAGCGGCAAATGCAAGCTGCGCGTGCTGAACGCCGCGCCCGACGCCGGCACGCTGGACATCTACGTCACCGGCACCGACGAAGCCTTGTCCACCGCCGTGGCCACGGTGTCGTCGGCCGCGGTGGGCACGGTGGGCAGTTACCAGACGATCAGCAGCGGCACGCGCCGCCTGCGCATCACCGGCGCCGGCAGCAAGACCGACCTGCGCCTGGACCTGCCGTCCTTCGACTTCGGCAGCGCCCAGAGCGCCACCCTGGTGCTGACGCCCGCCAGCGGCGGTGTGCTGGTGAACGCGCTGTGGCTGGTGGAACGTGACGGCCTGCGCGCCAACGCCAACACCCAGGCCCGCGTGCGCGTGGCCGCGGCCGTGGCCGACAGCGCGACGGTGGCCGTCACTTTGGCCGGCAGCACGCTGCTGGGCGGTTCGGGCTCGCCGGTGGTGGGCCTGTACAGCCTGGTGACGGCGGCCAGCCTGACGCCCACGGTGGTGGTCAACGGCAGCGCCGTGACGGCGCCCGCGCAAACACTGGCCGCCGGTGGCGACTACACCTTGCTGGTCTACGGTGCGGCGGCCACACCCCAGGTGGCCTGGCTGGTCGACGACAACGGCCTGCCCAGCGACAGCACCCAAGCGCGCTTGCGCCTGGTGCACGGCCTGTCGGACCAGGCCGCGGCGCTGGCGCTGTCGGTGGACTTTTTGCCGGTGGCCAGCGACGTGGCCTTGGGCGCGGCCAGCGCTTACGCCGAGGTGGCGGTCAGCAGTTCGTCCACCTTCAGCGTCACGGCCAGCGGCGTGGCCAACGCCGTGTACAGCGCCACCGAGGTGGTGCTGGTGGCCGGCAGCACCTACACGCTGTTCATCACCGGCAGCACCGCTAGCACGCGCGGTGTGCTCCGCAAGGACCGCTGAACGGCGTTGACCGGGCGTGAAAGCACCTGCTGCGCAGGCCACCGATGTGCCCGCGCAGCAGGTGGTTTCATGCCCGGTCAGGCCAGGCGGCCGGCCTGGAAATCCTGCACGGCCTGGAAGATCTCCTGCTGCGTGTTCATCACGAACGGGCCGTACTGGGCGATGGGTTCGTTCAGCGGCCGGCCAGCGATGAGGATGGCGCGCGCCGCTTCTTCGCGCGCCTGCAGCACCACACCGTCGCTGCCGGGGGTGTTGGCCAGGATGGCCATGCGGCTGCGGCGCACCACGGTGTCGGCCACCTGCAGTTCACCGCGGTACACGTAGACAAAGGCGTTGTGGCCGGGTGGCAAGGTTTGTTCGAAGCGGGCGCCGGCTGCCAAGTGCAGGTCAAGGTAGTGCACGTCGGTGGCGTCGCGCTGCACCGCGCCAGCCAGGCCGTGGGTGCTGCCGGCGATCACGCGTGCGGTGACGCCTTCACCCTGCCATTCAGGAATCTCTTCCGGCCGCACGTCGCGGTACCAGGGCTCGCACAGCTTGTCGCGCGCCGGCAGGTTCAGCCACAGCTGGAAACCTTCCATCGCGCCGTCCTGCTGCTCCGGCATCTCGCTGTGGATGACGCCGCGGCCGGCCGTCATCCACTGCACGGCGCCGGGCGTCAGCAGGCCGTTGTTGCCCACGCTGTCGCGGTGGCGCATGCGGCCCTGCAGCATGTAGGTGATGGTTTCGAAGCCGCGGTGCGGGTGGTCGGGGAAGCCGCCGATGTAGTCGCCCGGGTTGTCGGTGCCGAAGTTGTCCAGCATCAGGAACGGGTCCAGGCGGCGCTGCAGGTTCTGCGTCAGCACACGCACCAGCTTCACGCCGGCGCCGTCGCTGGTGGCCTGGCCTTGCACCAGGCGTTCCACGGTGCGCGGGTGCTGCACCTGGGGGAAAGGGGCGGGGGTATTCATGCTGCCAGCTTAACGCTGGCACGCAAGACACGCAGGCCCCGGCTGTGTAAGCTGCGCCCGCCTGGGGCGACTGAGCGCTGGTGGCGACCCGCAGCCGTGGCAAGCACAACAGGGGGTTTGGTTTGGACCGTTCAACGCTGGCCGCGCGCTTTCGTGCCGTGCGCGCCCACAGCCTGGCCTTGGCGGCACCCTTGTCGCCGGAAGACCAGCAGCTGCAGTCCATGCCCGACGCCAGCCCCACCAAGTGGCACCTGGCGCACACCACCTGGTTTTTCGAAGCCGTGATGCTGGGCCCGCATGCACCGGGCTTTCAGCCGTTCAACCCGGGTTGGGCGCGGCTGTTCAACTCTTATTACGAGAGCCTGGGCCCCCGCCACCCGCGCCCGCAGCGTGGGTTGCTGAGCCGGCCCAGCGTGGCCGAAGTGCAGGCCTGGCGCACCGCGCTGGACGCCGCGGTGCTGGCCTTCATCGACACCGCCGACGCCGACACCTGGCACGCCGCGGCGCCGCTGCTGGCGCTGGGCCTGCAGCACGAACAACAGCACCATGAACTGCTGCAGACCGACATCCTCCATGCGCTGTCGCTGAACCCGCTGGCGCCCGCGGCCTGGCCGGGCGTGCCGGCGGCGGTGTCGCCGGCCTCCGGTGGCTGGGTGGAGCACCCGGGCGGCGCGGTGGACATCGGCCACGCCGGCCCCGGGTTTGCCTTCGACAACGAAGCCCCGCGCCACCGGGTGTGGCTGGCGCCCTTTGCACTGGCCCACCGCCTGGTGACGAACGCCGAGTACGCGGCTTTCGTGGCCGATGGCGGCTACCGCCGCCCAGCTTTGTGGATGAGCGAGGGCTGGGCCACCGTGCAGGCCCAGGGCTGGTGTGCGCCGCCGTACTGGCGCGAAGGTGAACACGGTGAAGCCCTGCAGTTCACGCTGCACGGCCTGCAGCCGCGTGGGCCCGACGCCCCGGTGCTGCACCTGAGTTGGTTCGAAGCCGCGGCCTACGCCGAGTGGACCGGCGCGCGGCTGCCCACCGAGCAGGAATGGGAGGCCGCGGCCTGCAGCGCCACACCACCGGCCCAGCTGTTCGGTCTGGCCTGGCAGTGGACGCGCTCGGCCTACGAACCCTACCCGGGCTTCCGGCCTTGGGCCGGCGCGGTGGGCGAGTACAACGGCAAGTTCATGGTGGGCCAGCAGGTGCTGCGTGGCAGCAGCCTGGCCACACCGCCCGGCCATGCGCGGGCCAGCTACCGCAACTTCTTCCCGCCGGCCGCGCGCTGGCAATTCAGCGGGCTGCGGCTTGCAAAGGACCTGGCATGACGTGGCTGGCCGACCTGAACTTCCCGCCGCCCCTGGTGGCCGGGCCGCACTGGACGCCGCTGCAGCGCCAGTTCGCCGCCGAGTTGTGCCAGGGCCTGCGCGCCGAGCCGCCTGCGGTGTCGCCCAAGTGGCTTTACGACGAAGCCGGCTCGCGGCTGTTCGATCGCATCTGCACCTTGCCCGAGTACTACCCCACGCGCACCGAGCTGGCCTTGCTGCAGGCCCACGCGCCAGACCTGGCCGAGCGGCTGGGTCCGCAGGTGCAGCTGGTGGAGTTCGGTGCCGGCGCCAGCGTGAAGGTGCAGGTGCTGTTGCAGGCTTTGCAGCGCCCGGCGGCGTACCTGCCGGTGGACATCTCGGGCGACTACCTGCTGCAGGTGGTGCCGGGCCTGCAGGCGCGCTGGCCGGGGTTGGCCGTGCAACCCGTTGTGGCCGATTTCACCCAGCCCTTGGCCTTGCCAGCGCTGCCGCCGGGCGCGCGGCGCGCCGGCTTTTTCCCTGGTGGTTCCATCGGCAACTTCACGCCCACCGCGGCGCGCCAGCTGCTGCGCGGTTTCCGCCAGACCCTGGCCGGCGGCGGCCTGCTGGTGGGGGTGGACCTGGTGAAAGACCCGGCACGCCTGCACGCCGCCTACAACGACAGCGCTGGGGTGACGGCGGCGTTCAACCTTAACCTGTGGGCACGCGCCAACCGCGAGCTGGGGGCCGACTTCGACCTGGACGGTTGGTGCCACGCCGCGTTCTACCATCCGGGCCTGCAGCGCATCGAGATGCATCTGGTGAGCCGCCGGGCGCAGGTGGTGCACATCGCTGGCCAGCGTTTCAGGTTCGACGAAGGCCAGTCCGTGCACACCGAGAATTCCTGCAAATACACCGTGCCCGGGTTCCAAGCGCTGGCCTGCAGCGCCGGCTGGCGCCCCAGCGCGGTGTGGACCGACCCTGAACGCTTGTTCGCCCTGCACTGGCTGGAGCCTGCCGGGCCCAGCGACGCCCCCACCCCTGAAGAGGACACCCGCGCATGAAAGCCATCTGGAACGGCACGGTGGTCGCCGAGAGCGACGACACCGTGGTCATCGAAGGCAACCACTATTTCCCGGCCGCGGCCGTGGACCCGAAGTTCCTGCTGCCCAGCAACACCAAGACCATGTGTTCCTGGAAGGGGCAGGCCAGTTACCACACGCTGTTCGTGGACGGTGACGCCAACCCCGATGCCGCCTGGTTCTACCCCGACCCCAAAGAAGCCGCGGCCGAGATCAAAGGCCGCATTGCGTTCTGGAAGGGCGTGAAAGTCGTTGAGTGAGGCTGCCCCGGCGCTGCGCCTGGGCGTGCAGCACCGCCGGCGCTTGCGCGAGATCTGGCGTTCGGCCGGCTGGCCCTGCCAAGACCTGGTGGAAGTGGAACTGCTGGCCGCGGGCTGGGTGGAGCGGCTGCGTGACGCGGCCGGCCGAGAAACCCTGCGTGTGACCGACACCGGCGTGCAGGTGCTGGCCGCCACGTTGCAGAAGAACCGCGCTGCGCGCAGCGCCCACGAAGACCTGGTGGCACGCGTGGCCACCGAGATGCAGCGCGCCGGGCGCGTGGTGTGGCGCGGCCTGAGCCTGCGCGCGCCCCTGCCGGGCGCCGACGAAGCCGACGCCACGCGCTGGGTGGTGGCCATGCCCGATGTGTTTTCCATCCGCCACACCACGGTGGAGGACTACGCCGAGCCCGTGGTGCACGAGGTGAAGGTCAGCCGCGCCGACCTGCTGGGCGACCTGCGCAACAGCGCCAAAGGCGCGGCCTACGCGGCGCTGGCCAGCCAGTGCTGGTACGTGCTGAAAGCTGGCATCGCCCAGGCCGACGAGGTGCCGCCGCAGTACGGTGTGCTTTTCGCGGGTCCGGAGGGCCTGAGCGTGGCCCGCCCCGCCCCCCGCCGCGCCGCCCGTGTGCCCTTTGCCGTGTGGATGGCCCTGGCCCGTGCCAACGCCGAACCTGGCGACCACGCCGAGGCCCAGGGCCTGCTGGGCGAACCGGCCGACCCCGACCGCCCGCCTTCAGCCTGGTGAGCTGGCCCGTGCGGCCGCAGGGCCCGTTCGGTGGTGTTGCGCTGGGCCGCTGAACGCGGCGCGGCCATGAAAAAAGCCGGCAGGTGCCGGCTTCTTCAGGGGGTGCAGCGCGCTCAGGCGGCTTGCTGACGGCGGCGACGGGCCGCGTACACACCGGCCAGGGCCAGGCCGACCAGGGCCAGCGAGCCGGGTTCCGGCACCGGGGCCGGGGCCGTCACGCGCAGGAAGTTCTGGTTGTAGGGGCTGCTGGTGTCGTAGTAGACGGTGTAGGTCCAGCTGGTTTGGGTGGCGGTCAGGCCCAGCAGCGAGGTCCAGTTGCCCGTGTTCAGCGCGGTCAGGTAGTTGTTGGTCGCGGTCTCGACGGTGTCGCCGGTGTTCGACGTGCTGTTGCCGTTCGAGCCATAGGAACGGAACTGGCCAGCGTTAGCGGCGTAAGCGGTGCCGTTGGCGCCACCGTCTTGCATCATGATTTCCCAGACGGCCATGCCGAACGCGGCCGACTTGTCAGCGCTGGTCTGGCTGTCGGTGTACGCCCAGGAGAACAGTTCCTTCAGGTCCGACAGCACACGCGATTGCGTGGCGCTGGTGTTGCTCAGGTTGTAGCCCGAGTAGCCGGAGCGGGCCACTTGCCCGGCGTAACCGGACGTGGTGGTTCCGTTCAGGAAGCTGTCCAGGCTGACCGTGGAGTAGGTCTGGCCGTTGGAGAAACCGGTCAGCGGGTCGATGCAGTAGGCGTCGAAGGTGCTGCTGCCGGTGCTGAGCGTGCGGTCAGGCTGGTAGCTGCTGTTGAACTGAAGGGTAGAACCCTTGTACAGCGCGTAGTTGGTGGTGGTGCCGTCGCCCGGGGGCACGTCGGTCAGCGTTTGTGCACCAGCAGCTACGAAAGCCATGGATGCCACCAGGCCAACGGCCAATTTCGAGAGTTGATGTTGCAGTTTCATGCTGACCTCAGGGAACTGAGTTTGAACACGTTCTTGATGGGAGCTTAACAACGCCACCGGTGTTTGGCAGCCCCTTGTCCCGAGGGTGCGCTGGGGTGCCTGTCGGGGCAACGTTGTGTCTGGGGGGGAGTTAAAGCAGAATCTGTGCCAATGCTGTAAGTTATTGATTTAAAAGAAATTTCTTTGCGGCGCCTTGGGGCTGTGTCGAAAGGTGTCAAACAATCCGACGCGGCCGTGTGGCACCATCACCCACCCAATTCGGCACGCAGCTTGTCCATGTCCGCCTGGGGTGCGGGCAGCGGTTGTGCACCCATGGCGGCCCGCAACTCTTCGCGCGCTTCGGTCTTGCGACCTGCCTTGGTCAAGGCCTGGGCCAATTGCCAGCGCAACTGGCCATTGCCAGGCTCACGCAGCCGTGCTTCGCGCAGGATTCGAACGCCAGTTTCCAGGTCGCCCTTCTGGACCAGAGCCCAACCGTAGGCGCCACCCGCTGCAGGCAACTGGGGCGCCAGCTTGTAGGCGCGTTCGGCCGCAGCCAGTGCCCCGGGGTCGTTGATCCGCAGCAGCGCGCGCGCTTGTGCGATGGCCACCGACGGGTCGTTGGGACTGGCCTTGACCAGGGCTTCAAAGTTTTTGCGGCCAGCCTCGGTTTTGCCCAGGTTCAGCTGCATCTCGGCGACCGCCCGCAGCGTCACCACGTCCCGGGGGTTCTTCTGCTGCCAGGTTTCCAGGAGCTTCAGCGCAGAAGCCGTGTCGTTGTTGGCGGTGTAGGCCTGGGCCAGGGTCAGGGCCAATTGGGTGTTGGGCTCGCGGTCGAACACGCCCTTGTATTGCGCCACGGCCTTGGCCACCTGGCCGCGCGAGAACGCGATGTGACCGGCGGTGGTTTGTGTCACCGTGCTGTCCGGGTGTTTGGCCTGCAGTGCCGCCATGGCCTTGTCGACCTCCGAGGCATTGCCGCGGCGGCCGGCCACTTCCACCTGCAACGCCAGCGCGCCCAGGTCGTTGGGGCTGGACTGCAGGGCCTTGCCCACGTTGTAGGACGCGCCGTCCAGATGACCGATCTGCATTTGAAGGCGGCCGATGGTCACCAGGCTCACGGGGTCGGCCCCGGCCTTGCTGGTGGCGTCCTGCAAGGCTTGTTTCGCGCGCGGCAGGTCGCCACCCATGGCGAACGCCCGGGCGGCAGCCAGCGTGACGGGCAAGGCGTCGGGGTACCGGCCTGACAGCAGTTTGACGGCGCTCAGGGCTTTGTCGATCTGGCGCTGGCTCAGGTGGTACTCCACGATGGCCAGACCGGCGCGCGGGTCTTTCTGCTGCAGTCCTTCGGCTTCAGTCCAGCGCGCCAAGGCTTCCTCGTTGCGGCCGGCAGCTTGTTCCACCAGGCCCAGCTGGTAGATCACGTCAGGGTCTTTCGGGAAGTCCTTCAAGAAGGCCAGCAGGCGCGTCCGGGCGTCGTCGAACCGGCCTTCTTCAATGTCCAGCCAGCTCATGTTCATGACCACGGGCCTGAACTTTGGGTTCTTGGCCAGCGCTTGTTCGTAGGTCTGACGCAATCCCTTTTTGTCGCCCAGCCGGCCCTTCACGTTGCCCAGGAAGTTGAGCATGGTGAGGTTGTTCGGGTCCAGCTTGACCAGTGCTTCGGCGGTCCTCAGGGCCTTGGGCGCGTCCCCAAGCCGTGCGTAGACGACGGCCAGTTCCACGCCGGCGCGCAGGTCCTTGGGGTTGCGGGCGTAGGCTTGTTCCAGGTTGGCCAGGGCCACCTTGTTTTGGCCCAGTGCGAACTGGCTGAAGGACAGGTCCCGCAGTTGCGCGCTGCCCGACGCCATGCGGGCGGCCTTGTCGAGGTACTCGCTGGCTTGGACGTACTGTTTGCGTGCGAGGTAGACCGAGCCCATCATGTAGATGGCGTCGACGTCGTCTGGGTTCGCCCGCAGGAGGTTCTCGATGATGGGAACCGCCCGGTTCAGTTGGTTGCTCTCCAGCAGCACCGATGCCAGCAGTGTCTGGCCTGCAATGTGTCCGCCATTGCGGCTCAGCAGCGCTTCCAGGTACTCGCGGGTCTTCTCGGCATTTCCCAGAGCCCGGTGCGCCAGCGCACCCGACAGCAGCAAGGGTTCGTTGTTGGACTTCACCGGCAGGGGGATGGCGTCGATCAGCGACGCCGCTTCGGTGTAGTCGATCTTCGCCGCGGCGGCATCACCGCGTTGGGCGGCCAGGCTGGCGCGCAGGAAGGACGCGCGTGGCTCAACGACCTTGGCTTCTTTCAGCAGCTTCAGTTCGGCGCCCGCTTCGTCCGTGCGCTTGAGCGCCACCAGCACCGTCGCCCGAGCGATGCGGGAGTCCACGTGCTTGCCATTGAGCGCGATGCCCTTGTCCAGGGCCGCCAAAGCGGGCTGGAACTCACCCAAGGCCAGCAATACGCTGCCCAATTGGCTCCAGGCGCTGGGGTTGTTGGGGGCCAACTCGGTGGCCTTGATCGCGACAGCCTTGGCGCGCGCGCGCTCACCAGCGCGAAGCAGCGCAGGGGCTTCAGCGATGTAGGGCAGGGCCGACTTCGGGTCCAGGTTTCTGGCTTCGGTGAAAGCCTGGGCGGCGCCCGTGAAATTGCCCGACATCGCCATCGCAGACCCGCGCAAGGTCATGACTTCAGACTGCAGCAGTGGCGTCAGGCCGGCCGGCGTCACCGTCTCCAGCAGCTTGCGCACATCGCCCAACTGCAGGTACACCTGACCCAGCATGGTCACGACTTCGCTCTTGCTGACGCCTTGCTTGAGCAGTCCTTCCAGGGTGGCCTCTGCGCCCTTGAGTTCGCCAGCGCTCAGCATCAGGCGGCCCAGCAGCAGTTGCGCCGCCAGGTTCTTGTTGTCTTCCTTCAGTGCGTTCTTCAACTGCACGGAGGCGCCAGCCAGGTCGTTCTTCTCGACCAGGTTCAGCGCGTCTTCGTAGTACTTGGCCGACTTCTGCGGCGTGGCCGTGGCAGCGTGGGGGACGAAGGCGAAGGCCAGCGCAGCCGTGAGGGCAGCAATTTGAGGGCTCATGTGCACAGGCGCGCGGCGTGGTGGCATGTTGAGGGGCAGGCGAGGCTGCCGTTCAAAAAAGGGTTGCAAAACAACAGCCTGGGATTGTGCGGTGCTGCCACTTTCTGCGTCGAGGCCATGCCGCCGCCCACTTCGGGGTTTTGTGCTTTTCGGGCGTGAAGTTGTGCCGGTCGCGTCGGGGTTCCTGGTCCATCCAGCCCTTGGCGTTGACCCTGCAGCCGGGGGGTAGCGGTGGCCGCACAATGCACCGTTGCCGCGCAGCGCTGCCCAGCGCTGCGGTGCGTTCCATTGTCTGGAGAGCCTCCGTGAAGCACTTTGCCGTTGCCGCCCTGGTCCTGGCCTGCCTGGCCGCTGTGCCCGCCCACACCGCGCTGGCCGCGCCCAGCCTGCCGTCGAAGAACGTGGCCTGGTTGCCCGCCGCCGCCGATGCCGACAACGAGAAGGCCTTCGCCCAGGCCCGCCAGCCGAAGAAGCCCGTGCTGCTGTACTGGGGCGCCACCTGGTGCCCGCCCTGCAACCAGCTGAAGGCCACGCTGTTCAACCGGCAAGACTTCGCGGCCCAGGCCAAGGCGCTGGTGGCGGTGCACGTGGACGGCGACCGGCCCGGTGCGCAGCAGCTGGGCAAACGTTTCAAGGTCAGCGGCTACCCGACGCTGGTGATGTTCACGCCCGACGGCCAGGAAATCACCCGCCTGCCGGGTGAGGCCGATGCCGAACAGGTGCTGGCGCTGATGCAGCTGGGCCTGACCGGCGGCCGCCCGGTGAAGGCCGTGCTGGCCGACGCCAAGGCCGGCAAGCCGCTGACCAGCAACGAGTGGAAGCTGCTGGCCTTCTATTCCTGGGAAACCGACGACAACCAGCTCGTGCCCAAGGCCGAAGTGCCTGGCCTGTTGGCTACGCTGGCCGCCGCCAGCCCCGCGGCCGACGTGGAAACCACCACCCGCCTGTGGCTGAAGGCCCTGGCCGCCAGCGACGACGGCCAGGGCGTGAAGCCCGACGCCGCGCTGCGCGAGCGCATGCAGAAGGTGGTGGCCGACGCCACGCTGTCCCGCACCCACGCCGACGTGCTGGTGAACAGCGCCGACGACGTGCTGCGGGTGCTGGCCGAGGGCGATGCGCCGGAGAAGTCGCCCCTGGTGCCGCTGTTCGACGCCGCCTTGCAGCGCCTGGCCAGGGACCCCTCGCTGTCGCGCGGCGACCGCATGTCGGCGCTGATTTCGCGCATCAACCTGGCGCGCCTGGGCCAGCCCAAGGCCGAGGTGAACCCCAAGCTGCCCGAGGCGCTGCTGAAAGACGTGCGCGAGCACGTGGCGCGCGACGACCGCGAGATCACCGACGGCTACGAACGCCAGGCCGTCATCACCGCCGCCGGGTATGCCCTGGGCCACGCCGGCCTGTGGGCCGAGAGCGAAGCGCTGCTGAAGGCCAACCTGGCCAAGAGCCACTCGCCCTACTACCTGATGAGCCAGCTGGGCAGCAACGCGCGCAAGCAGGGCAAGAACGACGAGGCGCTGCGTTGGTACGAACAGTCCTTCGTGAAGAGCGAGGGCCCGGCCACCCGGCTGCAGTGGGGTTCCGGTTACCTGACGGCCTTGGTGGACCTGGCGCCCAAGGACGCCGCGCGCATCGAAAAAACCGCCGCGCAGCTGTTCAGCGAAGCCGGCAAGGACAAAGGCGCTTTTGCGGGCCGCAGCGCCCGTTCTTTGCAGCGCTTGGGCAACAAGCTGGTGGCCTGGAACGGCGACGGCACCCAGGCCGCGGCGATGAAACGGCTGCAGTCGCAGCTGAACGGCGTGTGCGCCAAGCTGCCCACGGCCGAAGGCCAGCGCGACGCCTGCCAGGGCCTGCTGAAACCCAAAAAAGCCGCCTGAGCGGTGGTGCGCCCCGACCGGCGTGCCGACGCCCTGTTCACCTGGACCCGCCGCCGCGTGCACGCGGCCTTGCTGGCCACCGGCTTGCCTGGCGCTGCCGGTGCGGTGTTTGCCGCCCCGGCGCCTGCCGCGGTGGCGGCGGGCGCCGAAGGCCCGCCCACCGGCCGCTGGACCCACGCCTACGGCGCCTATGGCCCGCCGCTGTACCCGGCGGGTTTCAGCCACTTTGGCTATGTGAACCCGCAGGCGCCCAAGGGCGGCACGCTGTACTGCAGCAACCCCGACCGGCGCAGCAGTTTTGACAAGTTCAACTACTTCACGCTGAAGGGCAACGCCCCGGCGGGCTTGATGCACTTCATGTTCGAGCCGCTGGCGGTGCTGGGCGCCGACGAGCCGCTGACCATGTACGGCCTGTTGGCCGAGGCCATTTTTGTGGCCCCAGACCGCAGCAGCATCGCTTTCCGCCTGAACACGGCGGCGCGTTTTTACGACGGCAGCCCGGTGCTGGCCGAAGACGTGAAGTACAGCTTCGACTGCCTGGCCGGGCCGGGTGCTTCGCCCAGCTGGCAGAGCAGCCTGGCCGGCGTGTCGCGGGCGGTGGTGGTGGGCGAGCGCGAGATCCGCTTCGAGCTGAAGGAGCGCAGCAACGCCTTGCTGTTCAAGTTGGGCACGTCGCTGCAGGTCTTTTCGCGGCGCTGGGCGTTGCAGACCAGCGGGCCGCAGGCCGGTCAGCCCAAACCTTTCGACCAGATCGTGCACGAGGTGCCGCTGACCAGCGGGCCTTACTTCCTGCACAGCCACGAAGGCGGCCGCCGCATCGAGTTCCGCCGCAACCCGGCCTACTGGGCGCGCGAGCTGCCGGTGCGCCGCGGTTTCTTCAACTTCGACCGTGTGGTCTACCGCCTGTACCAGGACGAAGACGTGCAGGTGGAAGCCTTCAAGGCCGGCGAATTCGACATCCTGCGTGCCTACAGCGCGCGCGTGTTCATGCGCCAGCACAAGGGGCCGAAGTGGACCGACGGCCGCATCGTCAAGGCGCAGCTGGCCTCCGAGACCGTCAACGGCTTGCAGAGCTACCAGCTGAACCTGCGCCGCCCGGTGTTCCAGGACCGCCGCGTGCGCCAGGCCCTGGGCCTGGCCTGGAACTTCGAGCTGACCAACCGCTACGGCCTGTTCAAGCAGGCCGACAGTGTGTTCAACAACAGCGACTTCGGCGCTCAGGGCCTGCCCGGCCCGGGCGAGCTGGCGCTGCTGGAACCCTTCCGCGCGCAGTTACCGCCCGAGGTGTTCGGCCCGCCCTACCGCGCGCCGCGCTTCAACGACGCACCGGGCGCGCTGCGCCGCAACCTGCTGCAGGCCCGTGCGCTGCTGAAGGCCGCCGGCTGGCGGCTGGACGCCGACGGCTGGCTGCGCAACGCCGCTGGCCAACCGCTGGAGTTTGAATACCTGTCGCCTGGCGAGAACACCGCACGCGAAGAGGAGTGGGCGGCCGACTTGCGCAAGCTGGGCGTGCGGTTGAAGCTGCGCAAGGTGGACTTCGCGCTGTTCGCGCGCAGGCTGGACGAGGTGGACTTCGACTGCACCACCATCGTCGAGGGTTATTTCACCGTGCCACCGGCCAGCGACTATTTCGCGCTGTACAGCAGTACCACGGCCGACCAGAAGGGCAACGCCAACTACCGCGGCGTGAAACACCCGGCCGTGGACCGCGCGCTGAAAGCCATGGCCGACGCCGAGACCCTGCCGGCGCTGCGCGACGCCTGCCGCGCGCTGGACCGCATCGTCATGTGGCAGCACTGGCAGGTGCCGCAGCTGTACGCGCCCTTCATCACCTTGTCGCACTGGAACAAGTTCGGCAAGCCGGCTCGCGCGCCGCGTTATTTCACGGTGTCGGTCACCACCGACATCGAACCACAGCTGGCCTGGCCGGAGCTGTGCTGGTGGCATCAACCGGGTGGTCAGCCCGGGGGCCAGCCGTTGCCGCCCGCCGCTTCGCCGCGCACCTGAGGCTTTTGGTCCGATGCTGAGCTACATCCTCAAACGCCTGTTCCTGATGCTGCCCACCTTGCTGGGCGTGCTGACACTCACCTTCGCCGTTATCCAGTTCGTGCCCGGCGGGCCGGTGGAACAAGCCTTGGCCCAGGCGCGCAGCCAGGGCCGCATGGGCGACGTGGGCGGTTACCGCGCCAGCGGCGACAGCGACGCTCAACAGGTGGAAGCGCTGAAGAAGCTGTACGGCTTCGACAAGCCCGTGCACGAGCGTTACCTGGACATGCTGTGGAACTTCGCGCGCTTCGAGTTGGGCGACAGCTTCATGCAGAACAAGCCGGTGTGGCAGCTCATCCAAGAAAAACTGCCGGTGTCGCTGAGCCTGGGGCTGTGGACCTTCCTGGCCACCTACCTCATCAGCGTGCCGCTGGGCGTGTGGAAAGCGGTGCGCGAAGGCCAGGCGTTTGACACCGTCAGCACCCTGCTGGTGCTGGTGGGTTATGCCATCCCGGGCTTTGTGCTGGGTGTGTTCCTCATCGTGCTGTTCGCGGGTGGCAGTTACTGGGAGCTGTTTCCGCTGCGGGGTCTGGTGTCGGAGAACTGGGCCAGCCTGTCGTGGCCAGCGCGCATCGCCGACTACTTCTGGCACCTGGCCTTGCCGCTGACCTGCCTGGTGGTGGGCAGCTTCGCCACCATGACCTTTCTGACCAAGAACACTTTCATCGAAGAGATGCGCAAGCAGTACGTGCTGGTGGCGCGTGCCAAGGGTTTGTCGCAGCGCCAGGTGCTGCGCCGCCACGTGCTGCGCAATGCGCTGATCCCCATCGTCACCGGTTTCCCGGCGGCCTTTGTGGGCGCTTTCTTCACGGGTTCGCTGCTGGTGGAAACGCTGTTCTCGTTGGATGGCCTGGGCCTGCTGGGGTATGAATCCATCGTGCGGCGCGACTACCCGGTGGTGCTGGGCACGCTGTACCTGTTCACGCTGATGGGCCTGGTGGTGAAGCTGCTGGCCGACGTGGTCTACACGCTGGTGGACCCGCGTGTGCAGTTCGGGGCGGTGGCCAAATGAGCGCGGGCGTGGATACGGCCGTGAACGCGCCCGCAGCCGCGCCGGCCACGCCCGCGGTGGGTGGGCAGTCGCCCGGTGCGCGCGCCTGGGGCCGCTTCAAGCGCAACCGCCTGGGGTACGCCTCGTTCTGGCTGATGGGCCTGCTGCTGCTGGCCTGCCTGCTGGCCGAACTGCTGAGCAACGACCGCCCGCTGGTGGCCCGCCACGCCGGGCAGTGGAGCTTCCCGGCCTTCCACAACCCGCCAGAAACCTTCTACGGCGGCGACTTCGACACGCCCACCGACTGGAACGACCCGCTGATCGTGCAGCGCTTCCAGCAGCCCGATGCCTGGGCGCTGCGCGCCTTCAACCCGCACTCGGCCACCAGCACCAACGTGCACAACCCCGTGCCGCACCCGGCCGCGCCCAATGCCACGCATTGGTTGGGCACCGACGAGGCCGGGCGCGACATGGTGGCGCGGCTGCTGTACGGCTTCCGCGTGAGCCTGGGTTTCGGCCTGGCGCTGACGCTGGTGGGCACGTTGATCGGCGTGCTGATGGGCGCGCTCCAGGGTTACTTCGGCGGGCGGGTGGACCTGGGCCTGCAGCGCCTGATCGAGGTGTGGGCCAGCGTGCCCGAGCTGTACCTGTTGATCATCTTCGCCAGCATCTTCGAGCCCTCGTTGCTGTTGCTGCTGGTGCTGCTGAGCCTGTTCGGCTGGATAGGCCTGAGCGACTACGTGCGCGCCGAGTTCCTGCGCAACCGCAGCCTGGACTTCGTGCGCGCCGCACGAGCGCTGGGTCTGGGCCACCGGCAGATCATCTGGCGGCACCTGCTGCCCAATTCGCTGACGCCGGTCATCACCTTTTTGCCCTTCCGCATGAGCGACGCCATCCTGGCCCTGGTGGCGCTGGACTTCCTGGGCCTGGGTGTGCCGCCCGGCACGGCCTCGCTGGGCGACCTGGTGCGCCAGGGCAAGAACAACCTGGACGCTTGGTGGATCATCGCGCCCACCTTCGCCACGCTGACGCTGACGCTGCTGCTGCTGACCTTCATCGGCGAAGCCCTGCGCGACGCTTTCGACACGAGGAAATCTTGAGCCACGCGCAACAGAACCCAGCGCCTTTGCTGGAAGTGGCCGACCTGCGCGTGCGCTTCGGCGCGCACACCGTGGTGGACGGTGTGTCCTTCAGCATCGCCGCGGGCGAGAAGTTCGCGCTGGTGGGCGAGTCGGGCTCGGGCAAGAGCATCACCGCCTTGTCGGTGCTGCGCCTGGTGGACAGCGCCACCACCACCGGGGCCATCCGCTTCGATGGCGTGGACCTGCTGGGCCACAGCGAACGGCAGATGCAGGCGTTGCGCGGCCGGCGCATCGGCATGATCTTTCAAGAGCCGATGACGGCGCTGAACCCGCTGCGCACCGTGGGCCGGCAGATCGCCGAGGTGCTGGAACTGCACGAGGCCCTGCGGCCCAACGCCGCACGGGTGCGTGCCATTGAACTGCTGGCGCGCACCGGCATCCCCGAGCCCGAACGGCGCGTGGACAGCTACCCGCACCAGCTCAGCGGCGGCCAACGCCAGCGCGCGATGATCGCCATGGCCCTGGCCTGCAAGCCGCAGCTGCTGGTCTGCGACGAACCCACGACGGCGCTGGACGTGACGGTGCAGGCGCAGATCCTGGCCCTGCTGGACGAGCTGCAGGCCGAGATGGGCATGGCCCTGCTGTTCATCACCCACGACCTGAACCTGGTGCGGCGTTTCACCCACCGCGTGGGCGTGATGGAACGTGGCCGTTTGGTGGAACAAGGCGACACCGAGGCCGTGTTCATCGCGCCGCAACACGCCTACACGCAGCGCCTGCTGGCCAGCCGCCCGCAGCGCCTGGTGGCCCCGCTGGCGGCCGACGCGCCGCTGCAGCTGCAGGCCGAGGGTGTTGTGGTGAAGTTCAAACAGCCGCAGGGCTGGTTCGGCCACCGTTGGTTCACGGCCGTGCAGGGCGCGACGCTGGCGCTGCGCCGCGGGGAGACGCTGGGCATCGTCGGTGAATCGGGCTCGGGCAAAACCACGCTGGGCATGGCCTTGCTGGCGCTGCAGCCCATCGCCGAAGGCCAGGTGCGGTTGGGCTGCGAGCGCGTGGACAACGCCCCGCGTGCCACGCTGCAGCGCCTGCGGCGGCGCTTGCAGGTGGTGTTCCAGGACCCGTTCGGTTCGCTGTCGCCGCGGATGACCGTGGGGCAGATCGTCGGCGAAGGCCTGGCCCTGCACCGGCCTGAACTGGGCGCGGCCGAGCGCCAAGCCCAGGTGCTGGCCATGCTGGACGAGGTGGGTTTGTCAGACCGCCACGGTGTGGCCAACGTGCTGCAGCGTTACCCGCACGAATTCAGCGGCGGCCAGCGCCAGCGCATCGCCATCGCGCGCGCCATGGTGCTGCAGCCCGAGGTGCTGGTGCTGGACGAACCCACGTCGGCGCTGGACGTGTCGGTGCAGCAGCAGGTGCTGGCGCTGCTGGTGCAGCTGCAGCAGCGCCACGGCCTGGCCTATGTGTTCATCAGCCACGACCTGGCCGTGGTGCGTGCGTTGGCCCACCAGGTGCTGGTGATGCAGGGCGGGCAGGTGGTGGAAAGCGGCGAGGCCGAGCGCCTGTTCAGCGCGCCGCAGCACGCCTACACGCAGGCTTTGCTGGCGGCGGCGCACCTGGGTTGACGGCCGCCACGGCGGCGGCTTGGGCTGTACGCCCGGGCGCCGCCTGCCTTCCACTCACTTGATCAGGCCTTCGGCCTTCATCGCGGCCTGCACCGCCGGGCGCGCGGCCACCCGGGCGGCGAAGGCTTGCAGGTGGGGCAGGGCCGTCAGGTCCACGGCCACCAGGCGGGCCCAGTTCATCACGTTGAACAGGTAGGCGTCGGCCACGGTGAAGGTGGCGCCCATCAGGTGGTCGCGGCCTTCCAATTGGCTGTTGACCCAGGTGAAACGTTCCACCAGCTTGGTGCGCGCCAGGGCCTTGGCGTCGTCCGGCATGGCCGGGTTGAACAGCGGGCTGAAGCCTTTGTGCAGTTCGCTGGTGATGAAGTTCAGCCACTCCATCAGGCGGTAGCGTGCCAGCGTGCCGGCGGCGGGCGCCAAGCCGCTGGACGGGGCCTGGTCGGCGATGTACTGCACGATCACCGGGCCTTCGGTCAGGCGTTCGCCGTTTTCGAGTTCCAGCACCGGCACATAACCCTTGGGGTTGATGGCGTAGAAGTCGCTGCCGTCGGCCAGCTTCTTGGTCTTGGTGCTGGCCAGGGCCAGGTCGAAGGGCAGGCCGGCTTCGCGCAGCACGATGTGCGGGCTGAGCGAGCAGGCGCCGGGGCTGTAGTAGAGCTTGGTCATGGTGTCTCCTGGTGCGGTCTCAACGCCGCGCAGCATAGCCAAGGGCGCAGGCCGGTCGGTGTTGGTTTGGCGAATGCAGCGTTCAGGCCGGCAGAACGGGCCTGAATGCTGGCGGTGGCTGACCGGTACGGGCCCCGCCACGTGCGCTGTGCCAGGGGTGCAGTGGGGCACGGTGGGGTGATCAACGGGCCGCGCATACTGCAGGCTCCCCATCCGCCAGGTGTCCCCATGCCACGCAGTGTTCTCGCAGAAGCCCAGATCCACCCCGCCATCCGCCCCGTGGTGGCCGGTTCGCACGCCAGCACCGTGCAGGCCGCGCAGGCGGCCGTGGCCCAGCATGCGGTGGTGGTGCTGGGCATGCACCACAACCCCTTTGTGAAGAAGGCGCGGCGCGCGTTGGACGCGGCGGGTGTGCCCCACCACGACCTGCTGCTGGGCAACTACTTCAGCGGCTGGCGCGCGCGCAACGCGCTGAAGCTGTGGACCGGCTGGCCCACCTTCCCCATGGTCTTCGTGCAAGGCACGCTGGTCGGCGGTGCCGACGACCTGGCGCGGTTGATCGCCAGCGGCGAACTGCAGACCTTGCTGGCCGCGCCACGCGGCGCTTGAAGTCCACGCGGACCTGCTGATGCTGTTCCTGTACGGGTACCTCAATCGGGTGCGCTCATCCAGGCGTCTGGAGCGCGAGTGCCAGCGCAACATCGAAGTGATGTGGCTGCTGCACCGACTCGCGCCCGATCACAAGACCATTGCCGA
>JBKCUM010000162.1:0-101131 GCA_046318395.1 Rubrivivax sp.
CACCTAAGCGTTTGCCAAAACACGCTAACGCATCACGTCCCGCGCCGCCTATCGGTTTGGCGTCCACAAACAAAAACGCCCCGATGGTTCAGGGCGTTTTGCTGACGGTGGCCGTTGCAGCCGTTTTGACACGGACTGCCAAGGCCACTTTTTTCATGTCGGCTGCGACGGTGCAGCGGGCCTCAGCCTTTGCGCAGCGCTGCGAAGGTCTGTTGGAACGTCTTCACCTTGGGCGCCACCACCATGGCGCAGTAGCCCTGGTTCGGATGCTGGGCAAAGTAGTGCTGGTGGTAGGCCTCGGCCGGCCAGTGGTTCTGGCGCGGCAGCAGTTCCGTCACCGCCCGCCCACCATGGGCCGCCTGCACCTCGGCCAGCACGGCTTCGGCCACGGCGCGCTGCCCTTCGTGGTGCAGGTAGATGCCCGAGCGGTATTGGGTGCCGATGTCGTGGCCCTGGCGGTTGAGCGTGGTGGGGTCGTGCACCACGAAGAACACTTCCAGCAGCTGCCGCAAGCTGACCACGCTCGGGTCAAAGCTCAACTGCACCACCTCCGCATGGCCGGTCGTGCCTTCGCACACCTGCTCGTAGCGGGGCTGCTGCACATGGCCGTTGCAGTAGCCGCTCTCCACGGCCACCACGCCGCGCACCTGCTCGTACACCGCCTCCAGGCACCAGAAGCAGCCGCCGCCCAAGGTGATGTGTTCCAGCGGGGTTGAAGGTTCAGCAGGCATGGCGTGGCTCCGTGGGGCGGGAAAGGGTGAGCAGGATGCTCGGGTCTTTGCAGAGGTCGCCGGCGCGGCAGACTCCTTACACTTCGTCCATTATCTGGAGACCGCATGGCCACGAAGTTCCAATGGGATGACCCCTTCTTCCTTGACCAACAACTGAGCGACGACGAACGCGCCGTGCGCGACGCCGCCCGTGACTACTGCCAGGAACGCCTGCAGACGCGTGTGCTGATGGCCGCGCGCCACGAGACCTTCGACCGCGAGATCATGTCGGAGATGGGCGCCCTGGGCATGCTGGGCACCACCATCGAAGGCTACGGCTGTGCCGGCCTGAACCACGTCAGCTATGGCCTGGTGGCGCGCGAGGTGGAACGTGTGGACAGCGGCTACCGCAGCGCCATGAGCGTGCAGAGCAGCCTGGTGATGCACCCCATCCACGCCTACGGCAGCGAAGCACAACGCCAGAAGTACCTGCCCAAGCTGGCCACCGGCGAATGGGTGGGCTGCTTCGGCCTGACCGAGCCCAACCACGGCAGCGACCCCGCCAGCATGATCACGCGCGCCACGCCGGTGGACGGTGGTTACCTGCTCAAGGGCGCCAAGATGTGGATCACCAACAGCCCCATCGCCGACGTGTTCGTGGTCTGGGCCAAGAAGGCCGACCCCGACGGCCGCGTGGGCGGGCAAGAGTCCATCCACGGCTTCATCCTCGAAAAGGGCATGAAGGGCCTGAGCGCGCCCAAGATCGAAGGCAAGATGAGCCTGCGCGCTTCCATCACTGGCGAGATCGTGATGGACGACGTCTTCGTGCCAGAAGCCAACCTGCTGCCGGGCGTGAACGGCCTGAAGGGCCCGTTCGGCTGCCTGAACAAGGCGCGGTACGGCATCGCCTGGGGCGCTTTGGGCGCGGCCGAGTTCTGCTGGCACGCCGCCCGCCAGTACACGCTGGACCGCCAGCAGTTCGGCCGCCCGCTGGCACAGAACCAGCTGATCCAGAAGAAGCTGGCCGACATGCAGACCGAGATCACGCTGGGCCTGCAAGGCTGCCTGCGTGTGGGCCGGCTGATGGACGAACACCAGGTGGCGCCGGAGATGATCAGCCTGATCAAGCGCAACAGCTGCGGCAAGGCGCTGGACATCGCGCGCATGGCCCGCGACATGCACGGCGGCAATGGCATCCACGACGAATACCACGTGATCCGCCACATGATCAACCTGGAAACCGTCAACACCTACGAAGGCACGCACGACGTGCACGCGCTGATCCTGGGCCGCGCCCAGACCGGCCTGCAGGCTTTCTTCTGAACCGCGAACCGGACACCGGCGCACCGCGCCGGTCGCTATGAACGACCTGTTTGTGACGCTCGGCATCCAGTCCTGGAAGTGGACGCTCGGGGCCTTTGTCATGCCGCCCCTGCCCTTCCTGGTGATGATCTTGGTGGGCATGCGGCTGGTTTACAGGCGCCGGGCACTGGCCTGGAGTTTGGTCCTGACCGGCGTGCTTTGCACGTGGCTGTTGTCCAGCACCGCGGTGGCCCACGGCCTGATGCGCTGGCTCGTGAACCCGCCCCGTGCCTTGATGACCAACGACATCGCGGACTTGAACAAGCTGCCGAAGACGGCCGTGCTGGTTTTGGGCGGAGGTCGGCAGCTGTTGGCGCCCGAGTACGGCATGTCCACCTTGACCGAGTTTTCGATCGAGCGCCTGCGTTACGGCATCTGGCTCGCGCGTCAGACCGGTTTGCCACTGGGCTTCAGCGCAGGGGTTGCCCACGGAGGACAACCCGGCGCATCGGAGGCTGAAATCGCCACCCGCATCGCCCGACAAGAGTTCGGCGTGACCTTGCGTTTCCTCGAAGGCGAAAGCCGCGACACCAGCGAGAGCGCCTCGCGGGCATTGGCCGTGCTGCATGAGGCGGGCATCGAACACATCGTCCTGGTCACCCACGACTTCCACATGCCCAGAAGCATGGCCGCTTTTGAGCGGGCCAAGCGCCGGTCGGGGCTGGCCATGCGCATGACCGCGGCCCCCATGGGCTTGCCACAACCCGGCAGCCAGTACACCTGGGAAAACTGGTTGCCCAGCGGAAAAGGCCTGCAAGGCACACGCATCGTGTTGCATGAATGGCTGGGCAGACTGGCCGGCGCTTGACTGCCGGGTGCGACACCCGCGTCGCCGCCGGGCCTTGAAGGCCCAACCCTCGGTGCTGCCCCCCGTCTGGCCGTTCAGCGCTGCGGCTGCATCGGCGGCGGCCGCCGCTGCGCCTCTTCTTGTGCGCGGCGTTCGGCCGCCTCGGCGGCGACGCGTGCTTGGTCTTGCGCCATCTTCAGCGCCTGCAGCCGCCGCACATGTTCTTGTGCGTTCGAGCGCCTGAACTCGCCCATCATCACCGCGTCGACCTTGGCCCCCGCGGCCTCCAGGCGCTGGCTCAGCCGCACGCCGGCCAGCGGGTCGCCCCCCAGCGAGGCCACCACTTCGTTGGCGAACAGATCGGCACTGCCGACCACGCTGTCGACCGCCAAGGCCTTTTCGGCCTGCGCTTCGGCGGCGGTCAGCAGCATGCCCGCGCCTGGCACGGCGATCATCAGGATCTTGCCCACCACAAAGGCTGTGCTGCGGTCCTCGGCCGCCTTGGCCTTGCCGATGGCGTTTTCGCTGGCTTGGAAATAGGTGCCGAAGGCCGCCAGCCAACGGAACTCGTCGGTGCTGCGGGCTTCCAGCAAGGCGTTGGCGGGAATCTTCACGCGCTGCGTGCCCTGGCGCCAGAACTGGTCGGGGTCGGCGTCAAAAGCGCTGGCCGTGACGCCGCCGGCGCAGCCACCCTGGGTCTCCACCTGAAACTTCCGGCCGTCGGCCAGGGTCAGCTCCATCGGTTGCCCGGCCTGGGCTTGCTTGCGCGCCTTCAGCAGCACTTCCCAGAAACCCTGGTCGTCGCTGGAAAACATGGAACCACCCTTGAAGATGGCGCCCAGTTCCACCCGGGTGCTGCCGCCCGGCAAGGTCTGGCCGTTGATCGCCACGACTTCGTCTCCCAGGTGGATTTGTTCCGGCGCGCTCTCGTCCAGCCACACCACGCGCCAGCGTTCGTCCATGCCCGTGGCGCGTTTGAGAATGTCCAGTTCTTTGGCACTGAGCCGCTTCTTCAAGGCGTGGACCGACCACAACACGAAGGGCTCGATGGCGGTGGTGGTGTCGCACAAGCTCTCCGCGGCCCAGGCCACCTGCACGGCAGCGGCCCGGAATTGCACCTCGCGTTCGAAGCGCGCCTTGAACAGGTCCAGTTCGAAGGCATCCGCCGCCACATGGGCGTGGCTGCCCAAACTGGCCGGCGCCTGGGCCCAGGCCGGCATCGGCAGGGCCACCCACCACCCCATGGTGGACAAAGCCAGACGACCACACCACGCAGACAGAGCCGATCGACGCCGCATGGGCCGATCCTAAGGGCAATGTGACGATTGGTAAGCTGGGAATCACACGCAGGGGCCGACACGCGCCGGTGGATCTTTCACGCAACAGGCCATGCAGCGGGCCCACGGTCAACAGGGGCATGTTATGGGCCCAGCACTGCACGCACAATTGGTTTGTCGCGCGCGCAGCGTGCGGCAACACCCTGTCAACAAAGGAAGCACGTGATGAAGACTCAATGGCTGTTGGCCCTGGCTGTCGCATTGGCTGTGGGCCTGGTGCCGCAACACGCCGACGCCAAGCGCCTGGGCAGCGGCAAGAGCAGTGGCATGCAACGCGACATGCCGGCCCGCACGGCACCCGATGCCCCCGCCGGCAAGCCTGCTGCGCCCGCGCAAGGTCAACAAGCCGCGCCGGCCACACCGGCCGCCGCGCCTGGCGCCGCCGCCGCGCCCAAGCGCAACTGGATGGGCCCGCTGGCAGGTTTGGCCGCCGGCCTGGGCATCGCCGCCCTGCTCAGCCACTTCGGCTTGGGTGAAGGCGTGGCCAACTTCCTGATGATCGCGCTGCTGGCCGTGGCCGCCTTCTTCGTCATCCGCCTGCTGATGCGCCGCTTCATGCCGCAGCCGGCCGCTGCCGGCATGAACCGCATGCCCGCCGCCGGTGGCGCGCAAGTGGCGTGGCCGACGCCCGCAGCACCGGCCAGCCCGGCGCCGTCCGCCGCCGAGCCTGTGGCGCCCAGCGCACCCGCTGCCTTCACGCCGGCCGCCCCCGTGGCTGCCACCAGCGCTGAACCGGTCGCGCGCGCCTTCGTGCCGGCGGCTTTCGACAGCGAAGGTTTCTCGCGCATCGCCCGCACCCTGTTCGTGCGCCTGCAGGCGGCCAACGACAGCGGCAACCTGGATGACCTGCGCCGCTTCACGACGCCGGAAATGTTCGCCGAGATCCGTGTGGACCTGCAGGAGCGCAAGGGCCAGACCCAGAGCACCGACGTGGTGGAAGTGGACGCCCAGGTGCTGGACGTGGTGCAAGAAGCCACGCAGCAGATCGTCAGCGTGCGCTACCACGGCCTGGTTCGCGAAACCGCGGGCACCGAACCCGAGCGCTTTGACGAGGTGTGGCACCTGGTGCAGCCCCAGGGTCAAGAAGGCTGGCTGATCGCTGGCATCGAGCAGCAGCCCCTGCCCAAGGCCTGACGCTGACGGCCACTGGCCAGCCCGCAACCGCGGGTGAGCCAAACGCCGCCAAGGCCCCCACGAAGCCGCCCCTCCGGGCGGCTTTTTCATGGCCGCTCGCCGACCTGGTGCGACGTGGCCGATCGTCGGCCTGGTGCGGCGTGGCCGGGCACCGGCCTGGTGCGACGTGGACGGGCACCGGCCCGGTGCGACGTGGCCGCGCCTACTTTGGCGCGTCAGCAAACCCGGTTTTGCAGGCATCATCGCGGCGTGCAGCACCTGCTCTCTGTCCAAGACCTGACACCGGCGCAGCTGGCCCGTTTGACCGACCCCACCCTGCCTGCCAACGGCGCGCCCGCCGTGCCCTGGGGCGTCCTGGGCGCGCTGTTCGAACAGCCCAGCCTGCGCACGGCGTCCAGTTTCGCCGCGGCCGCGGTGCAGGTGGGGCTGGCGCCGGTGTTCGTCGACACCCGGGGCCACAGCCTGCGCGCCGGCTTGTCCTTGGAAGACGAGGTGCTGCAGTTGGCCCACAACGCCGCTTGTGTGGTGGTGCGCTGCGCCCAACCTTTGCAGCGGGCGCCGCTGCAAGCCAGCCCAGCGCCGGTGGTGAACGCCGGCGACGGCGACCACGAACACCCCACGCAGGCCTTGTTGGACCTGTGCACACTGCGCCACTTCGGCCTGCGCGGCAAGACCGTCACGCTGATGGGCAACCTGCGTGACCACCGCAGCCAACACTCGCTGGCCTTGGCCTTGCGCGCCTGGCCAGAGGTGGGCGCCTGGCAGTGCGTGTCACCGCCCGGCCTGGGCCTGCCCCCGGCCTTTGGCGACGGAGTGGAAGCGCTGGAGACCTACGCGCCCGACAAGGTGGACCGCTGGCTGCAGCGCAGCGACTTCATCTACCTCACACCCGTGCAGTCCTGGCGCACGCCGCACCTGGACACGCCCGGCGCCTTCCGGCTGGATGCTGCGCGCGCCCAGCGCGTGCTGCGTGCCGGCGCCCGCGTGCTGCACCCGTTCCCGCGGCACGACGAGTTATCGCCCGACCTGGACCACACCCCGTTCAACGGCTACAGCGAACAACTGCTCCGGGCCGTGCCGGTGCGGCGGCGGCTGTTGCAGTGGTTGTTGGCGCCGTCCGGCTGAGCTTGGCGACCCCAGGGCGCCGGCCTCAGGTCGCGGCCCGAACGGGCGGCGCCAGTTCGCTGTGCGCGGCCAGCCACCGCTCGCCCGCCGCACCATCGGCCTGGGCGGGGTGGAAGCTGGCAGCGCGGTAGGCCTTCCACGGCCGCCAGCAACGCGGCACCAGGCCTTCCGGACCAACCAGCGTGGCCCAGCCACTCTGCCACGTGCGCCAGCGCCACAGCTGCCCCTGGAGGTGCAGGTTGTGCACGGTCTGGCGCAGCAGGTCGCAGCAGAAGTGGAAGGTCACCACGTTGAAGAGCCGCAGGCGCCACTTCTCATTGCCGCCGGTGGCGCGGTAGAGGTCGAACACCACGCTGCGGTGCTCCAGCTCTTCGGCCGCGTGCCACAACCACAGGTCGCGCAACCGCGGTTCGGCCCCGGCCAGCACGGTGGCGTGGTGGGCCAGCAGAAAGTCGGCCAACACGGCGGTCAGGTGTTCGGTGGCGGCGGTCACACCCAGCCAGGCGCGTTCGTCCACGCCCTCCAGGCGCTGCCGGCGTTTCAGGATGCGCCGCTCCCAGCCGTTGGCCAAACCCTGGGCCGCCAGTTGTTCGTTGAACAGCGCGTGGATGCGGCGGTGCGTGGCCTCCTGGCCTATGAAACCACGGCGCTCGGCCTCGAAACGCTCGCGCTCGGCCGGCGCCAGGTCTTCGGGCAGGCGCGCCATGCCCAGCTTCACCGCGTCGATGAAAAACTGCTCACCGGCCGGGAAGCTGAAGCTCAGCGCGTTGAACAGCGCCGTGCGGAAGGCGTCGCCGCCGTTCCAGTCGGCGGCGAACGGGGTCTTCAGGTCCACCAGCAGGCGGCGGACAACCAGGTCGGTCATGGTGGGCTCCCGGCCGCCAGCGCCCACCCCGGGCGGGGCAGGCTGTGCGGCACCAGCGCCACCTTACTTCAAGGCGGCGCGCGCGTTGTGGAACAAACGCATCCAAGGGCTTTGGGCGCTGATGTCGCCGCCGGCCCAGCTCATCTGCACGTTGCGGAACACACGTTCCGGATGCGGCATCAACACCGTGAAGCGGCCGTCGGGCGTGGTGACCGAAGTCAGGCCCCCCGGGCTGCCGTTGGGGTTGAAGGGGTAGGTCTCGGTGGCGCGGCCGTGGTGGTCCACAAAACGCAGCGCCTGCTTCACCTGGGCGGCGTCGCCACGCTGCGAGAAGTCGGCATAACCCTCGCCGTGGGCCACGGCCACCGGGATGCGGCTGCCGGCCATGCCGGTGAAGAACAGGCTGGGGCTGTCCAGCACTTCCACCAGGCTCAGGCGCGCTTCGAACTGTTCGCTCTGGTTGCGCGTGAACTTGGGCCAAGCCTGCGCGCCGGGGATGATGGGCGACAGCGCCGCCATCATCTGGCAGCCGTTGCACACCCCCAGGGCCAGCGTGTCGGGGCGCTGGAAGAAGGCTGCGAACTGTTCGGCCAGCACCGGGTTGAACAGGATGGAACGCGCCCAGCCTTCGCCCGCGCCCAGCGTGTCGCCGTAGCTGAAACCGCCGCAGGCCACAAAGGCCTGGTACTGGGCCAGCGTGGTGCGGCCGGCCTGCAGGTCGCTCATGTGCACGTCGAAGGTGTCGAAGCCGGCCTGGTGCAGGGCGTAGCTCATCTCCACGTGCGAGTTCACACCTTGTTCGCGCAACACGGCCACTTTGGGGCGGGTGGACAGCAGCGCGGGTGAGGACGTGAACGGCGCGAGCGCCGTGGGCACCACGGCGGGGTCGAAGCTCAGGTGCAGGTGCAGGCCCGGGTCGTCTTCAGCGCCGGCGGCGGCGTGTTCGCTGTCGGCGGCGGCCGGGTTGTCGCGCTCGCGCGTGATGCGCCAGCTGACCTCGTCCCACTGCTGCTGCAGTTCACGCAGCGGCGCCCCGAACTGCAGCTTGGCGTCGCGCCACACTTCCACCACGGCGCGGTCGTTGGTCTTGCCCACCACGTGGGTGTGGCGGCTCAGGCCGTGTTCGCGCAGCGTGGCCAGCACGGCGTCGCGATCGGCCGTGGGCACCTGCAGCACCACGCCCAGTTCTTCGTTGAACAGCGCCTTCAGCATCAGCTCGTTGCGGCGCTCGCCGACCTGGCCGGCCCAGTTTTTCGAGTCGCCCATGTCGGCGCGGCTGTCGCTGATGCCGTCGCCTTCGGTCACCAGAATGTCCACGTTCAGGCTGACACCCCGGTGGCCGGCAAAGGCCATCTCGCAGGCCGCGGCCCACAGGCCGCCGTCGCTGCGGTCGTGGTAAGCGAGCAGCTGGCCTTGGGCCCGCAGGGCGTTCACGGCGTTCACCAGGGCCTTCAGCGCCTGGGCGTCGTCCAGGTCGGGCACCACGTCACCGAACTGGCCCAGCACCTGCGCCAGCATGGAGCCGGCCATGCGCATGCGGCCCTGGCCCAGGTCCTCCAGCAGCAGCGTGGTGTCGCCGGCCTGCAGCTGCGGCGTCAGCGTGCCGCGCACATCGGCCAGCGTGGCGAAGGCCGTGACGATCAGACTCACCGGCGCCGTCACCTGGCGCGCTTCGCCGCCAGCGCTCCAGCGCGTGCGCATGGACAAGGAATCCTTGCCCACCGGGATGCCGATGCCCAGGGCCGGGCACAGTTCCAGGCCCACGGCCTTCACGGTCTCGTACAGCGCGGCGTCTTCGCCGGGTTCGCCGCAGGCGGCCATCCAGTTGGCGCTGAGCTTCACGCGCGGCAGTTCGATGGGCGCGGCCAGCAGGTTCAGCACCGCCTCGGCCACGGCCATGCGGCCCGAGGCCGGCGCGTCCAGGCTGGCCAGCGGTGTGCGTGCGCCCATAGCCATGGCTTCGCCGCGGAAGCCGGCGTAGTCGGCCAGCGTCACGGCGCAGTCGGCCACCGGCACCTGCCAGGGGCCGACCATGGGGTCGCGGTGGTTCAGGCCGCCCACGGTGCGGTCGCCGATGGTGATGAGGAAACGTTTGCTGGCCACCGTGGGGTGGCGCAGCACGTCGCGCGCCACCACGTCCAGCTTCACGCCGGTCAGGTCCAGCGGCTGGCCTTGGCGGGCCACACGCTGCACGTCGCGGTGCATCTTGGGCGGCTTGCCCAGCAGCACGTCCATGGGCATGTCGATGACACGTTCACCGCCCGGGCCGTCCTCCAGCACCAGGGCGCGGTCCGAGGTGGCCGTGCCCACCACCGCAAACGGGCAACGTTCGCGGGCGCACATCTGCTCGAACAACGGCATCAGCGCCGGGTCCACGGCCAGGGTGTAGCGCTCCTGGCTTTCGTTGCACCAGATTTCTTTGGGCGCCAGGCCACTTTCTTCCAGCGGCACACGGCGCAGGTCGAAGGTGGCGCCCTGCCCTGCACCGTCCACCAATTCCGGGAAGGCGTTGCTGATGCCACCGGCGCCCACGTCGTGGATGGCCACGATGGGGTTGCGCTCGCCCAGGGCCCAGCAGTGGTTGATGACCTCCTGCGCGCGGCGCTGGATTTCCGGGTTGCCACGCTGCACGCTGTCAAAGTCCAGCGCCGCGGTGTTGGTGCCGGCGGCCATGGAGCTGGCCGCACCACCGCCCATGCCGATGCGCATGCCCGGCCCGCCCAGCTGCACCAGCAGCGTGCCGGCGCCGAAAGGCAGCTTGTGCGTCTGGCCAGCGCTGATGCTGCCCAGGCCACCGGCGATCATGATGGGCTTGTGGTAACCCCGGCGCACGCCGGCCACGTCTTGTTCGAACACGCGGAAGTAGCCACCCAGGTTGGGCCGGCCGAATTCGTTGTTGAAGGCCGCGCCGCCCAGTGGGCCCTCGGTCATGATTTGCAACGGGCTGGCGATGTGCTCGGGCTTGCCCACCGGGTTCTGCTCCCAGGGTTCATTCGTGCCCGGCAGGTGCAGGTTGCTGACGCTGAAGCCGGTCAGGCCGGCCTTGGGTTTGGCGCCGCGGCCGGTGGCGCCTTCGTCGCGGATCTCACCGCCGGCACCCGTGCTGGCGCCCGGGAAGGGGCTGATGGCCGTGGGGTGGTTGTGCGTTTCCACCTTCATCAGCACGTGGGCAGTTTCTTCGCGCGCACCGTAAGGCGGGGCGTTGGTGAAACCTTGCGGCAGCCAGCGCTGCACAGGGCCGCCTTCCATCACCGCGGCGTTGTCGTTGTAGGCCACCACCGTGTGCTGGGGGCTGGTTTTTTCGGTGTGGCGGATCATGCCGAACATGCTCAGCGGCTGGCGTTCGCCGTCGATGCTGAAGTCGGCGTTGAAGATCTTGTGGCGGCAGTGTTCGCTGTTGGCCTGGGCGAACATCATCAGTTCCACGTCGCTGGGGTCGCGGCCCAGCTGGGTGAAAGCGGCCACCAGGTAGTCGATCTCGTCGTCGCTGAGGGCCAGGCCCCAGTCGCGGTTGGCGGTCTGCAGTGCGCTGCGGCCTTCGGCCAGCACCGGCACATGGGCCAGCGGCGGTGCGGGTTGGGGCTGGAACAGCGCGGCGCCGGCGGCGCGGTCGAAGGCCACGCTCTCCGTCATGCGGTCGTGCAGCAGGGCGGCCACGGCGGCACGCTCTTCGTCGTTCAGCGGCTTGGCGGCCAGCAGGCCCCCCAGGCCGGCTTTCACGCCCAGGCGGAATTCGGTGACACGTTCGACGCGGTGCACCACCAGGCCACAGTTTCTGGCGATGTCGCTGGCCTTGCTGGCCCAGGGCGACACGGTGCCCAGGCGCGGCAGCACCACCACCAGCTCGCCCTCGGTGGGGCCGGTGTAGGCGTCACCGTAGTTCAGCAGCGCGGACAGCTTGTCCAGGGCGGCACCGTCGGGCGCGGCATCGAAGGCCGCCCAGTGCACATGGCGGGCGGCCACGCTGGTGATGCGCGGGCAGGCGGCCTGCAGCGCAGCGAGCAGCGCGCGGCTGCGGAATTCGGACAGGGCGTTACCGCCCTCGAAGTGGTGCAAGGTGAGGGCGTGCGAAGACATGGCGCGGCATTTTACGGGCCGGGGGGTGGGATAATCCGGGGATGACGATCCAGATCAAAAAAGGCGCTGAAATCGACGGCATGCGCCTGGCCTGCCGCCTGGCTTCCGAAGTGCTGGACATGCTCACGCCGCACGTGAAGCCCGGTGTCACCACCAAGGAAATCGACCGCCTGGCGCACGAGTACATGGTCAACGTGCAGCAGGGCGTGCCCGCCACGCTGGGCTACCAGCCGCCGGGCTACCCGGCCTACCCGGCGTCGTTGTGCACCTCGCTGAACGAGGTGGTGTGCCACGGCATCCCCGACGACCGACCCATGAAAAGCGGCGACATCATCAACATCGACGTCACCGTCATCAAGGACGGCTGGCACGGCGACAACAGCCGCATGTTCGTGGTGGGCGAAGGCAGCATCGCGGCCAAGCGGCTGTGCGCCATCACCTTCGAGGCCATGTGGAAGGGCATCGTCAAGGTCAAGCCCGGTGCCCGCCTCGGCGACATCGGCCACGCCATCCAGACCTTCAGCGAAAACGCCGGCTACACCGTGGTGCGCGAGTTCTGCGGCCACGGCGTGGGCCGCAAGTTCCACGAAGAGCCGCAGGTGCTGCACTACGGCCGCCCGGGTACGCTGGAAGAGCTGGTGCCGGGCATGATCTTCACCATCGAGCCCATGGTGAACCTGGGCAAGCGCGAGATCAAGGAAGACCGCAAGGGCGGCCACTACGACGGCTGGACCATCGTCACCAAGGACCGTTCGCTGTCGGCCCAGTGGGAACACACGGTGCTGGTCACAGAAACCGGCTACGAGGTGCTGACGGTGTCGGCCGGCAGCCCGCCGCCGCCAGCCTTCGCCACGGCGGGTTATGGCACCCCGGCTGCGCTGGTGGCCCAGGGGTTTGGTGCCGCCACGGCACCGGCCGTGTCCTGATCTGTCCGCGCAGCCCATGAACAGCCCCAGCCCGGCCGCCCCCGGCGGCGTGGCCGCGCTGCGCGCGCGGTTCCGCGACGGCAAGGCCGCCCTGGTGGCGGGCTTTCAGCAAGGCCGAGCCACCACGCTGGCCGCCAACCGCCTGCTGAAAGCCTTGGCCAAACACGTGGACGGCACGCTGGCCGACCTGTGGGCGCACGCCGGCCTGCCGGCCAATGCGGCGCTGGTGGCGGTGGGCGGTTATGGCCGCGGTGAACTGTTCCCGTCGTCCGACGTGGACGTGCTGCTGCTGCTGCTGCCCGAAGGCCCCACCAGCGACGCCGTGCGCGCCAGCGTGGAAGGCTTCATCACGGCCTGCTGGGACATCGGCCTGGAGATCGGCTCTTCGGTGCGCACCGTGGCCGAATGCACCGAAGAAGGCGCCCGCGACGTCACCGTGCAAACCGCCTTGCTGGAAGCGCGTTTCCTGTGCGGCCACAAGAAGCTGTTCAACGACTTCCGCCGCGCCCACGCCAAGGCGCTGGACGTGAAAGCCTTTCTACGCGCCAAGACGCTGGAAATGCAGCAGCGCCATGTGAAGTACGAGAGCACGCCCTACGCGCTGGAACCCAACTGCAAAGAAAGCCCGGGCGGCCTGCGCGACCTGCAGGTGGTGATCTGGGTGGCGCGCGCCGCCGGCCTGGGCCGCACCTGGCGTGAGCTGGCCAACAAGGGCCTGATCACGGCCTTCGAGGCCCAGCAGCTGGTGCGGCAAGAAGGCACGCTGAAGCTGATCCGCGCGCGGCTGCACAACGTGGCCGGTCGCCGCGAAGACCGGCTGGTGTTCGACCTGCAGACCGCCGTGGCCGAAAGTTTCGGCTACCAGCCCACCAACGGCCAGCGCAGCAGCGAGGTGCTGATGCACCGCTACTACTGGGCGGCCAAGGCGGTGACGCAGCTGAACCAGATCCTGATGATGAACATCGAGGAGCGCATCAACGGCAGCGAGGCCGCACCCAGCCGCCCGGTGACGGCGCGCTTCAGCGACCGCGGCGGCATGTTGGAGGTGGTGAGCGACACGCTGTACCTGGAGTACCCACACGCCATCCTCGAGACCTTTCTGGTCTTCGCGCAGACGCCCGGCATCCAGGGCCTGAGCTCGCGCACGCTGCGGGCGCTGTACAACGCGCGCAAGGTGATGGACAGCGCCTTCCGCCGCGACCCCATCAACCGCGAGCTGTTCATGGAGATCCTGCGCCAGCCCAAGGGCCTGACGCACGCTTTCCGGCTGATGAACCAGACCAGCGTGTTGGGCCGCTACCTGTGGGTGTTCCGCCGCATCGTGGGCCGCATGCAGCACGACCTGTTCCACGTCTACACCGTGGACCAGCACATCCTGATGGTGCTGCGCAACGTGCGCCGCTTCTTCATCCCCGAACACGCACACGAGTACCCGTTCTGCAGCCAGCTGGCCGCGCAGTGGGACGCGCCTTGGGTGCTGTACGTGGCCGCGCTGTTCCACGACGTGGCCAAGGGCCGCGGCGGTGACCACTCCGACTTGGGCGCCGTGGAAGTGCGGCGCTTCTGCCGCGACCACGGCGTGGACCGCGAGAACACCACGCTGATCGAGTTCCTGGTCAAACACCACCTGACCATGAGCCGCATGGCGCAGAAAGAAGACCTGTCGGACCCCGACGTCATCACCGCCTTCGCGAAGCTGGTGGGCAGCGAACGCCGGCTGACGGCGCTGTACCTGCTGACGGTGGCCGACATCCGCGGCACCAGCCCCAAGGTGTGGAACGCCTGGAAGGGCAAGCTGCTGGAAGACCTGTTCCGCCTGACGCTGCGCGCCCTGGGTGGCTCGCACCCCAACGCCGACGCAGAAATTGAAGCGCGCAAGCAGGAAGCGCGGCAGAACCTGGCCCTGCACTCGGCCCTGCCCGGCACCGAAGAGCCGCTGTGGAAGACGCTGGAGGTGAGCTACTTCGCGCGCCACGACGCGGCCGACATCGCCTGGCACGCACGTTCGTTGTGGCGCCACATCGAAACCCAGGAACCGGTCGTACGCGCCCGCCCTTCTTCGGTGGGCGACGGCCTGCAGGTGCTGGTGTATTCACCCGACCGCCCCGACCTGTTAGCGCGCATCTGCGGTTATTTCGACAGCGCCGGCTTCAGCATCCTGGACGCCAAGATCCACACCACACGCTCGGGCTACGCGCTGGACACCTTCCAGGTCGTCAGCACCCGTTTGGTGGACGAAGGTGCTTCGGCCTACCGCGACCTCATCGCGCTGGTGGAAACACAGGCCATGCAAGCCTTGTCGAGCGAAGGCCCGCTGCCCGAGCCCAGCCGCGGGCGGGTGTCGCGCCGTGTGCGCTCGTTCCCGGTGGTGCCGCGCGTGTCGCTGCATCCCGACGAACGGGCGCAGCGCTGGTTGTTGACGGTGTCGGCCAGCGACCGCTCGGGCCTGCTGTACGCCGTGGCCCGCGTGCTGGCCCGCCACGGCATCAACCTGCAACTGGCCAAGGTCACGACCCTGGGTGAACGGGTGGAAGACACCTTCTTGGTGAACGGCGCGGCGCTGCAACAGCCCAAGGTGCAGTTGCGCATCGAGAGCGAACTGCTGGACGCGGTGGCCGCATGAGCCTTCAACAGCGCAGCGCCGCCGAATGGTTGGCCGACCCCGGCCGCTACGACACGCTGATCGACGCCCGTTCGCCGGCGGAATTCGCCGAAGACCACCTGCCCGGCGCCCTGAATTGGCCGGTGCTGGACGACGAGGAACGCGCCCGCGTGGGCACGCTGTACGCCGAGTCGCCGCTGGAAGCGCGCAAGCTGGGCGCGGTGCTGGTTTCGCGCAACATCGCCAACCACCTGGAGGCGCACGCCAGCCTCATCACCCGCGACTGGCGGCCGCTGGTCTACTGCTGGCGCGGCGGCCAGCGTTCGGGCAGCCTGGCGCTGGTGATCTCGCAGATCGGCCCACGCACCACGCAGCTGGCGGGCGGCTACAAGGGCTTCCGCGCCGTGGTGCGCGACGAACTGGCCGCCCTGCCCACGGCGCTGCACTTCACGGTGCTGTGTGGCCGCACCGGCAGTGGCAAGACGCGCCTGCTGCAAACCCTGGCCGCGCAGGGCGATCAGGTGCTGGACCTGGAAGCGCTGGCCCAGCACCGCGGCAGCATCCTGGGCGCCGTGCCCGGCCAGCCGCAGCCCACGCAAAAGCACTTCGAAACCCTGGTCTGGCAAGCCTTGCACCGCTTCAGCCCCGAGCGCCCGGTGTACGTGGAAAGCGAGAGCGCGCGCATTGGCCGCCTGCGCGTGCCCGAGCCGCTGTTGCTGCGCATGCGCGACCACGGCCGCAGCGTGGTGGTGCACATGGACGACGCACCCCGCATCGCCCTGCTGCTGCAGGACTACGCCGCGCTGACGGTGGAGGTCGAACACTTCTGCGGCCTGTTGGGCCACCTGGTAGCCCTGCAAGGCCGCGAGACCGTGGCCACCTGGCAGGCGCAGGCGCGCGCCGGTCAATGGGGGCCGCTGCTGGCCGACCTGATGGCGCGCCACTACGACCCGCTGTACCAACGCTCCACCCAGCGCCACTACGCCGCGCTGGCGCAGGCGCCGCACATCACGCTGCACGACGGCAGCGCCGAAGCGCTGGAGCAAGCGGCACGGGCGCTGACCGCCCTGCCTCCGGCGCGTTGATGCCGCCACCGCCCTGGCTCGTTGCCGGCCCAGACTGCGGGCTTGACGGTTGTCAACGGCCCAGAACAAGGTTGACCGCATCATGCTGAACATGCGCGACGAAGCAGCCCTGGCGGAATCCCGCGCCTTCCGAGTCAAGCCCGTGCCGCTGCTGCGGCCGCTGGGCTGGTTGGCGCGCGGTTGGCGCGACCTCTGGTCCAGCCCATGGCTGGGCCTGGCCCATGGCTTCGCCGCGGCGGCTTTCGGCGCCGGGCTGCTGAGCGTGGCCCACGACAGCTTCTGGCTGCTGGCCGGCGCCTTCAGTGGTTTCCTGATCGTGGCGCCACTGCTGGCCACCGGGCTGTACAACGTCAGCCGCGCGCTGGAAAAAGGCCGCCACCCGGGCCTGGGCACGGTGCTGGCGGCCTGGCGGCCCGACGACCGTCGCCTCATCAGCTTTGGCCTGTTGTTGGGCCTGGCCGGTACCGGCTGGGTGCTGACCTCGGCGGCCTTCATCACCGGCTTTGCGCCGGCGCCAGTACGCGCGCCGCTGGACTTCGTGCGCGTGGTGCTGTTGGCCGAACACGGCTGGCTGTTTGAGGCCTGGACGCTGCTGGGCGGCGTGCTGGCCGCGCCCGTGTTCGCGTCCAGCGTGGTGGCGCTGCCGCTGCTGCTGGACCGCAAGGTCGGCGTGCTGGCCGCAGTGCTGACCAGCTGGCGGGTGGTGATGGAACACCCCGGCCCCATGGCCTTGTGGGCGGGCCTGATCGTGCTGCTGACCTTGGCCGGCATGGCCACGCTGTTGCTGGGCCTGGTGGTGGTGGTGCCCTGGCTGGCCCACGCCAGCTGGCACGCCTACCGCGACCTGGTGGACATCTCCGACATCCCCGCCCTGCCCACCCGCGCCTGGCGCCGCTGAGCGCCCGCGTCTTCAACGAACACACCAGCAGCCGTGGGCGACTTCACCGAAGAACAGATCGCGCAGTTCGGCCTCACCTTCGGGGTGGCGGCCTTCATGCTGTACATGGTGTTCATCATCTTCCAGCTGGCGCGCGAATCCAAAGCCGGGCGTTTCGGCACCTTCGTGCTGTTCCTGGGCCTGGGCGTGGGCCTGCTGGGGTTTGTGGCCAAAGGCGCCATCAAGTACTTCATGACCGGCATCGTCGAATGAAACCGCCCGCCCCCACCCCGGCCACCGCCACAGACAGCCCCTCGGCACCGGCCCCGTCCGCCCGGTTCAACACCCGCACCTTCCGCCACAGCCCCCTGGACGACCTGCAGGGCCTGTTCACGGGCACCTTGTTCGTGGCGATGGCGCTGGTGCTGTTCCGCCACGCCGGGCTGCTGACGGGCGGCACGGCCGGCATCGCCTTCGTGCTGCACTACGCGCTGGGCCTGCCCTTTGGCGTGGGTTTCTTCTTGGTGAACCTGCCGTTTTACGTGCTGGCCTGGCGCCGCATGGGCCCGCGCTTCACGCTGAAGACTTTCGCCGCGGTGGCCATGCTGTCCGCGCTGGCCGAGTTGGTGCCGCGCTGGGTGGTGCTGCAAAGCATCGAACCCTGGTTCGCCGCGCTGGGCGGCGGTCTGTTGATGGGCGCGGGGCTGTTGATCCTGTTCCGTCACCAAGCCAGCCTGGGCGGCCTGAACGTGCTGGCGCTGTGGCTGCAAGAGCGCCGCGGCTGGCCCGCGGGGCGCGTGCAACTGGTGGTGGACCTGTGTGTGTTGACCGCGGCCCTGCCCTGGGTGCCACCGCTGCAGCTGGGCCTGTCAGTGCTGGGCGCCGTGGCGCTGAACCTGCTGCTGGCGGTGAACCACCGGCCGGGGCGTTACGCCGCGGTGTGACACCCGCGGCGCGGGCGCGGACTGTGCGCCGCGCCCTCAGGCCGTCAACGCGCCCGCTTGGGCAACAAGGCCAACAAACGGGGCAGCACCAGGGCCGCCACCACCACGGCCAGCAAGGTGGCCGACATCGGGCGTTCGATGAACACGCTCCACTTGCCTTCGCCGATGGACAGGGCGTTGCGCATCTGAGCTTCCGCCAAGGGGCCCAGGATCAGGCCCACGATGACGGGTGCCGTGGGAAAGTCGAAACGCCGCATCAACACGCCCAGCATGCCGATGGCGAACATCATCACCAGGTCGAAGCTGCTCTGGCGCATGCCGTAGACGCCCACCGTGGCGAAGATCAAGATGCCGGCATACAGCGGCGCACGCGGAATCTTCAGCAGCTTCACCCACAGCCCCACCAGCGGCAGGTTCAGCACCAGCAGCATCACGTTGCCGATGTACAGGCTGGCGATCAGCGCCCACACCAGGGTGCTGCTGGTCTGGAACAACTGCGGACCGGCGTTGATGCCGTAGTTCTGCAGCGCGCTCAGCAAAATGGCCGCCGTCACCGAGGTAGGAATGCCCAGCGTCAGCAGCGGCACCAGCGTGGCCGTCACGGCCGCGTTGTTGGCCGCTTCAGGCCCGGCCACACCTTCGATGGCGCCCGTGGTGCCGAACTCTTCCTTGTGCTTGCTGAGCTTGCGCTCCACGCCGTAGCTCAGGAAGGTGGGGATCTCGGTGCCACCGGCCGGGATGGTGCCGAACGGGAAGCCCAGCGCCGTGCCGCGCAACCAGGCCGGCCATGAACGCCGCCACTCGGCCTTGGTCATGTGGGCGCGCGTCATGCGGTTCATCTGCTGGGCACTGCGGCCTTCGTACAGCGCCGTGTAGAAACACTCGCCCACCGCAAACAGGCCCACGGCCACCAACACCACCTCGATGCCGTCCATGAACTCCGGCACGCCGCCGGTGTAGCGCACCTGGCCGGTGATCTGGTCCAGGCCCACCAAGCCCAGGGCGATGCCGATGAACAGCGCCGTCATGCCGCGCAGCGTGCTCTTGCCCAGCACCGCGCTGACGGTGGTGAAGGCCAACACCATCAGCAAGAAGTACTCGGGCGGGCCCAGCTTCACGGCGTACTGCGCCACCACGGGCGCGAACAGCGTCACCAGCACGGTGGCGATGGTGCCGGCCACAAAGCTGCCGATGGCGCTGGTGGCCAACGCCGCACCGGCGCGGCCGCTCTTGGCCATCTTGAAGCCTTCCAGCGCCGTCACCATGGTGCCGGTCTCGCCAGGCGTGTTCAGCAAGATGCTGGTGGTGCTGCCACCGTACATGGCACCGTAGTAGATGCCGGCGAAGAAGATCATGCTGGCCGTGGGCTCCACCTGGGCCGTGATGGGCAGCAGCATGGCCACGGTAACGGCCGGCCCCAGGCCGGGCAGCACGCCGATGGCCGTGCCCAGCGCGCAGCCCACGAAGGCCCACAGCAGGTTGATGGGCGTGCCGGCGGTGGCAAAGCCTTGCAGCAGCAGGTTCCAGACGTCCATCACAGCCACCCCGTCGACGTGAGGCCCGGCAGGTTGATGGCCAGGGCTTTGGTGAACAGCCAGAAGGCCGGGGCGGCAATCAGAAAGCCGGTGACCATGTCCAGGAAGGTCTGGCGGGCACCACCGGCGCCCTTGCCTTCGCTTTGGCGCAGGCCACGCACGGCCAGCATGAAACACAGGGTGTTGCTGAGGATGAAGCCCAGCGTGGTCAGCAAGGCCGCGTTGGCCAGCACACCACCGGCCACCCAGGCCATGGCGGCCCAGTCGCCGTGTTCACCGCCCGAAGGCTCTTCCATGTGGCGGAAGCCGCCGCTGCGCGCTTCCCACAGCAGGCCGGCACCGCACAGCAGCAGCACCACGGCCGCCACCCAGGGCAGGAAGTTCGGCCCCACGCCGGCGTACCCGGCGTTGGCCGGGATCTGGCTGGCACCGTAGGCCATCACGGCCCCCACCAACAAGGCGCCCACGCCCACCAGGCTTTGCTGGATGGGGGGCGTTGAAGTTTCAGCCATGCGGTCCTCCCGAGACTGTGGTTGTTATGTCAGCGGCCCAAGCGGCCGGCCAGAGGGTCTGGGCGCCGTGGGCATGCAGCCACCCGCCGTTGGGCGGCAAGCGTGCAAAACACAGCCGCCACGCGGCAGGCGTGGCGGTTGCGGGGTGGCCGGCGCTCGGCCGGCCGAGCCCCCCCCGTCAGACCATGCCGGCCTTCACCATGGTGGCGCGCAGGCTGGCGAATTCGCGGTCCACGAAGTCTTCGAACTCCTTGCCCGTCATCAGCGCCGGGGTCCAGTTGTTCTTCTCCATCGCCTCGGCCCAGGCCTTGCTCTTGGTGGCCTTCACGATCATGTCGATCAGGGCCTTCTTCTGCGGCTCGGTGATGCCGGGGGCGCCGTACACACCGCGCCAGTTGCCGATCTCCACGCCAATGCCTTGCTCCTTCAGCGTGGGCACGTTCACGCCCTTCAGGCGCGTGCCGGAGGTGACGCCGATGGGCTTCATCTTGCCGCTCTCGATGTACTGCTGGAACTCGCTGTAGCCGCTGCCGCCCACGGTGACGTTGCCACCCAGGATGGCCGCCACGGCTTCACCGCCGCCACGGAAGGGCACGTAGTTGATGCGCGAGGGGTCGACGCCGACTTCGCGGGCGATCATGGCCGCGGCGATGTGCTCGGTGGAACCGCGCGAACCGCCGCCCCACTTCACGCTGCCGGGGTCCTTCTTCATCTGCTCGACCACGTCCTTCATGGTCTTGAAGGGCGAGTTCTCGGGCAGCACGAACACGTTGTATTCGCTGGTCAGGCGCGCCAGCGGCGTGGCCTGGCTCAGGCTGACCGGCGGCTTGCCGGTGATGATGCCGCCCAGCATCACGGCGCCCATCACCATCAGCGCATTGCCGTCGCCCTTGGTGGCGTTGACGAACTGCGCCAGGCCGATGGCACCGGCGGCGCCGCCCTTGTTCTCGAACGTGACCGCGCTGGCCACGCCGGCGTCCTGCAGGGCCTTGCCCAGGGCGCGGCCGGTGGTGTCCCAGCCGCCACCGGGGTTGGCCGGCACCATCATCTTCAGGTTGGCGCCCGCGGCGTGGGCGGCAGGCAGCGCGCCTGCGGCGGCGAGGGCGGCCAGGGTCTTCAGGAAGTCATCACGGCGCATGGGAAGGTCTCCGTTGGTGGTTGGACAAGCCAGGGCGATGTTGGCCACCCAGGCTGTCAATCGGCTGTCCAGGCGCTACAGGGAAACCCCAGGGCGTGGCCCCGGCAGGGGCGGCGGGTCGCCAGTGCCGATAATCTGCGCCCCATGAAAGTGCTGCTGATCGAAGACAACCCCGCGATGCAGACCACCCTGCAGCGCAGCTTCGAGCGGCGTGGCATGCAGGTGGTGCTGTGCGGCGACGGCGCGCGTGCGCTGGACCGCTGGCGTGCCAGCGTGCCCGACGTGGTGCTGCTGGACCTGAGCCTGCCCGGCCGCGACGGCCTGGCCGTGCTGGCCGACGCCCGCGCCGAAGGGCTGAGCACGCCGGTGTTGATCCTCACCGCACGCGGCACCGTGGGCGACCGCATCCTGGGCCTGAACACCGGCGCCGACGACTACCTGCCCAAACCCTTCGACCTGGACGAACTGGAAGCCCGCGTCCGCGCCCTGGTGCGCCGGCGCAGCGCCGTGCCCGCCCAGCCCGAGTTCTGCGGCCTGCGTGCCGACGCCGAAAGTGGTGCGCTCTACCACCTGGGCCAGCCGCTGGAGCTGAGCACCCGCGAGGCCGCCCTCTTGCGGGCGCTGCTGCAGCGCCCCGGCCACGCCGTGGCCAAAGAACGGCTGTTCGAGCTGGTGTTCCCGGGTGAAACCGACGTGCAGACCGAAGCCGTGGAGGTGGTGGCCTACCGCCTGCGCAAGAAGCTGGCCAGCACGGGCGCGCAGCTGGTCACCTTGCGTGGCCTGGGCTACCTGCTGAAGGACGGCGGCGCGGCGTCGCCCGCGGCATGAGCGGTCGCCCCGCCCCCGACACGCCACCGCGCGGCCCCTCGCTGCGGCGCCAGCTGCTGTGGGGCATCCTGCTGCCGGTGCTGGCCCTGGTGGTGTTCAACACCGCCAACCTCTACCGCCAGGCCCTGGCCGCCGCCGACACCGCCTACGACCGCACCTTGCTGGCCTCGGCCAAGGCCATCGGCGAACTGCTGCAGGTGGCCCCGGGCCCCGGCCCGGCGCGCCTGGTGGCCAGCGTGCCTTATTCCGCGCTGGAAGCCTTCGAAGCCGACAACCGCAGCCGCATGTACTTCAAGGTGACGGGCTTCGAGGGCGAGATGGTCTCGGGTTTCGAAGACCTGCCCAACTGGCAAGGTGCCCTGCCTGAGCGCAGCGTGTACGCCGCATTGGTGGAGTTCCACGACGACGAATTCCGCGGCTCGCCGGTGCGCGTGGCCGTGTTGCTGCAGCCGGTGGCCGGGGCCGCCGGCCAGGGCATGGCCACCATCCAGGTGGCCGAAACCCTGGAGCTGCGCCGCACGCTGGCGCGCCAGCTGCTGCTGGACACGCTGTGGAGCCAGGTCGCGCTGGTGGCCGTCATCGCCGTGGTGGTGGTGGCCGTGGTGCAACGCGCCACGCGGCCGGTGCGCGCGCTCAGCGACGGCCTGCAAGGCCGCGCCGAAGACGACCTGTCGCCCATCACCGCGCCCGACGCGCCCACCGAACTGCGGCCCATGCTGGAAGCCACCAACGCTGTGATGGCCCGCCTGGCGCACTTGCTGGACAACCAGAAGCGCTTCGTGCGCGACGCCTCCCACCATCTGCGCACACCGCTGGCGGTGCTGAAGACGCAGGTGCAGTCGGCCCGCCGCGGCGACCTGGCGCCCGAGCAGGCGCTGGCCGAGATTGCCCACACCGTGGACGGCGCCACCGAACTGGCCAACCAGATGCTGGCTCTGGCCAAGGTGGAACAGCTGCGTCAGCAGCAGGCCGAGGCCGCGCTGACCGACTGGGCACCGCTGGTGCGTGCGGTGTCGCTGGACCTGTCGGCGCTGATCGCCGGCAAACAGCTGGACTTCGAGCTGAGCACCCAGACCGCCAGCGTGCAGGCCCACGAATGGATGCTGCGCGAACTGACGCGCAACCTGCTGCACAACGCCATCAAACAAAGCCCCGAGGGCGCGCGCCTGCTGGTCAGCCTGGCGGCCGACGACACCACGGTCGCGCTGACCGTGGCCGACAGCGGCCCGGGCATTGCCGCGGAGCTGCGCACCCGGCTGTTCCAGCCGTTCTCGGGCGGCCACACGGCCGGCGGCGCCGGCCTGGGCCTGGCCATTTGCCGGGAGATCGTGCATTCGCTGGGGGGCAGCATCCAACTCGACAACCGGGAACATGGCGGCCGCACCGTGGGCCTGGACGCCGTGGTGCGCCTGCCCAGGCGCCATCTTCCCGCCCCCTCCCCCGCCGACACGGCCACCGCCGCATGACCGACAGCACCCGCATCCGCCTGGACAAATGGCTCTGGGCCGCCCGCTTCTACAAAACCCGAGCGTTGGCCGCCGAAGAAGTGGCCAAGGGCCGTGTCAGCGTCAACGACGCCGCGGCCAAACCCGGGCGCGAGCTGAAGCTGGGCGACCGCGTGGGCCTGCGCCAGGGCCCGGTGCAGCGTGTGGTGGACGTGCTGGTGCTGGGCACGGTGCGCGGCCCGGCCCCGGTGGCCCAGACCTTCTACCGCGAGACGCCCGAGAGCATCGCCGCCCGCGAAAGAGCCGCCGAAGCCCGCCGCCAGGGTGTGGAACCGGCGTTCAGCATCGAACAAGGCCGGCCCACCAAACGCGACCGGCGACAATTGGCGGACTGGCAGCGGTGGAGCGTCAGCGTGGACGACGTGCCCGACGAAGACTGAACCCACCGCCCGCGCAGCCGGCGCGTACGGCGCGCCCGCCGTGCCGTGCGCAGGCCCATGCCACCTGCGTTGGCCGCAACTTTTTCGATTCACCCCTCTTGAAGCCGGGGCACAAGGCCCCACTTCCAGCGCAGCCATTGCTTTCTCGACCATGAGCAACACCGAAAACACCCCAGATCAAGCCGCCGCCAGCGCCCCCGAGGCCGCTGCGCCCACCCTGGAACAACGCCTGGCCGAGCTGGAAGCCCAGCGCGCCGAGGCCAACGATGCTTACCTGCGCGCCAAGGCCGAGGCCGAGAACACCCGCCGCCGTGCCGAAGAAGAAATGAGCAAGGCGCGCAAGTTCGCGGTGGAGAGCTTCGCCGAGAGCCTGCTGCCCGTGGCCGACAGCCTGAACGCGGCCATCGGCATCCAAAACGCCACGCCAGAACAGCTGCTGGAAGGTGTGCACGCCACGCTGCGCCAGCTGATGCAGGCGCTGGAGCGCAACAAGGTGCTGCCCATTGCACCGCCGGCCGGCACCAAGTTCGACCCGCACCAACACCAGGCCATCAGCATGGTGCCGGCCGAACAAGAGCCCAACACCGTGGTGACGGTGCTGCAAAAGGGCTACCTCATCGCCGAACGCGTGCTGCGCCCGGCCCTGGTGACCGTCAGCGCCCCCAAATAAGACACACCGGGCGCGCCAGGTTCCAGAGAAACCAGCGCGCTGGGCTTGAAAGTCCACCGGTTATCCACACGTTCAGAACAAGCTTTTCCACATTTCAGGAGCACCCCACATGGGCAAGATCATCGGCATCGACCTCGGCACCACCAACTCGTGCGTGGCCATCATGGAAGGCAACACCACGAAGGTGATCGAGAACAGCGAAGGCGCACGCACCACGCCTTCCATCATTGCCTACCAGGAAGACGGTGAAGTGCTGGTCGGCGCCAGCGCCAAGCGCCAGGCCGTGACCAACCCGCGCAACACGCTGTACGCCGTGAAGCGCCTGATCGGCCGCAAGTTCACCGAGAAGGAAGTGCAAAAGGACATCGACCTGATGCCCTACACCATCGCCGCCGCCGACAACGGCGACGCCTGGGTGGAAGTGCGCGGCAAGAAGATGGCCCCGCCGCAAGTGAGCGCCGAAGTGCTGCGCAAGATGAAGAAGACCGCCGAGGACTACCTGGGCGAAGAAGTCACCGAAGCCGTCATCACCGTGCCGGCCTACTTCAACGACAGCCAGCGCCAGGCCACCAAGGACGCCGGCCGCATCGCCGGTCTGGACGTCAAGCGCATCATCAACGAGCCCACGGCCGCGGCCCTGGCCTTCGGCCTGGACAAACACGGCAAGGGCGACCGCAAGATCGCGGTGTTCGACCTGGGCGGTGGCACCTTCGACATCTCCATCATCGAGATCGCCGATGTGGACGGTGAAAAGCAGTTCGAAGTGCTCAGCACCAACGGCGACACCTTCCTGGGCGGTGAAGACTTCGACCAGCGCATCATCGACTTCATCGTCACCGAGTTCAAGAAAGAACAAGGCGTCGACCTGACCAAGGACGTGCTGGCCCTGCAGCGCCTGAAGGAAGCCGCCGAAAAGGCCAAGATCGAGCTGTCCAACAGCACGCAGACCGACGTCAACCTGCCCTACATCACGGCCGACGCTTCGGGCCCCAAGCACCTGAACGTGAAGCTGACGCGCGCCAAGCTGGAAAGACTGGTCGATGAACTCATCCAGCGCACCATCGAGCCCTGCCGCGTGGCCGTGAAGGACGCCGGCGTGAAGCTGAGCGACATCGACGACATCATCCTGGTCGGCGGCATGAGCCGCATGCCCAAGGTGCAAGAGAAGGTCAAGGAGTTCTTCGGCAAGGAGCCGCGCAAGGACGTCAACCCCGACGAAGCCGTGGCCGTCGGTGCCGCCATCCAGGGCCAGGTGCTGGGCGGCGAGCGCAAGGACGTTCTGCTGCTGGACGTCACCCCGCTGAGCCTGGGTATCGAAACCCTGGGCGGTGTGATGACGAAGATGATCAAGAAGAACACGACCATCCCGACCAAGTTCAGCCAGACCTTCAGCACCGCCGACGACAACCAGCCGGCCGTGACCATCAAGGTCTACCAGGGCGAACGTGAACTGGCGCAGGGCAACAAGAGCCTGGGCGAGTTCAACCTGGAAGGCATCCCGCCGGCCCCGCGTGGCCTGCCGCAGATCGAGGTCACCTTCGACATCGACGCCAACGGCATCCTGCACGTGGGCGCCAAGGACAAGGCCACCGGCAAGGAAAACAAGATCACCATCAAGGCGAACTCCGGCCTGAGCGAGGCCGAGATCGAGAAGATTGTGAAGGACGCCGAAGCCAACGCCGCCGAAGACGCCAAGAAGGTGGAACTGGTGCAGGCCCGCAACCAGGCCGACGGCATGGTGCATTCGGTGCAGAAGAGCCTGGCCGAACATGGCGAGAAGCTCGAGGCCGATGAAAAGGCCAAGATCGAAGCCGCCATCAAGGACGTGGAAGAGGCCATGAAGGGCGACGACAAGGCCACCATCGAGGCCAAGACCGAAGCCCTGATGACGGCCAGCCAGAAGCTGGGCGAGAAGGTCTACGCCGAGCAGCAGGCCGCGGCCGCCGCCGCCGGTGGGGCCGGTGCTGGCGCCGCCCCGGGTGGCGAAGCACCGCAAGCCGCGCGCCCGGCCGACGACAACGTCGTGGACGCCGAGTTCAAGGAAGTCAAGAAGCCCTGAGCGGCCAGGCCGCCGGCCTGATGCCCCCACGCGCCGCGTTCGACGGGTCAGGCCCTGCCTGACCCGCCAGCGCGGCGGTGCTGTTTGAAGAACTCGAGGTTTTCATGGCAAAACGCGACTTTTACGAGATCCTGGGCGTTGCGAAGAACGCCACGGACGACGACATCAAGAAGGCCTACCGCAAGCTGGCCATGAAGTACCACCCTGACCGCAACCAGGGTGACGGCGCCAAGGCGGCCGAAGAGAAGTTCAAGGAGGCCAAAGAGGCCTACGAGATGCTCTCCGACCCGCAGAAGAAGGCGGCCTACGACCAGTACGGCCACGCCGGCGTGGACCCCAACATGGGTGGCGGGCGCGGCGGCCCCGGCGGCGAAGGTTTCGGCGGTTTCGCGGAAGCCTTCGGCGACATCTTTGGCGACATCTTCGGCGGTCAGGGCGGCGGCCGGCGCGGCGGCGGGGGCCAGCAGGTCTACCGCGGCAGCGACCTGAGCTACGCGATGGAGATCACGCTCGAAGAAGCGGCCAACGGCAAAGAAACGCAGATCCGCATCCCCAGCTGGGACAACTGCGACACCTGCAACGGCACCGGCGCCAAGCCCGGCACCAGCGCCAAGACCTGCCCCAGCTGCAACGGCAGCGGCACGGTGCACCTGCGCCAGGGCTTCTTCAGCATCCAGCAAACCTGCCCGCACTGCCACGGCAGCGGCAAGATCATTCCCGAGCCCTGCACCAGCTGCAACGGCGCCGGCAAGATCAAGAAGCAGAAGACGCTGGAGGTGAAGATCCCCGCCGGCATCAACGAAGGCATGCGCATCCGCTCGGCCGGCAACGGCGAGCCCGGCACCAACGGCGGCCCGGCCGGCGACCTGTACATCGAGATCCGCATCAAGCAGCACGAGATCTTCGAGCGCGACGGCGACGACCTGCACTGCACCGTGCCCGTGGGCCTGACCACGGTGGCCCTGGGCGGCAGCATCGAGGTGCCCACGCTGGTGGGCAAGGCCGAGATCGAACTGCCCGAAGGCACGCAGCACGGCAAAACCTTCCGCCTGCGCGGCAAGGGCATCAAGGGCCTGCGCAGCAGCTACCCGGGCGACCTGTACTGCCACGTGACCGTGGAAACGCCGGTGAAGCTGACGGAACACCAGCGCAAGCTGCTGAAGGAACTGGACGAGTCCTTCAAGAAGGGTGGCGAGCGCCATTCTCCCAACAGCAAGAGCTGGACGGACAAGGTCAAAGACCTGTTCAAGTGAGCCGCGGGCCGGCCGCGCCGGCACGCTGACAGCCAGGGCCCTGCGGGGCCCTTTTTCGTGGGCGCGGGAACTTCAGCGCCGTTCAGCGTGGGTCCCGGCGATGCACCGCGGCGCACCGCGGTTCAGCGGCGCTCAGGGCGCCAGCCACAACTCGAAGCGCGCACCGCCCTCGGGCCGGTTGAACAGGGCCACACGGCCCCCATGGGCCTGGGCCACGGCCTGGCACAGCGTGGTGCCCAGGCCGGTGTTGAAATCGCCAGCGCTGTGTTCGGCGTCCAGGCCTGGGCCATCGTCGTCCACCACCAGCACCAGTTGTCCGGCTTCGGCGCGCGCGCTCAGCACCACCAGGCTGCGCGCGAAACGCGTGGCGTTGTGCAAGGCGGCTTCCAGCGCCAGCGTGACCAGGCGGCGGTCGAAGTACCAGAACGGTGGGGTGTCGGCGTGGTCCAGCACCTGCAGGCGCGGGCCGCCGGTGTCGGCGCGCTTGGCCACGATGGCTTCCAGCAGCGCCCGCGGCGATTCATCGTCGGGCACGGCGCTCATGGCGCCATCGGCCCCGTAAACGGCCAGGTACATCACCAGGTGCTCGCGCAGCGCGCGGCACTGGCGGTGCGCCAACTGTGCGGCGCCCACGTCGGGCTGCAGGGCCAGCCGTTCCAGCGCGCCTTCCAGCGCACCCAGCTCGTTCTTGAGGTCGTGCACGACCAGCGCAGCGACCGAGGCGCTCATGGCGAAGGCGTCAGCGCGGTCGGGGGCTTCAGGCCACCGCGGTCGGCTCGGTCAGCGTGGCCAGCGTCTCGCGGAAGTAACGCTGCATTTGCGTCACGCGGTCGTTGTTGGGCATCAACTTTTCCAGCCGGTTCAGGTACAGGCGCACACGCTCGACCAAGGCGTGGTTCATCTGCTTCTTCAGGCGCAGCGCCATGCAGCTCATCTGCGCGGCCTGGAACAGCACGCCGGTGTTGTCGGGGTAGTCCTTCAGCGCTTGTTCGATGGCAGCCAGGGCTTCGTCGATGCGGCTGTCGCGGAACAGGGTCTTGGCGTCGGTCACCTTGGTCTGCAAACCGGCGGCGGCGGCTTCCACCAGGGTGTCCATCTTGGACTCGTGGCCGGTGATGCGCAGCGCGTTGCGCACCAGTTGTTTGACGCGCGGGTTCTCGTGGTCGGAGCTGACGGCCGCGCCCAGCAGCTTGAGACCGGCTTCTTCGTTGCCCGCCACCAGCTCGGCCTTGGCCAGGGCCACGGTGGCGAAGTCGGCCTTGGCGCCGCGCATGGTTTCGCGGGCGCGTGCCACGGCCTTGGCCGCGCCGGCGGTGTCGCCGGTGGCGGTCAGCGCCTGGGCGCGCAGCGCCAGCGTCACCGATTCCAGCTGCGGCGAATTGGTGAAACGGCCTTGGGCCTGGTCCAGCACGCCCATGGCCTGGGCGGCCTGGCCGGCGTCGATCATGGCCTGCGCCAGTGTGAAGGTGTCCTGCGGCTGGGCGGTGATGGCGCCACTGGTGGCCTTGGTCACCTTGGTCATGGACTCCATGGCCTCTTCCAGCTCGCCATTGCGGTAGGCGCTTTCGGCCAGCAGGCGGTTGCGCTTGGCCGAAGGCACGGCGGTGGCGGCGTCGCGCAGCACCCACTGCGCGCCCTTGGCGTCACCCTGGGCTTCCAGGGCTTCGGCCATCACGTCGTAGGCCGCCAGGTTCTTCTGGCCTTCGGGCGAGTTGATGACTTCCTGCGCCAGGTTCTTGGCTTCTTCGAACAGGTTGCCGGCCTTGTAGCCGCGGGCCAGGCCCAGCTGCGCCCACACCAGGCCGGGCTTGTTCTGCAGCGCCAGCTGGTAGACGGCGCGCGCGTCGGCGTGGCGGCCCAGTTGCAGCAGGATGTGGCCCTTGTTCTGCAGCGCCTGCATGAACCAGCGGTCCTTCTTGGCCAGCATGGCTTCGGTGGCGTCCAGGGCGCGCGCGAGGTCTTTGCGCGCCAAGGCGGCGTTGACGGCTTCAAAGGCCTTGCGGCGCTCCATCGCGGCTTTCAGGCGCTCTTGGATGTCGGCGGCGGTGATGGGCTTGAGCAGGTAACCGTCCGGCTTGTGCTCGCTGGCCGCGGCCACCGAGGCGTAGCTGTTTTCGGCCGTGATCATGAAAAAGATGCAGTCGGGCGCCAGCACGTCGTTGTCGCGCAGGTACTCGAACAGCTGCTGGCCATCGGTTTTGTGGCCCAGGCTGTAGTCGCACATGATCAGGTTGTGCCGACCGCCCTTGGCCAGACGCAGGGCGTCGTCGGGGCCGGTGGCGCCATCGACCTTGCCGATGCCCAGCATCTGCAGCTGGCCGCGCATGGTGGCCAGTTGCGTGGGCGCATCGTCCACCACCAGGGCTTGCAGCTTGGAAAAGGGTGTCTCGATGGCCATGGGCGGCGTCCTTTGTTCGGGTGTACAGGCGGCCACGGCCGCCCGGCGGCCGCAGACGGACAGCTACCCTGCCCGCGACCGACATGCCTGTGTGTAGGTTTCGGCCGCTCGCGCCCCGACTTGAGGCATCGTCCCGCACCAGCCACCCGACGGCGGCAGGAACCGCCCTAAAACAGGCAGCCTTGGGCCCCGTGGGGCAGGTCTTGGCCGGACACCCGCGCGGAATCGGCCGGCGTTTGCACCGCAGGTGCCCGCTGGAAACGCCCCAGGTCGAGCTCGACCCGCTGCCGGCTCAGCCCCCAGCGTGCACAGGCCTTGGCCAGCCGCTGGCGCAACAGTTCGGCCCACAGGCCTTCGCCCTTCATGCGTTGGCCGAAGCGGGCGTCGTTGTCGCGGCCACCGCGCATCTCGCGCACCCGGGCCATCACGCGGGCGGCGCGCTCGGGGAAGTGCTGGTTCAGCCACTGCTGGAACAGCGGGTTCACCTCCCAAGGCAGGCGCAGCACGATGCTGAAAGCGCGCGTGGCACCGGCCTCGGCCGCGGCCTGCAGGATGCGCTCCAGCTCGGGTTCGTTGATGAACGGGATGATGGGCGACACGCTGACGCCCACGGGCGCGCCCGCGGCGGCCAGGCGGCGGATGGTTTCCAGCCGCCGGGCCGGCGCGGCGGCGCGGGGTTCCAGCACACGGGCCAGGGACGGATCGAGCGTGGTGATGGACACGTAGACCGCCGCCAGGTTCTGCGCCGCCATCGGCGCGATGAGGTCCAGGTCGCGTTCCACACCCGAGGACTTGGTGACCAGCGAAAACGCGTGCTGGTGCGCCTGCAGCACCTGGATGACCGCGCGTGTGATGCCCAGGCGGCGTTCCGCGGGCTGGTAGGCGTCGGTGGCCGAACCGATGTTCAGCAGCTTGGCCTGGTAGCCGGGTTTGGCCAGGGCTTCGGCCAGCCGCTGCGCCGCGTTCACCTTGGCGACGATGCGCGTTTCGAAGTCCAGGCCCGGCGACAGGTTCAGGTAGCTGTGCGTGGGCCGGGCGTAGCAGTAAATGCAACCGTGTTCGCAGCCCCGGTAGGGGTTGATGGACAGGTCGAAGCCGATGTCCGGTGAATCGTTGGCGGCCAGGATGGACTGGGCCTGCTCTTCCAGCACCTGGGTCTGCGGCGGGAGGGCCTCTTCGAGGGCGCTCTGGTCCAGCGTGCCCCAGCCGTCGTCGAAGGCCTCACGCTGGTCAACGCTGAAGCGGTGGGCCAGCATCCACACCGTGCCCCGGCCCTTGTGGGCCCCGGGGCCTGGCAACGGTGGTGCGTTGGAGTCGGTGTGTGCGTCGGACATGCTGTGAATATATACAGTCTACAGACGCGCGACAACCGGCCATGCTCAATAGTCGTCCCCAGCGCCGGGCGCGAGGTTCTCGAACTTGGTCAGTGGCTTCAGGAAGGCCAGCTTCACCGTGCCCACCGGGCCGTTACGCTGTTTGCCGATGATGATTTCGGCCACGCCCTTTTCGCCGCTTTCCTTGTTGTAGTACTCGTCGCGGTAGATGAACATGATCACGTCCGCGTCCTGCTCGATGGCGCCGGATTCCCGCAAGTCGCTCATCATCGGGCGCTTGTCGGTGCGTGTTTCCACGCTGCGGTTCAGCTGCGACAGCGCGATCACCGGGCACTGCAGCTCTTTGGCCAGCGCCTTCAGGCCGCGGCTGATTTCGCCGATCACGGTGGCGCGGTTTTCTTCGCTGGCGCTGCTGCCGCTCATCAGCTGCAGGTAGTCGATGACGATCAGACCCAGCTGCCCGTACTGCCGCGCCATGCGCCGCGACCGCGCGCGCAGTTCGCTGGCGGTCAGCGCCGGGGTTTCGTCGATGAACATCTGCACGTTGCCCATCTTTTCGCTGGCTTCGGTCAGGCGTTCCCACTCGTCGGGCAGCAGGCGGCCGGTGCGCAGGCGTTGCTGGTCGATGCGGCCGATGGAGCCCACCATACGCAGCGCCAACTGCGCCGCGCCCATTTCCATGGAGTACACCAGCACCGGCAGGCCTTCGCACACGGCCACGTTCTCGGCGATGTTCAGCGCGAAGGCGGTCTTGCCCATGGACGGGCGGGCGGCCAGGATGATGAGGTCGCCCTTTTGCAGGCCGGCCGTCATGCGGTCCATCTCGAAAAAACCGGTGCGCACACCGGTCACGTCTTCAGCGCCGTTCTCGGCCAGTTCGTTCACGCGGTCGATCAGGTCGACCACCAGCTTGTTGATGCCGAAGAAGCCCTGCTTCTGGCGTGAACCTTCTTCGCCGATCTTGAAGATCTCGCGTTCGGCGTCGTCCAGGATGGTGCTGACCGCCCTGCCCTGCGGGTTGAAGGCGTTGGTGGCGATCTGGTCGCTGGTGGCGATCAGCTTGCGCAGGATGGAGCGCTCGCGAACGATCTCGGCATAACGCCGCATGTTGGCGGCGCTGGGCACACTCTGCGCCAGGGCGTTCAGGTAGGCCAGGCCACCGGCGTCCTCGGCCTTGCCCAGGCTTTGCAGCTGTTCGAACACCGTGATCACGTCGGCCGGTTTGCTGGCGTTGGCCAGGGTGCCGATGGCGCCGAAGATCAGCTTGTGCTCGTGGCGGTAGAAGTCGCTGTCGGTCAGCAGGTCGGCGGCGCGGTCCCAGGCCATGTTGTCCAACAACAGGCCGCCCAGCACGCTCTGTTCGGCTTCTACCGAGTGCGGCGGCACCCGCAGGCGCGCCACTTCGTCATCACGGGGCTGGGATTCGCGGTCGAACAGGGTTTGGGCCATGACGGGGGCCGCGGCGCGCGCGGCAGGGGCATTCGAAGACGGAGAACGTGGCGTCGCGCGGGCAGAGAGGGCGCGTCGGCGCTGCCGCGGCGGCCGGGCGCCGCCACCCGGGATCTTGCCTTGCCCGGCACCGAACGGCTGTGGACAAGTCTGTGTGCAAGCTGGGGCTTGTCTGGGGAAATGCGGCGCAGCGGACCGCACAAAGCAACAAGGCCGGCAAAAGCCGGCCTTGTGGGGGGCGCGAACGCCTGCAAGGGCGTCCGCAGTCCGTGGTGCGGAATCAGTCGGCTTGCGCGACGACCTGCACCGTGACTTCCACCACCACGTCGCCGTGCGGGGCGACGCTGACGGCGTGTTCGCCGACGGTCTTCAGCGGACCGTTGGGCAGGCGCACCTGGGCCTTGGCCACGGCCAAACCGGCCTTGGTCAGGGCTTCGGCCACGTCGGCGTTGGTCACCGAGCCGAACAGACGGCCGTCCACGCCAGCCTTCTGGGCGATGCGCACGGTCTTGCCGCTGAGCTTCTCGCCCAGGGCTTGGGCTTCGGCCAGCTTGGCGGCGGCAGCCTTTTCCAGTTCAGCGCGGCGGGCTTCGAATTCCTTGATCGCGGCTTCGGTGGCACGACGGGCCATCTTGCCGGGGATCAGGAAGTTGCGGGCGTAGCCGTCCTTGACCTTGACGACGTCGCCCAGGTTGCCCAGCTTGCCGATTTTTTCGAGCAGGATGATTTGCATGGCGTGTGCTCCTTAGACCTTGTGCTGGTCGGAGTACGGCAGCAGTGCCAGGTAGCGAGCGCGCTTGATGGCGACGGTCAGCTGGCGCTGGTAGAAGGCACGCGTGCCGGTCAGGCGGGCGGGCGTGATCTTGCCGTTTTCGCTGATGAAATCGCGCAGGGTGTCGATTTCCTTGTAGTCGATCTGTTCGACGTTGGCCACGGTGAAGCGGCAGAAACGCTTGCGACGGAACAGCAGGGACTGGGTGTTGCGCTTCGGACGCTTGTCCTTAGAGAAGCGGCCTTTGCCACGGGGGGGAGCCATAGTGATCTCCTAAATTCGGGTTCTGAAGGTCAGGCCACGGGGCCGACCTCGGTGATGTGGAAACGCATGCCGCGTCCGTTGCGAAAGCCTGCCAAAAAACCACCAAACTGGCCGGAGCCACCCAGGGGCATCTTGTTCAGCGCTGCGGTGATCTGCCCGATGCCGACCGCCTTGATCTCCAGGGAGATCTTGCGCGGCTGGCCGTCTTCTGACACCTGCGACTCGTGCATCAAGCTCAAGTCCAGGGCCGGCAGACCGGCGGGGGTGTATCGCAGCGGGCCTCGCTCCACCAGTTGCGCCTGCAGAACCCATCGGTTCATCGGGCTGGCCGGCAGACAGACACGTTCAAGGGCCTGAGAAAACTCAGGCTGCGGCTTCGGCTTGGTTGGCCTTGCGCGATTCTTCGCGCTCGACCGCCTTCATCATGATCGACGGCGTGGTCTCGGCCTTGGCCTTCTTCACCGTCATGTGGCGCAACACGGCGTCGTTGAAGCGGAAGCCGGTTTCCAGCTCGGTCAACGTTTCGTTGTTGCACTCGATGTTCAGGCACAGGTAGTGCGCCTTGGCGAGCTTCTGGATCATGTAGGCCAGCTGACGGCGGCCCCAGTCTTCCACGCGATGCACCTTGCCACCACCGGTGGTGACCAGGCCCTTGTAGCGCTCCAGCATGGCCGGAACCTGTTCGCTTTGATCCGGGTGGATCAGCAGAACGATCTCATAGTGACGCATTGATACTCCTTGTGGGTTCCTGCCCGGGCCGGAACGACCGAGGCTTTGATGGAAGCCGCCCCGTCGCGTCAACGACACGGGTACGGCAAGGTGGGAAAAGCCTACGAGTATAGCGCGAAATGCGCGCGGGTGGCTGTGCGCTGGGCTGCCGGAATGGCCCAGGCCCGTGCGCGCGGCGCCTGCCGGCGCGGCGATCAAGCCCCGGCGCGCCGCAACCGGTCTACCAGGGCCTGCACTTCCGGCGGCGGCGGCGGGGTCAACCAGCTCACCAACACGGTGGCCAACAAGGCCGCGGGCACACCGAACACCCCGGCCGCGATCGGGGCGATGCCCCACCAGGTGCAGTCGGCCAGCGGCGCAGTGACACCGAACAGGCCGCGCAGCCAGGGCTGGGTGGTGACCATGTAGTAGGCCGTGACCAGCAAGCCCGTGGCCATGCCCGCCACGCAGCCCCAGTGGTTCGCCCGACGCCAGAAGATGCCCAGCACCAGGGCCGGGAAGAAGGTGGCGGCCGCCAGCGAGAACGCTGCAGCGACCAAGAACAAGATGTCGGCGATCTTCAACGACGCCACATAGGCCGCTGCCAGCGCCACCACCAGCAGCAGCACCTTGCTGACCGCCACCCGGCGCGATGCATGCCGGCCCGGGGCAATGACCTTGTAGTACAGGTCGTGCGACAGGGCGTTGCTGATGGTCAGCAACAAGCCGTCGGCCGTGGACAACGCGGCCGCCAGCCCGCCCACAGCCACCATGGCCGACACCACGTAAGGCAGGCCGGCGATCTCGGGCGCGGCCAACATGACGATGTCGGCGCCGATGTGCAGTTCGCCCAACTGCAACAGGCCGTCGGCGTTCATGTCGACCACCTGCACCAACTGCGGGTCCACCTTGGCCCACCCGCCGATCCAGGCCGGCAAGCGGTCGAACGGTGTACCCACCAGGCTGTTGAACACCTCATGCTTGACCAGCACCGCCAGCACCGGCGCGCTGAGGTAGATGGCGCAGATGAACAGCAGCGCCCAACCCACCGAATGACGTGCTTCGCGCACGCTGCTGGTGGTGTAGAAGCGCGTCAGGATGTGCGGCAGGGCCGCGGTGCCCAGCATCAGACAAAACACCAGGGCCAAGAAGTTGCGCCTGGCGTAGGGTTCTGTCCCGGGTGTGCCGCTCACCTCGGCACCCGCCGCGGCATCGGACCCACCGGCGGCCCCGCCGATGGCGACCGCGCCGGTCTGGGCCTGCGGCAGCGCCGGGCCGAAAGCCTGGGCATGCGGCGCCAAACCGCCCAGGGGCTGGGCGCGGCTGGTGGCCGTCGCCAAGGCCTGGGTGTAGCGCTTGCGCGCCTCTTCTTCGGTGCGCGGCAAGGCCGCCAACGCGCGGCGCGCGGCCTGGATGTCCACCAGCGGTGCCGCTTCGTTCATCAAGCGTTCGATGCGCTGCTGGGCCATCAAGCGGTCTGCCGCCATCGCCGCGGGCACATCGCGCAGCTTGGCCGCGGCCAGTGCGGCCTCAAGGCGATAGGCTTCGATGACCTGCTGCTCACGCACATCGGCGATGAGCTCCAGTTCACGGTCGGAAACTTCCTGCAGCACCTGCCCAGCCGCCAATTGGGGCACCGGGTTGCCCGTCACCTTCAGCGACAACCACGCCACCGGCGTCAGGTAGGCGATCACCAGGATCACGCATTGCGCCACCTGCGTCCACGTGACCGCGCGCATGCCCCCTAGGAAGGAGCACACCAGCACACCACCCAGGCCCACAAAGATGCCGATCTCGAAGCCGAAGCCGGTGAAGCGCGCCGCGATCAGGCCGACGCCGTAGATCTGCGCCACCACGTAGATGAAGCTCACCAGCACCGCCGCCAAGATGCCCACCAGCCGTGGCCAGGTGCCGCCGTAGCGCGCGCCCAGGAAGTCCGGGATGGTGTATTCGCCGAAACGCCGCAGGTAGGGCGCCAGCAGCAGCGCCACCAGGCAAAAGCCACCGGTCCAGCCCAGCACGAAAGCCAGGCCGTTGTAGCCCCCCAGGTACAAGGTACCCGCCAAACCGATGAACGAGGCCGCGCTCATCCAGTCGGCGGCGGTGGCCAGGCCGTTGTAGAAGGCCGGCACACGGCGGCCGGCCACGTAGTACTCGGCGGCATCGGAGGTACGACAGCGCAGGCCGATGACGGCGTAGAGCACCACCGTCGCGACCAGCATGGTCAACCCGATGAGGTTGCGGCCCAGGCCCATGCGTTCGAGCATGGCCATGCCCAGAATGAACGCCACCAGGCCCACGGTGTAGAGACCGTAGGCCCGGTGCAAACGCTGGCGGTAATGCGCCTCGGCGGCGTCGCTCACCGGCAGGCCCTCCACGCAGGCCGGTGCCTGGCCGCCGCCAAGCCCAGGGGGGTTGCGCCGCAGGCCTGCACCGTGGTCAGCGCACCTTGGCCAGGCGCTGCCAGGTGTCGACCACCGTGTCGGGGTTCAGCGAAATCGACACGATGCCTTCCTGGGCCAGCCAGTCGGCGAAGTCGGGGTGGTCGCTGGGGCCCTGGCCGCAGATGCCCACGTACTTGCCGGTGGCACGGCAGGCGGCGATGGCGCGCGAGATCATGGCCTTCACGGCCGGGTCGCGTTCGTCGAAATCGTGCGCCAGTTGCTCCAGACCGCTGTCGCGGTCCAGGCCCAGGGTCAGCTGGGTCAGGTCGTTGGAGCCGATGGACATGCCGTCGAAGTGCTGCAGGAACTGCTCGGCCAGGATGGCGTTGCTGGGCACCTCGCACATCATGATCAAGCGCAGGCCGTCGGTGCCACCTTGCGCGGCACGCTTCAAACCACGCTCGGCCAGCATGCGCACCACGGTCTCCGCTTGTTTGACGGTGCGCACAAAGGGCACCATCACCTCGACGTTGGTCAGGCCCATCTCGGTGCGCACACGCTTCAGGGCTTCGCACTCCATGGCGAAGGCGTCGCTGAAGTCACCGCTGATGTAGCGGCTGGCGCCGCGGAAGCCCAGCATCGGGTTCTCTTCATCGGGCTCGTAGCGCGTGCCGCCGATGAGCTTGCGGTACTCGTTGCTCTTGAAGTCCGACAGGCGAACGATGACCGGCTTGGGGAAGAACGCCGCGGCGATGGTGGCGATGCCTTCGGCCAGCTTGTCGACGTAGAACGCACGCGGGCTGGCGTGGCCCCGTGCCACCGATTCCACGGCCTTTTTCAGGTCGGGGTCGATGTTCGGGTAGTCGAGGATGGCCTTGGGGTGCACCCCGATGTTGTTGTTGATGATGAATTCCAACCGGGCCAAGCCCACGCCAGAGTTCGGCATCTGCGCGAAGTCGAAGGCCAGCTGCGGGTTGCCCACGTTCATCATGATCTTGATGGGGCAGTAAGGCATTTCACCGCGCTGCACCTCGCTGACCTCGGTCTCCAACAGACCGTCGAAGATGTAGCCGGTGTCGCCTTCGCTGCAGGCCACCGTCACCAAAGCGCCTTCCTGCACCCGTTCCGTGGCGTCACCACAGCCCACCACGGCCGGGATGCCCAGTTCACGCGCGATGATGGCCGCGTGGCAGGTGCGGCCACCGCGGTTGGTGACGATGGCGCTGGCGCGCTTCATCACCGGCTCCCAGTTGGGGTCGGTCATGTCGGTGACCAGCACGTCACCAGGCTGCACGCGGTCCATCTCGGACAGGCTGCGCACCAGGCGCACCGGGCCGGTGCCGATCTTCTGGCCGATGGCGCGGCCTTCGGCCAACACCGTACCCACCTTGGCGGCGTCGCCCTTCAGCTTGTAGCGGTGCTCCACCTGGCCAGCGGCCTGGCTCTTCACGGTTTCCGGGCGGGCTTGCAGGATGTAGAGCTTGCCGTCGACGCCGTCTTTGCCCCACTCGATGTCCATGGGGCGGCCGTAGTGCTTCTCGATGATCAGCGCGTAGCGGGCCAGTTCTTCCACATCGGCGTCGTTCAGCGAATAGCGGTTGCGCTGCTCGGGCGGCGTGTCGATCACCTTCACCAGCTTGCCGCTGGCCGCCTTTTCTTCGGGCGTGGCGAACTCCATGCGCAGCAGCTTGCTGCCCAGCACGCGGCGGATCAGGCTTTGTTTGCCCAAGGCCAGCGTGGGCTTGAACACATAGAACTCGTCGGGGTTGACGGCACCCTGCACCACGGTCTCACCCAGGCCGTAGCTGGAGGTGATGAACACCACGTCCTTGAAGCCGGTTTCGGTGTCGATGGTGAACATCACACCGGCCGAGCCCAGGTCGGAGCGCACCATGCGCTGCACACCGGCCGACAACGCCACCTCGGCGTGTTCAAAACCCTTGTGCACGCGGTAGCTGATGGCGCGGTCGTTGTAGAGGCTGGCGAACACCTCTTTCATCTTGTGCAGCACCTCTTCGATGCCGTGCACGTTCAAGAAGGTTTCCTGCTGGCCGGCGAACGACGCGTCGGGCAGGTCTTCGGCCGTGGCGCTGGAGCGCACGGCGAAGGTGGCGCCGGGGTGGTCGGCCACCAGCAACGCGTACTGGCTGCGGATGGCCGCTTCCAGTTCCGGCGGGAACGGCGTGTTCTCCACCCAGGCGCGGATCTCCGCGCCGGCTTCGGCCAGCGCACGCACGTCGTCGGTGTCCAGCGCCTTCAGGCGGGCGTTGATGCGCTCAGCCAAACCGCCGTGTTGCCGGAACAGGCGGAAAGCGTGGGCCGTGGTGGCAAAACCACCGGGCACACGCACGCCGGTGGCGGCCAGCTGGCTGATCATCTCGCCGAGGCTGGCGTTTTTACCGCCAACGACCTCGACGTCGGTCATCCTCAGTTGTTCAAACGGTGCGACCAGGGCGGTCGCCAAAGAGGCCTGGGACATGGGAAAGCTCCGTGATGTGAAAAAACCGGGGCTAACGCATGCGCGAACGGGGCCCGCGCGCCAGCGCTTGTGGATTCTGCTTGTCGGCTGGCGGGGCTCACGGCGTCGAGGCGGTGCGAAAGTGATTGCGGCGGATTCTAAGGACTTCTTCTTTATGATGGCTGAACGCCCGGCGCCTGGCGGCGGCCCCCGAACCCCCGAAAAAACACCATGCCCGACAGAAGCGTGTTCTTTGTCTCAGACGGCACCGGCATCACCGCCGAGACCTTCGGCAACTCCATCCTGGCGCAGTTTTCGGCCAAGAGCCGCCACGTCCGCCGGCCCTTCATCGACACCATCGAGAAGGCCACCAAGGTGGTGGACGAGATCAACACCGTGGCGGTGGCCGAGGGCAAAAAGCCCATCGTGTTCATCACCCTGGTGCGCGACGACGTGCGCGACATCGTCACCAGTGAACACTGCAAAGGCCTGGTGCTGGACATGTTCCGCGCCTTCGTGGAACCGCTGGAGGCCGAATTTGGCATCAAGAGCAACCACCGCATCGGCCGCTTCTCCGACGCCAGCAAGAGCCAGGAATACAACGACCGCATCGAGGCCATCAACTTCAGCCTGGCGCACGACGACGGCCAGAGCTCGCGCAACCTGGCCGAGGCCGACGTCATCCTGGTCGGCGTCAGCCGCAGCGGCAAAACGCCCACCTCGCTGTACCTGGCCATGCAGCACGGCATCAAGGCGGCCAACTACCCGCTGATCCCCGAAGACTTCGACCGCAACCGCCTGCCCAGCAGCCTGGCGCCCTACAAGGCCAAGTGCTTCGGGTTGACCATCGACCCCGAGCGCCTGGCGCAGATCCGCAACGAGCGCCGGCCCAACAGCACCTATGCCGCGTTGTTGAACTGCCGCCAGGAAGTGGCGGCGGCCGAAAGCATGATGCGGCGCGAAGGCATTGCCTGGCTGAGCAGCACGCACAAGTCCATCGAAGAGATCGCCACCACCATCCTGCGCGACATCCGCCCCGACCGGCTGATTTACTGAAGCGCACCAGGCGGCTGGCACGCCGCCTGCCCGTCAGACCGGGTTGCGCCGCGCCGATTCGTACAGACACACGGCCGCTGCCGCCGCCACGTTCAGCGACTCTTCACCGCCCGGCTGCGGGATGCGCACCGTCAGCGAACAGCGCGCCAGCAAGGCCGCGCTGACGCCCTGCCCTTCATGGCCCAGCACCCAGGCGCAGGGCTGTGGCAGCGGCGCGGTGGGCAGCAACTGCTCGGTGGCCAAGCTGGTGCCCACCAGGGGCAGTTGCAGCGCGGCCAGGTCGTCCAGACCCAGCCCCTCCACCAGGTGCAGCGCGAAATGCGCACCCATGCCGGCGCGCAAGACCTTGGGTGACCACAGCGCGGCCGTGCCCTGCAGCGCCACCACCTGGCGCACGCCGAAGGCCGCGGCCGTGCGCAGGATGCTGCCCACGTTGCCGGCGTCCTGCAGGCGGTCCAGCACCACACTGTCCACCCCGGGCAAGACCGCGGCAGCACCGCCACCGCCCAGCGCAGCGAGCGCCTCGCCTTCCAGCACAAAACCCAGGCGGGCGGGCGATTCCAGGCCGCTGATGCCCTTGAACAAAGCGTCGGGCAGCACGTGCACCTGGGGTGCCCAGGCGGCCAGTGCACGCAGCGTGGCGTCGCCGGCCCAGGCGCTTTCGGTGATGAGCGCGCGGCTGGCCGGCTTGCCACGCAGCTGCAGCGCGCTGCACAGGTGGTCGCCCTCCAGCCACAGCGCACCCAGCTTGCGGTAAGCCGTGGGCTCCTGCGCCAGCTTGCGCAGCTTCACCAGCAGCGGGTTGTCACGCGAGGTGATGGCCGACGCGTTGACGGGCGTCGCACTCATGCCGACCCCTGCCCTGGCGCCCGGGCTTCGAGCACCGCCCGCACCGGCGCGTAACTGCGGCGGTGGGCGTCGCAGACGCCGTGTTCGCGCAAGGCCGCGAGGTGGTCGGGCGTAGGGTAGCCCTTGTGGCCGTCGAAGCCGTACTGCGGCCAGCGCGCGTGCAGATCGGCACACAGGCGGTCGCGCTGCACCTTGGCCAGGATGGACGCCGCGGAGATGGCCTTCACTTTGGCGTCGCCCTTGACGATGGCCTCGGCCGGCACTTTCAACACCGGCAGGCGGTTGCCATCCACCAGCACCTGTTGCGGCAGCAGGCGCAGGCCTTCCACGGCACGCTTCATGGCCAGCATCGTGGCCTGCAGGATGTTCAGCCGGTCGATCTCTTCCACGCTGGCTTCGGCGATGCTGCAGCACAGGGCCTTGGCGCGGATCTCGTCGAACAGCCGCTCGCGTTTGGCCGCCGTCAGCGCCTTGCTGTCGGCCAGGCCGGCGATGGGGTTCAGGTCGTCCAGGATGACGGCCGCGGCCACCACCGGCCCGGCCAGTGGGCCACGGCCAGCCTCGTCCACGCCGGCCACCAGGCCGGGCGCGAACCAGCCCAGGCCCAGCTGTTCAGGCGCCTTCAAGGACTTGCGCGAGGGCATCGGCGGCACGCTGGGCCGTGTTTTGGCGCAGCAGGTGGTGGAGGTCGGTGAAGCGGTGGACCAGCGCGTCGCGCCGCGCTGCGTCGTTCAGCAGGGCCAGGCCTTCGCGGGCCAAGGCTTCGGGGGTGGCCTCGTCCTGGATCAGCTCAGGCACGACGAAGTCGCGCGACAGGATGTTGGGCAGACCCACCCAAGGCTGGTAACGCATGCGCTTCATGCGCTGCCAGTTCAGCCAGGACAGGTGGTAGGTGATGACCATGGGCCGCTTGAACAGCGCAGCCTCCAGCGTGGCCGTGCCACTGGCCACCAGCGTCAGGTCGCAGGCCGCCAGGGCTTCGTGGGAGCGGCCGTCCAGCCGCTGCAAGGCCACACCGGTCGCGTGTTGTGCGATCAACGGGTCGACCAGGCCGCCCAAACCCGGCACCACGGGCATCACAAAACGCAGCGCGGGCCGCTGGCGCTGCATCAGCGCGGCGGCGGCCAGCAGGCGTGGTGCGATGTGGTTGATTTCGCTGCGGCGGCTGCCGGGCAGCAGCGCCACCACGGTGTCGCCCTCCGCCAAGCCCAGCGCCTGGCGCGCGGCTGCACGCGGTGCCTGCAGCGGAATGGCGTCGGCCAGCGGGTGGCCCACGTAGGTGGCGGCGATGCCGTGGTGCTGCAGCAGTTCGGGCTCGAACGGGAACAGGCACAGCACGTGGTCCGCCGCGGCTTTCAGCTTGGCCACCCGTTCACCGCGCCAGGCCCAGATGGACGGGCAGACGAAGTGCACGGTCTTCAGCCCGGCGGCGCGCAACCGCGTTTCCAGGCCGAAGTTGAAATCGGGCGCGTCCACGCCGATGAAGGCCGCCGGCCGTTCGGCGATCAGGCGGTCGCCCAACTGGCGCCGCGTGCGCAGCAGTTCGGGCAGGCGCTTCAGGGCATCGACATAACCGAACACGCTGAGCCGCTCCATCGGCCAGTGGCTGACAAAGCCCTGGGCCGCCATGCGGGCGCCACCAATGCCCGAGGCGCTGAGCCCGGGCCAGCGCTGCCGCAGCCCACCCAGCAGCAGGCCAGCCAACAGGTCGCCGGAGGCCTCACCGGCCACCATCGCCAGGCGAGGGGCCGTGGTCGAGGTCATGGTTTCAGCGCACCAGGCCGCGCTTGGCGGCGGCCAGGAAATCGAGCAGGGTTTGAACGTCCTGCGCCGTGCCTTCCGGCCCCGGCGTGGCGTCGGCCAACAGGGCTTGCAGGTCGATCTTGGCCTGTTCCAGCGGCAAGCCGCTGCGGAACAGCAGCTTGTGCAGCTGGCGGATGGCCTTGGTGCGCTCGTCGCTGAAGCCGCGGCGCTTCAGGCCGGTCAGGTTGACGGAACGCACCGCCAGCGGGTTGCCGTCCACGGTCATGAAGGGCGCCACATCTTGGGCCACATGGGCCTGGAAGCCGACCATCGCCTGCGCGCCGATGTGCACGAACTGCAGCACGCCGGTCAGGCCGCCGATGGTCACCCAGTCGCCCACATGCACATGGCCGGCCAGCGTGACGCCGTTGGCCAGCACGCAGTGGTTGCCCAGCTGGACGTCGTGGGCCAGGTGCACGTAGGCCATGATCCAGTTGTCGCTGCCCACCCGCGTCATACCCTGCTCCTTGTGGGTGCCGGTGTTGAACGTGCAGAACTCGCGCACCGTGTTGCGGTCACCGATGACCAGCTCGGTCACCTCGCCACGGTGGTGCTCGTCTTGCCAGATGTCCTGCGCGGTCGCACCGATGGAGCTGAACTGGAAGAAGCGGTTGTCGCGGCCAATGGTGGTGCGGCCTTCGATCACGCAGTGCGGACCGATGACCGTGCCTGCGCCAATGCGCACCTGCGGGCCGATGAGGGTGTAGGGGCCGACGGTGACGCTGTCGTCCAGCTGCGCCGCCGGATCGACGATGGCCGTCGGGTGGATGCTGGCCATGGAAAGATCCCGCTCAGGCGATCTTGCGCATCGTGCACATCAGTTCGGCTTCGACGGCGGTTTCGCCGTCCACCGTGGCACGGGTCTTGTACTTGTAGATGCCGCCCTTGGCGCGGTCCAGGCGCGCCTCCAGGATCAGCTGGTCGCCGGGTTCGACCGGGCGCTTGAAACGTGCGCCGTCGATGCCCACGAAGTACACCACGGTGTCGTCGCCGGGCTCGGTGCCCGAGCTCTCGAAGGACAGCAGCGCGGCGGTCTGCGCCAGCGCTTCCAACATCAGCACACCCGGCATCACCGGACGCGAGGGAAAGTGGCCCTGGAAGAAAGGCTCGTTCATCGTGACGTTCTTCAGCGCCTTGATGGACACGTTCTTCTCGAACTCGACCACACGGTCCACCAGCAGGAACGGGTAGCGGTGGGGCAGCTTCTTCAGGATCTTGTGGATGTCGAGCACGGGGGTGGTCATGTCTTCTTCTCCAGCGCGCGAACACGTTCGCGCAGGCTGTGCAAATTTCGCAAGGTGGCGGCGTTCTTTTCCCAGGACGCATTCTCGTCCATGGGGAACAGGCCGCTGTACTGGCCAGGCTTCAGGATGGAGCGGGTCACCACGGTGGCCGCGGTGATGTGCACGTGGTCCACCAGTTCCAGGTGGCCCAGGATGATGGCACCGCCGCCGGCCGTGCAGTGGCGGCCGATCTTGGCGCTGCCGGCCACGCCCACGCAGCCGGCAAAGGCGCTGTGCGCACCAATTCGCACGTTATGGCCGATCTGTACCAGGTTGTCCAGCTTCACGCCGTCTTCCAGCACGGTGTCGTCCAGCGCACCACGGTCGATGCAGGTGTTGGCGCCGATCTCCACGTCGTCACCGATCACCACCGCACCCAGCTGTTCGATCTTCACCCAGGTGCCACCGCTGGGCGCGAAGCCAAAGCCGTCGGCCCCGATGACCGCACCGCTGTGCACCAAACCACGGGCGCCGATGCGGCAGGCCTCACCCAGCACCACGCGGGGCTTGAGCTGCGTGCCCTCGCCCACCCAGGCGCCTTCGCCCACATGGGCTTGGGCACCCACGACGGCGTGGGCCGCGATGTGTGCGCCCGCGGCGATGTAAGCCATGGGGCCCACGTGCGCGCTGGCGTGCACAAAGGCGCCCGGCTCCACCAGGGCCGTGGCATGCACGCCCGGTTGCACCGGCCCTCGGCGCTGCGCAGCCCACCACTGGGTGAGTTGGGCGAATGCCAAGTAGGGGTCTGCACACACCAGGGCCGCGCCACGCTGCACCGCGGCTTCGCGCATGGCGGGGCCCACGATCACGCAGCCGGCGGCCGAGGCCAGCAGCTGGGGTTGATAACGGGGGTTGGAGAGGAAGCTGATGGACTCGGGCGAGGCCGCTTCCAGCGGTGCGATGCGGGTGATGCGGTGCGCCGGATCCCCGGCCACCAACTCACCACCCAGCAAAGCCGCCAATTCGGCCAGGCTGGCCTGGACTGCGGGCACAGCCACGGCGGGCCGCGCCGCTTACTTGCCAGCGCCCGCGGGGGCCGGCGTGTTCAGCACCTTGATGACCTTGTCGGTGATGTCCACGCGCGGGCCGGCGAACACCACTTCCTGCAGGATGACGTCGTACTTCTCGCTGTCGAAGATCTGCTTGATGACGCGGTTGGCACGTTCCACCACCGCGGCCAGTTCTTCGTTGCGGCGCTGGTTCAGGTCTTCCTGGAACTCGCGGCGCTTGCGTTGCAGGTCGCGGTCTTGTTCGACCAGGTCACGCTGCCGGCGGTTGCGCTCGCTCTCGGACAGCGTGGGCGCGTCCTTGTCCAGCTTGTCGGCCTGGGTCTTCAGGCGGTTGGCCAGCTCGCTCAGCTCGCGCTCGCGGCGGCTGAACTCGGCTTCCAGCTTGGTTTGTGCGGCCTTGGCAGGCGCAGCTTCGCGCAGCACGCGCTCGCTGTTCACATAACCGATCTTCAGTTCCTGGGCGCCCACGGCCAAGGGGGACAGCGCCACCATCGCCGCCACGGCGACCAGCGAATGCAGAGGCTTCATCTTCATCAAAACGCGGTCCCGATCTGGAATTGGAAACGTTGGATTCTATCGTTGGGGCGCACACGCAACGGCTTGCCCCAGCTCAATTGCAGGGGACCCACCGGCGAGACCCAGCTCAGGCCGAAACCGGCCGAAGCGCGCAGGCTGCGCGTGTCCATGTCTTCGTTCTCGCCCCACACGTTGCCAGCGTCGGCGAAGGCGAACACGCGCAGCGACTTGTCGCTGCCCGTGCCGGGCACCGGGAAGAACAAGGAGCTGTTGAAGTTGAAGCGCTTGGCACCGCCGATGTAGGCGCCCGACGGGTCGGAAATGCCCAGCGAACCCTGTTCGAAGACCCGCACCGAGCCCAGGCCGCCGCCGTAGAAGTTCTTGAAGACGGGGAAGTCCTTGCCACCCAGGCCGATGCCATAGCCCAGTTCGCTGTTGACGCCCAGCGTCATGCGCAGCGGCAGGGCGAAGTACTCTTGGTACTGCAAGTTGCTGCGCAGGAAGCGCACATCGCCAGCGATGCCCCACTCGAAGTTCACCCGCTGGTAGCGGCCGGCGCTGGGCGTGGTGGCGCTGTCGCGGCTGTCGCGCTGCCAGCCGATGGTCAGCGGCACGGAATAGCTGTTGCCACCGTGCAGCGCGCGGTAGCGCTGGTAGGTGAAGGTCACGCCGGTGCCGGTGCCGATGCGCATCTGCTCCGCACCGATGCCGACGAACACCGTGTCGTACTCTGAGAACGGCACACCGAAGCGCACGGTGGCGCCGGGCGTGGTCAGCGAATACTCGTCGCCCAGGCTGTTCAGCGGACGGCTGGTGCGGTAGTAGATGTCCAGCGCGCGCGAGATGCCGTCCACCGTGAAGTACGGGTCCACCGAGCTGACCACCAGCGTGCGCTGCGACTTGCTGGTGTTGACCTGGATGCCCAGGTAGTTGCCCGAGCCGAACACGTTGTCCTGCTGGATGGAGGCCGTGAGCGACAGCTTTTCGGCGTTCGAATAACCGGCGCCGGCCATCAGGTTGCCGGTGGGCTTTTCTTCCACCTTCACCGCCAGGTCCACCTGGTCGGGCGAACCCGGCACCTCGTTGGTCTCGACGTTGACGTCCTTGAAGTAGCCCAGGCGTTCCACGCGGTCGCGCGACAGCTTGATGCGGCCACCGTCGTACCAGCTGCTTTCCAGCTGGCGGAACTCGCGGCGCACCACCTCGTCGCGGGTGCGGGAGTTGCCAGCCACCTCGATGCGGCGCACGTAGACACGGCGCTGCGGCTCTGCGCTCAGCACCACCACCACCTGGCCGGTGGCGCGGTCGATCTCGGGGCGCTGGTCCACGCGGGCGAAGGCGTAGCCGTACAGACCGAACAGGTCGGTGAAGCGCTTGGCCGTGGTGCTGACCGCCTCGCCGTTGTAGGCCTTGCCGGGCTGCACCGCCACCAAGGCCTTGAACTCGTCTTCCTTGCCCAGGTAGTCGCCTTCCAGGCGCACGCCGGTCACCGTGTACGGCTGGCCCTCACGGATGGACAAGGTGATGCTGATGTCCTGCTTGTCCGGCGAGATGGTGACCTGGGTGGATTCGATGGCGAATTCCAGGTAGCCGCGGTTGACGTAGTAGGCGCGCAGCGCCTCCATGTCGGCGTTGAGCTTGGTGCGCGAATAACGGTCGCTCTTGCTGTACCAAGTGAGCCAGCCCACAGGCGTCAGCTCGAACTGGTCGAGCAGCGTGCTCTCGCGGAAGGCCTTGGCGCCCACGATGCGGATCTCGCGGATCTTGGCCGCGTCGCCCTCGGTCATCGTGAAGCTCACGTTGACCCGGTTGCGCTCGATGGGGGTCACCGTCGTCACCACCTCGGCACCGTACAGGCTGCGACTCAGGTACTGGCGCTTGATTTCTTGCTCGGCGCGGTCGATCAGCGCCTTGTCGAACGGCAGGCCTTCGCCAATGCCGGCGTCCTTCAGCGATTTGGACAGCGGGTCCTTGTCGAACTCCTTCAGGCCCACAAAGCTGACCGAGGCGATGATGGAACGTTCGTCGACGATGACGACGGCCACCTGGCCCTCGATCTCGATGCGCACGTCCTTGAACAGGCCCGTGGCGAACAGCGAGCGCAGCGCCGAAGCACCCTTCTCGTCGTTGTAGGTGTCGCCGATGCGGAAAGGCAGCGCGCCGAAGACCGTGCCGGGGTCGGTGCGTTGCAGGCCTTCAATGCGGATGTCTTTCAGCACGAAGGGCGTGACGGCGAAGGCACTGGGCGAGGCCACGGCCGCCGCGGCCACGATCACGGCTGCAGGCCAACGCAGCGGGGCGGTCGGATGTACAGGAAACATGCGGGATTCAGTGCAGGCCCAGCAAGCGGGCCACATCGTTGAAAAGAGCCACCGACATCATCATCAGCAGCAGCGCGACACCGCCTCGCTGCAGCCTGGCCAGCCAGCGCTCAGAGACGGGTCGCCCGGTGACAGCCTCGAAAATGTAATACATCAGGTGCCCCCCATCGAGGATGGGCAGGGGGAGCAGGTTCAACACACCCAGGCTGATGCTCACCAGCGCCAGAAAACCCAGGTAGTAGCTCAGGCCTTGCTGCACCGCCTGACCGGAGTAGTCGGCGATGGTCAACGGGCCGCTGAGGTTCTTCAGCGAGGCCTCGCCGATGAGCATGCGGCCCAGCATGCGCACCGTCATGCTGGCCACCTCGCCGGTGCGGTCCAGGCCCAGGGCCAGCGCCTCCAGCGGGCCACGCTGTACGGACACCATCGGCAGCGGACGGCCCACGGCAGCGTCCACGCGGCCGATGCTGCGCTCGCCGTCGCGGTCCACGCGGGGCGTCACGGTCAGCGTCATCGGCTGGCCTGCACGCTCCACGCGCCAGGTCTGCGGCGTGGCTTGCCCGTCGCGCACACTGGCGCGGATGGCCTCGACCAAGGCTTGCGCATCGGCCACAGGGCGCCCGTCCAGGCTGAGCACGCGGTCGCCACGCTGCAAACCGGCCGTGGCCGCGGGGCCGCCCACCTTCACGTCGCCCAACACGGCTTCGCTGTAGGCCGCGCCCAGGCCCACGGCCTTCATCAGCGCGGCGTCCACATCCCGGCCCGCCAGGGCCGAGAGGTCCACTCGGACGTGGTGCCGACCCGCGGAACCCGCGTCGCTGACCTGCAGGTGCAGGGTCTGGCCTTGCATCGCCGCCTGGGTCACACGCCAGCGCAGTTCGGGCATGGAGCGCAGGTCTTCCCACTGCTCGCCGTCCACCGAACTGGCCTGCACCTGCTGGCCCGCGCGCAGACCGGCGGCCTCCATCGCACTGCCTGCCGCCGGCGTGCCCAGCACCGCGGGGGGTTCCTGCACACCGATCATCTGCGCCGAGGCCAGCAGCACCACGGCCAGCAACAGGTTGGCCAACGGGCCGGCGGCCACGATGGACGCACGCTTCCACAGCTTTTGGCGGTTGAAGGCGCGGTGCGCCTCGTGGGGCGCCACCAAGCCTTCGCGTTCGTCCAGCATGCGCACATAGCCGCCCAGCGGCAAAGCGCAGACCACGAACTCGGTCTGGTCAGGCCCCCTGCGCCAGCGCAACAGCACACGACCGAAGCCGACCGAGAAGCGGTGCACCTTCACGCCACAGGCCACGGCCACGCGGTAGTGGCCGTACTCGTGCACGACGATCAGCACCGCCAACGTCAGCAAAAAGCCCAGCACGGTGCTCATGCCGCCCACCCTTGCATCTGTTGCACCGCCACGGCGCGTGCACGTTCATCCAGCGCGATGAGGTCTTCCAGCGTCGGCAATGCACCGATGCGGCCGGCCAGCGCGTCCAGCGTACCGGCGTTCAGACGGTGGATGTCGGTGAAGCGGATGCGGCGGTCCAGGAAGGCCTGCACCGCCACCTCGTTGGCGGCATTCAACACGGCGGTGGCACCGGGCTCGCCGCGCAGGGTGTCCCAGGCCAGTTGCAAGCCGGGAAAGCGGCGCGCATCGGGCGGCTCGAAGGTCAGGGCCGAGAGCTTCAGGAAGTCCAGCGAAGGCGCACCGCTGTCGATGCGTTCTGGGAACGACAGGCCGAAGGCGATGGGCACGCGCATGTCGGGCGTGCCCAACTGCGCCAGCACCGAGGCGTCACGCAGCACGACCATCGAATGCACGATGCTCTGCGGGTGCAACACCACACGGATTTGCTCAGGCTGCAGGTCGAACAACCAGCGCGCTTCGATGACCTCCAGCGCCTTGTTCATCATGGTGGCCGAATCCACCGAGATCTTGCGACCCATCACCCAGTTCGGGTGGGCCACGGCCTGCTCCGGCGTGACGTCCGCCAGGCTGGCCGGGTCATGGCTGCGGAAAGGCCCGCCGCTGGCGGTGAGCAGGATGTGGTCGATGCGCCGACCCCAGGTGCTGCGGTCTTCCGGCAGGCACTGGAAAATGGCGGAGTGTTCGCTGTCGATGGGCAGCAAGGTGGCGCCACCCTCGGCCACGGCCTGCATGAACAGCGCCCCGCCCACCACCAGGGCCTCTTTGTTGGCCAACAACAAGCGCTTGCCGGCCCGTGCGGCCGCCATGCAGGCCGGCAGACCGGCGGCACCCACGATCGCGGCCATGACGCTGTGCACCTCGGGCGCGGCGGCCACATCGCACAGCGCTTGCGCGCCGACCAGCACCTGGGTCCGCAGGCCCGCCAAACCCGCGCGCAGCGTGGCAGCACGGGCGTCGTCGGGCACCACCGCGTAGCGCGGGTTGAAGCGCTGGCACACGTCGGCCAGTGCTTCCATGCGGTGGAAGGCGGTGACCGCAAACAGGTCGAAGCGTTCCGGGTGTCGCGCCACCACGTCCAAGGTACTGCCGCCCACCGAACCGGTGGCGCCCAGGATGACCAATGACTGTGGAGCGTTCATGCAGGAAAGTGGCAGTTCAGGCGAAGAAGGAAACAACAAATCCCAGGGTCAGCGTGGTCGGGCGAAGGCGCGCGCCGGCTTCACACCCACACCACGCAGGCCAAAGCGACGGGAAACACCGGCAACAGCGCATCCACACGGTCGAGCACGCCACCATGGCCAGGCAACAGGCGGCTGCTGTCTTTGGCACCGGCGGCGCGCTTGACCAAGGACTCCACCAGGTCACCCACCACGCTCAGGCCCGACAAGACCAGCAACACCAGCACCAAGCCGACCCAGCCCACCCGCGCTTGCAGCACCGTGAACAGGCTGGGGCTGTCGAAGCCGCCCTGCCGGTCCAGGGCCATCCACAGCACCGACAGCAGCAGCACCCCCAGCATGCCACTCCACACACCTTCCCAGCTCTTGCCCGGGCTGATGGTGGGGGCCAATTTGCGGCGACCGAAAGCGCGCCCGCCGAAGTACGCCGCGACGTCGGCCATCCACACGACGCAGAAGACCGACAGCATGAAGTTGATGCCGCGCACGCGGGCGGCCGCGATGGCCAGCCAAGCGGCCCACAGCAGCACCAGCCCCAACGCCCAACGGCACAACTTGGGCAGGTGCGGCCAACCCGCTGGCCCCGCACGCAAAGCCCAGGCGCCGAACAGCAGCCACAGAACCGACACCGCCGCCCAGGCGATGGGCGGCGCATCCACCGTCCAGCCACGCCACCAGGCCGCAGAGCAGGCCGCTGCCAGCGCCAGCGCCAGCGCCACCGCCCCGGCGGCCGTGGCCTGGTTCAGCCGCGCCCACTCCCAGCCCGCCGCGGCGATCATCACCAGCGTCAGCGCGACAAAAGGCAAGGGATGGCTGGCCGTCAGCGTGCCCAGCAAAACGGCCACCAGCACCAGGGCCGTGATGATGCGCTGTCGCAGCATGGGGTGGGGCCGTCAGCGGGCCGCAGACGAGGCCGACGGGACCGCGGACGCCTCGGGCTTCACGCCACCGAACCGCCGGTCACGCTGGGCGTAGGCCGCCAGCGCCGCGTCGATCTCGGCGGCGCCGAAGTCGGGCCACAGGCAATCGGTGAAGAAGAACTCGGTGTAGGCCGCCTGCCACAGCAAGAAGTTGCTGATGCGCATCTCACCCCCGGTGCGGATGAACAGGTCGGGGTCGCCCGCAAAAGCCAGCGCCATGTGCTGCGACAGCCAGGCCTCGTCCATCTGCTCCGGCTTCAAGCCCTGGGCCAGCGCCTGCCGGCAGGCCTGCACCACATCCCAGCGCCCACCGTAGTTGAAGGCCACGGTGAGGTTGATGCGGGTGTTGTTGGCGGTCAGCGCTTCAGCGTGGGCCCAGGCCTTCTGCAACTTCTCAGACACCGTCGCGCGGTCGCCGATGATGCGGATGCGGATGCCATCGCCGGCCATCTTGGTCAGGTACTTGGCGATGCCCACATGGACCAGGCTCATCAAGCCCGACACTTCCTCTTCGGGCCGCTTCCAGTTCTCGGAAGAGAAAGCGAAGACCGTCAGCGACTTCACGCCCCGTGCAGCAAACACGTCGATGGCACGCACGAGCGCGTCCATCCCGGCCTTGTGGCCGAAGAAGCGGGGCAGAAAGCGCTTGCGCGCCCAACGACCATTGCCGTCCATCACGACGGCCACGTGCTGGGGCACCACACGCTGCTGGGACGCGGTCAACAGGCTGTCGGCCACGGCGGCCGGTGGCGGATTGAACAGGCTCATGACGTGCAGGCTCAGACGGCCAGCACCTCGGCTTCTTTGGCCTTCACCAATTTGTCGACTTCGGCGATGGTGCCGTCGGTCAGGCGCTGCACCTCGTCTTGTGCACGGCGCTCGTCGTCTTCGCTGACCTCTTTGTCTTTCAGCAGACGCTTGAGCTGTTCGTTGGCGTCACGGCGGATGTTGCGCGTGGCGATCTTGGCGTCTTCACCGGCGTTGCGCACCACCTTGGTCAGGTCGCGGCGGCGCTCTTCGGTCAGCGCGGGCATGGGCACACGCAGCAGGTCGCCCTGGGCCGAGGGGTTCAGGCCCAGGTCGCTCTCGCGGATGGCCTTTTCGATCTTGGCCGACATGCCCTTTTCCCAGGCCTGCACGCTGATGGTGCGGGCGTCGAGCAGGCTCACGTTGGCCACTTGGCTGATGGGCACCATCGAGCCGTAGTAGTCGACGCTCACCTGGTCCAGGATGCCGGGGTGGGCACGGCCGGTGCGGATCTTGTGCAGTTCGCCTTTGAGGGCCTCGATGGACTTGGCCATCTTTTCGGTGGCCGTCTTCTTGATGTCAGCAATGGTCATGGCAACAACGCGGGTCAAACGTGGACAAGCGTGCCTTCGTCTTCACCCAGCACCACGCGTTTGAGCGCGCCGGGTTTGAAGATGCTGAACACGCGGATCGGCAGCTTCTGGTCGCGGCACAGCGCAAAGGCTGCGGCGTCCATCACCTGCAGGTTTTTCATGATGGCTTCGTCGAAACTGATCGCCGAATACCGGGTGGCCGAGGGGTCCTTGTGGGGATCGGCCGTGTACACGCCATCCACCTTCGTGGCCTTGAGCACCACTTCGGCGCCCATTTCGGCGCCACGCAGGGCGGCGGCGGTGTCGGTGGTGAAGAAGGGGTTGCCGGTGCCGGCGGCGAACACGACGACCTTGCCTTCTTCCAGGTACTGCAGCGCCTTCGGGCGCACGTAGCTCTCGACGATCTGGTCGATGCTGATGGCCGACATCACGCGGGCGGTCATGCCTTCCTGGCGCATGGTGTCGCCCAGGGCCAGGGCGTTCATCACCGTGGCCAGCATGCCCATGTAGTCGGCGGTGGCGCGGTCCATACCGACCGAGCCGCCGGCCACACCGCGGAAGATGTTGCCACCACCGATGACGACCGCCACTTCGCAGCCCAGCTGGGTCACTTCCTGCACCTCGCGGACCATGCGGACGATGGTGGCGCGGTTGATGCCGTAGCTGTCGTCGCCCATCAAGGCCTCACCAGACAGTTTCAGCAGGATGCGCTTGTAGGCGGGCATGCGGTTAGCTCCGTGGGTTGCAGCGTTGGATAGTTTAAGGGGGGCTTGTTGCCCCCCTGTTTCTGTCGCCAGCGGCGTGGTTCGCCACCGGCAAAGGGGGCCGGTTTACTGGCCCTTGGCGGCGGCCACCTGGGCGGCCACTTCGGCGGCGAAATCGTCCACCTTCTTCTCGATGCCTTCGCCGACCACGTACAGGGTGAAACCCTTGACGGTGGTGCCGACGCTCTTCAGGTAGGCACCCACGGTCTGCTTGCCGTCGGCGGCCTTCACGAAGACCTGGTCGAACAGCGACACTTCCTTCAGGTACTTCTGCACGCCGCCTTCGATGCGCTTGGCAACGATTTCGTCGGACTGCACCGGCTTGCCTTCGGCCACGGCCTTGGCCGCGTCTTCAGCGGCCTTGGCGGTCGCCACCGAACGCTCGCGGGCGATCAGTTCGGCCGGCACGTCGGCCGAGGTCAGGGCCACGGGCTTCATGGCGGCCACGTGCATGGCGACGTCCTTGGCGGCGACGGCTTCGCCGTCAAACTCCACCACCACGCCGATGCGGGTGCCGTGCAGGTAGCCGGCCAGTGCACCGCCGTTGCTCCAGCGCTGGAAGCGGCGGAAGGACATGTTCTCGCCGATCTTGCCGATCAGACCCTTGCGCACGTCTTCCAAGGTGGGGCCGAAGCCGTCTTGTTCGTAGGCCAGCGCGCCCAGGGCGTCGATGCTGGCCGGGCCTTGCTGAGCCACCAGGCGGGCAGCCGCGTTGGCCAGGGCCAGGAAGCTGTCGTTCTTGGTGACGAAGTCGGTTTCGCAGTTGACTTCGATCAGGGCGCCGGTGCTGCCCTCGATGAAGCTGGCGACCACGCCTTCGGCGGTCACGCGCGAGGCGGCCTTGCCGGCCTTGGTGCCCAGCTTGACGCGCAGCAGCTCTTCAGCCTTGACCATGTCGCCATCGGCTTCGGTCAGGGCCTTCTTGCATTCCATCATCGGCGCATCGGTCTTGCCGCGCAGTTCGGCGACCATGCTTGCAGTGATTGCAGCCATCGTGTTTCTCTCTTCTTGCTCGGGGCGGCTGAACCGGGGTTCAGCCGCGTGGGGTTCGGTGAATCATCGCGCCGCGTGAAAAAGGGGCCGTGACAGCCCCTGTTTCTCTGGCGCGCTGGCGCAGACAGCGGGCCGGATCAGGCCTCTTCGCGGACTTCGACGAACTCGTCGCCGCCAGCCGACACGGCTTGCACCACTTCATTGGTGGCGCTGGCCTTGCCTTCCAGCACGGCGTCGGCCACGGCCTTGGCGTACAGCGCCACGGCCTTGGCAGAGTCGTCGTTGCCGGGGATGACGTAGTCGATGCCCACGGGCGAGTGGTTGGTGTCCACCACGCCGATCACCGGGATGCCCAGCTTCTTGGCTTCGGCCACGGCGATCTTGTGGTAGCCCACGTCGATCACGAACATGGCGTCCGGCAGAGCGGCCATGTCCTGGATGCCGCCGATGTCCTTCTCGAGCTTGATCAGCTCGCGGTCGAACATCAGGGCTTCCTTCTTGATCATGGCGTCGGTGCCACTCTCTTTGACGGCCTGCATGTCCTTCAGCTTCTTCAGCGAGCCCTTGACCGTCTTGAAGTTGGTCATCATGCCGCCCAGCCAGCGCTGGTCGACGTAGGGCATGCCGCAACGCTGGGCTTCCAGCGCGATGACTTCGCGGGCTTGACGCTTGGTGCCGATCATCAGCACGGTGCCGCGGCGGGCCGACAGCTGGCGGATGAACTTCATCGCCTCTTCGAAGAGCGGCTGCGTCTTCTCGAGGTTGATGATGTGGATCTTGTTGCGATGGCCGTAGATATACGGGGCCATCTTGGGGTTCCAGAAGCGGGTTTGGTGGCCGAAATGGACACCAGCTTCCAGCATTTCACGCATGGAGACAGTCATCGAAAAACTCCGAAGGTTGGGTCTAGAATCCCGGCGCTTCATCGCTGCCTGACGGCTGAACCACAGTGGTTCAGGCACCAAAGGCAACAACACCTCAGAAGCCGGGTTCGCGAATGGGCGCATCGGCGTTGACAACTTGGAAGAGCTGAAAGCAGCCCGACATCTTGGTCAACACACCGCGCCAACGGTTTTCACCGCGGGGCCTATCGGGGAATTACCCCCGCATCACCCCCTGAATTGCCTGCATGAACCGGCACCTGACGGCACCGCTCAAAGACAAAACCCAATGAGTTTAGCACGCCGCGGCGACAGCGACCTCTTCGCTGCCCGCCAACAGCGCCTGCAAGGCACACGCAGCGCGCAGGATTTCCTGCAACACAGCCTGGCTTGTGCAGACACGCCCGAGGCCCAGCACACGTTCCTGCGGCGCTACGACGCCCAGGCCATGGCCACGGCCCGGGCTTGCGACAACTGGCAGGCCGCCGGCGCGCCTGTGCCCACCCTGGCCGGCCTGGCAGTGTCGGTGAAGGACCTGTTCGACGTGGCCGGCCACGCCACCACCGGTGGCTCGCTGGCGATGTCCGATGCCACGCCGGCTTTGGCCGACAGCCCGGTGGTCGCGCGCCTGCGCGCCGCTGGCGCCGCGCTGGTGGGCCACACCAACCTGTCGGAGTTCGCCTTTTCAGGCGTGGGCATCAACCCACACCATGGCACACCGCTGAACGTGGCCACCGCGCGACTGGACGCCACGGACCGCGTACCGGGCGGCTCCAGCAGCGGCGCCGCCAGCAGCGTGGCCTGCGGCGCCGCCTGGGCGGCCCTGGGCTCCGACACCGGTGGCTCCATCCGCATCCCGGCCGCGCTGCAAGGCCTGGTGGGTTTCAAGAACACCCAGCGGCTGACCCCTTTGGCCGGCAGCATTCCGCTGTCGTTCACGCTGGACACCGCCTGCGCCATCACGCGCAGCGTGCGCGACGCGGTGCTGCTGCACGAGGTGCTGGCCCAGCGCACGGTGAACGCGCTGCACACACCACCGAGCCGTCTGCGCCTGGGTGTGCCACAGACGCTGATGCTGGACGGGCTGGAGCCTGCCGTCGCCCGTGCCTTCGACCGCGCACTGCAGCGCCTGCGCGATGCTGGCGCCGAGGTGCTGCCGGTGCCCTTGGCACCGCTGGCGGGACTGGCCAGCCTGAACAGCCAAGGCGGCTTCTCCGCGGCCGAAGCCTGGACTTGGCACCGCGCGCGGCTGGCGGCACGCAGCCACCTGTACGACCCGCGCGTCGCGCAACGCATCCGCCGCGGCGAAACCATGGCCGCCGCCGACTACATCGCCCTGCACCAGGCCCGCGCGGACTGGGTGCAGCGCATGGAAAAGGCGCTCGCCGGCTTCGACGCGATGCTGTCGCCCACCGTCCCCCTGGTGGCCCCTGCGCTCGCGCCGCTGTTGGCCGACGACGCCATGTTCTTCCAGACCAACGCCCTGCTGTTGCGCAACCCCGCCGCGGTGAACTTCCTGGACGGCGCGGCGCTGTCCCTGCCCTGCCAGGCCGAAGGCGAACTGCCCGTGGGCCTGATGGTGTGGGGTCCGGCGCTCAGCGACGACCGCGTGCTGGGCGTGGGCGCGGCCCTCGAAGCCCTGTTGGAGGGCTGAACGCTTGCGCACCGCCGTCATCGGCGCCGGCATCATCGGCGTCACCACCGCGTACGAACTGGCCGCCGCCGGCCACGAAGTCACCGTCTACGACCGCCGCGCCAGCGTGGCTTCGGAAACCAGCTTTGCCAACGCTGGCATCGTGGCGCCCGGATACGTCACCCCCTGGGCCGGCCCCGGCATGCCCTGGAAAGTGCTGCGCGGGCTGCTCGGCCGCCACGCACCCGTGCGCCTGCAAGGCCTGGGCGCCTGGGGCCAGTTGCCCTGGATGTGGCGCTGGTGGCGCGCCTGCCGGCCGGCCGTCTACACAAGAAACCGCGCCGCGATGTTGGGCCTGGCTCGCCTGAGCCAGGCCCGCATGCGCGTGCTGTCCCACGCCCTGCAGCTGGACTTCGAACAGCGCCAAGGCGTCACCGTGCTGCTGCGCGGCGACCGCGAGCTGGCCCAGGCCCGACCAGGGCTGAAGCTGCTGGCCGAACTGGGCGTCGGCTTCGAACTGCTGGACGCCGAACGCACGCGCCAGCTTGAACCCGCCCTGCACACCGACACGGCATTGCGCGCCGCCATCCACCTGCCGCAAGACGGCCTGGGCAACTGCCGCCAGTTCGCGCAGCTGCTCAAGCTGGAAGCGCAGCGCCTGGGGGCCCATTTCCGGTTCGACGAAACCGTGCTGCGCGTGGTGCCGGGCACCCGGCCCGGCGTGGTGGGCACGGCCAGCGAGCAGAGTTTCGACGCCGTGGTGCTGTGCACGGGCGTCGACTCCAACCCCCTGCTGAAAGGCTGCGGCCTGCAGTTGCCGCTGGCGCCCGTGTTCGGCTACTCGCTCACGGCGCCGGTGCGGCACGCCGACGGCCACCCCGACCCCGGTCCGCGCGCGGCCCTGATGGACGAGCGCTTCAAGGTGGCCATCAGCCGCCTGGGCCAGCGCGTGCGGGTGGCCGGCAGCGCAGAGCTCGGTGGGCGGCTGGACCAGCAGAGCCTGCCCGCCCTGCGCACGCTCTACAAGGTGCTGGACGACTGGTTCCCCGGGGCGGCCGACAAACCAAAGGCCCAACACTGGAAAGGCGCGCGACCCATGCTGCCCGACGGACCGCCGGTGCTGGGGCCCAGCGGCGCGCCCGGCGTGTGGCTGAACCTGGGGCACGGTTCCAGCGGTTGGGCGCTGGCCTGCGGCTCGGCCCAGGTGCTGGCCAGCCAGGTCGGCGGCCAGGCGACACCGCTGGAACTGGGCGCGGAAGATCTGGCCCGGCTGGGCATGGGCAGGCTGAGCCGCTGAGGGCGGACGATCGGCCCGACCCGCGGCAGATCAAGGCCCACGCGGGCAAACCGACCCAAGGGCACGCCGCCTGCGCTAAAAACGGTGCATGCACCAACCCCCTGCCCCCGCCCTGGCACCGCCTTTGGCCGTGACCGGCTCTGCCCAAGCTTGGCCGCTGCACGACAGCGCCCGCACCCGCGCCTGGGAAGCCCATGCCCTGGCGCAGCAGGCACCCACCGGCGCCCTGGCAGGCCCATCGCGGGCGCTGGGCCCCGCTGAGCCTCCAGCCCTCCCGTCGCCCAGCGCGCTGATGCAGGCCGCGGGGCAGGCCACCGCGCGGCTGGCCTTGGCACTCGCGCCACACGCACCGTTGTTCCAAGTGCACGTCGGCCCCGGCAACAACGGCGGTGATGGCTGGGTCGCCGCCACGGCGCTGCACCAACATGGCCGGCGGGTGCAGGTGGTGGACTGCAGCGAAGGCCGCACGCCGCCCGAAGACGCAGGGCGCGCCCGTGCCTGGGCGTTGCGCCTGGGCGTGCCATGCACCAGCGAATGGGACGCGCCCACGCAGCGGCCGCCCGGCAGCTTGGTGGTGGACGCCCTGCTCGGCCTGGGCGCGCAGGTTCGCCACGGTGGCCGCCTGCAACGTGCCATCGGCGATGTGCGCCAGGCCGCCGACGAGGGCCACACGGTGCTGGCCGTGGACCTGCCCACCGGCCTGCACCCCGACACCGGGCAAGCCACCAGCGGGCTGGCCGTGCAAGCACACCACACACTGAGCCTGTTGACCTTGAAGCCCGGGCTCTTCACCGGCCAAGGCCGCGACCATGCCGGCCAGGTGTGGCTGCACCCCTTGGGCAGCCGCGACCCTGGCGAAGCCAGCGGCACCCTGAACGGCCGGCCGGCCCCTGCCCCGCGGCGGCACGCCCAACACAAAGGCAGCTTTGGCGACGTGGCCGTGTTGGGTGGCGCCGCCGGCATGGGCGGCGCGCTGGTGCTGGCCGCCCGGGCCGCGCTGTGCGGCGGCGCAGGCCGGGTGTTCGCCTGGTCGCTGGCGCCCCAAGCCGAAGGTGCCGACCCCGCCTGGCCCGAACTGATGCACCGCCAAACGACCGACAGCTTCCGCCCGGGCGCCGCCACTGTGGTGGCTGGCTGCGGGGGCGGCTCCGCTGTGGCCGATCACCTGCCCGCGCTGCTGAGCAGCGCGCACCGCCTGGTGCTGGACGCCGACGCGCTGAACGCCATCGCCAGCAGCCCGGCGCTGCAACAGGCGCTGGCCCAGCGGCCGGGACCCACGGTGCTGACACCCCACCCACTGGAAGCAGCGCGGCTGCTGGGCTGTGACACCGCCGCGGTGCAGGCCGACCGCATCGCGGCGGCGCAGGCGCTGGCGGCGCGCCACCGGTGCGTGGTGCTGCTGAAGGGCTCGGGCACAGTGCTGGCCCACCCGGGTGGCCGGTGGTGCATCAACCCCACCGGCAACGCCCTGCTGGCCAGTGCAGGCACTGGCGATGTGTTGGCCGGTTGGCTGGGCGGGCTCTGGTCGGCCACGGCTGCGCAGCGGGACACCCGGGACGACGCCCAAGCACTGGGGTTCGACGCCGCGTGCGCCGCCGCCTGGTGGCATGGCGCCGCGGCCGACACCGCCTGGCAACGTGGACACCGCCAAGGCTGGCACGCCAGCGACCTGCTGCAAACGCTGGGCGACGTCTGGGGCCGGTCCGGCCCGGCGGGCTGAACGCCCGCGTGGACTCAACGTCGACTGCGCCCCTTGGCCGCCGCCTTGCGCGGGCTGGTCTTGCGCGTGGCCTTGCCAGCCGCCGCCTGGCGCCCACGGGCCACCGCCTTCAGCGCCCGGTCGGCCACCCGCACCACGGCCAGTTCGTCCACCGCCGTCAGTGGTGGCTCCGTGGCACGCTCTGCCGGCCGGCCAGCCAAGGCCGCCCGCGCCGCACGGTCGGGACGCTCGGTCTTGCCGCGCGCGGTGGGCCGGTCTGCATCGCCCTCGCGCACCAGGCGGAAGTCGATGCGGCGGCCGTCCAGGTCCACCCTGCTGACCTGCACGCGCACACGCACCCCGATGGCGTAACGCACACCCGTGCGTTCGCCGCGCAGCTCTTGGCGAGCTTCGTCGAACTTGTAGTACCCGCCGCCCAGCTCGGTGATGTGCACCAAACCTTCGACGTACAGGCTGTCCAGCGTGACGAACAAGCCGAAACTCGTGGCCGCGCTGACCGTGCCGTTGAACTCCTCGCCCAGGTGCTCGCGCATGTAGCGGCACTTCAGCCAGGCTTCCACGTCTTTGCTGGCCTCGTCGGCACGGCGCTCGTTGGCGCTGCAATGGGCGCCCACGGCGTCCCAGGCCGCGACTTCGGGCGGCACCGGCTTGGTGGACTTCACCCGCTGCGGTGCACCGCGCCGCGGCTCGGGCACGCGCGTCTTGGCGCTGGGCACCAAGTGGTACCGCTTGTTCGCCAACAACGCCTTGATCACCCGGTGCACCAGCAGGTCCGGGTAGCGGCGAATCGGGCTGGTGAAGTGCGTGTAGGCCTCGTAGGCCAAGCCGAAGTGGCCAGCGTTGGCCGAGGTGTAGACCGCCTGCTGCATGGAACGCAGCAACATGGTCTGTATCTGCTGGGCGTCAACGCGCCCCTGCACGGCTTGCGAGATGGCCTGGAACTCGGCGGGCTTGGGCTCGTCGCTGACCGAGAAGCCCAGGCCCAACGCCCGCAGGTAGTTCTGCAAGGCCACGCGTTTTTCAGGCGTGGGGCCCTCGTGCACGCGGTACAGCGCGGGGTGCCCGCCCTGGGCAATGAAGTCCGCAGCGCACACGTTGGCGGCCAGCATGGTTTCTTCAATCAGCCGGTGCGCCTCGTTGCGCGTGCGCGGCACGATCTTCTCGATGCGGCCGTTGTCGTCGCAGACGATCTGCGTTTCGGTGGTGTCAAAGTCCACCGCCCCCCGCAGCGCCCGCTGCTTCAGCAAGGCACGGTACACCTCGTGCAGGTGCAGCAGGTGCGGCACCAGATCGGCACGGCGCTTGGCTTCCGGGCCGCGCGTGTTCTGCAACACCGCGGCCACCTCGGTGTAGGTCAGGCGCGCATGTGAGTTGATGACCGCCGGGTAGAACTGGTAGGCATCCAACGCACCATCTTCCGCCACCACCATGTCGCACACCATAGCCAAGCGCTCGACCTGCGGGTTCAGCGAGCACAGGCCGTTGCTCAGCTTCTCGGGCAGCATGGGGATCACGCGCCGCGGGAAGTAGACCGACGTGGCCCGCTCGTAGGCGTCTTCGTCCAGGGCCTCGCCAGGCTTCACATAGTGGCTGACGTCGGCGATGGCCACGATGAGGCGCCAACCCTGGAAGGCGGACTTGCCACGGCCCCGCTTGAAGGGCTCGCAGTACACCGCGTCATCGAAATCGCGGGCGTCTTCGCCGTCGATGGTGACGAGCGGCACATCGGTCAGGTCTACACGCTGACGCTTGTCGGTGGCGCGCAGCTTGTCGGGCAGCGCCGCCGCCGCGGCAACGGTCGCGGCTGAGAAACGGTGCGGCACCTCGTACTTGCGCACGGCGATCTCGATCTCCATGCCGGCGTCGTCGATGTCGCCCAACACCTCGGCCACACGACCCACGGGTTGCGCGTGCAGCGATGGGGGCTCGGTCAGTTCCACCGACACCACTTGCCCCGCCACCGCGCTGGCCGTGCCGCTCTTGGGAATGAGGATGTCGCGGCCAAAGCGCCTGTCCTCCGGCGCCACCACCCATTGCCCGCCTTCGTGCAGGAGCCGGCCGATGATCGGCGTCTTGCGGCGCTCCAGGATGTCCAGCACCCGGCCTTCGGGCCGGCCGCGCTTGTCGAAGCGCATCACGCGCACGCGCACCCGGTCGCGGTGCATCACCCCCTGCATTTCCTGTTGCGACAAGAACACGCTGGGTTCACCGTCGTCGGGCACCACGAAACCGTGGCCGTCGCGGTGTCCTTCTACCCGTCCTTCCACTTCAGCCAACAGGCCGGAAGTTTTGTGTGCGGAGGGGCTTGCCAAATTCTTTTTTTCGATGATATAGTCCTATCTTCCCTGAGACGCCCAGGTGGCGGAATTGGTAGACGCACTAGTTTCAGGTACTAGCGCTTAACGGCGTGGAGGTTCGAGTCCTCTCCTGGGCACCAAACGTACGAAGGCTGACACGAAAGTGTCAGCCTTTTTGCATTGGGCGACGCCAAAGCGTCGGCGGTGTGGGAGTTCGACTCGTGCATGTTGTTGCATTCAACGATAACAGCAAGCCCGCGTGCTGCGCGCAGTGCCCGCGCGACCAGCAGCCCGCCGGCCGCCTGGAGCCGGGCCGCCGCCCGCCACTGGCACCCAATCGCCCTGCCCGCCCAGATCCGTAACGGAAGAAATTGCAGCGCAGGGGTATACAAATTCTGTTTCGATGGTATAGTCCTAAGCTCCCTGAGATGCCCAGGTGGCGAAATTGGTAGACGCACTAGTTTCAGGTACTAGCGCTTAACGGCGTGGAGGTTCGAGTCCTCTCCTGGGCACCAAACGCACAGCGTTTGAATCACTGAGGGAAATCTCAGAAAATCGAAAAAAGGCCGGCCCGAAAGTGTCGGCCTTTTTTCATGGCGATGGCCTTGATGCCGGCGCAGCCAGCACCCAGAAGAACCACATGCGCGTCGGCTGGGCCTGCGGCCACGGTGGGCCACCTGCCCCGATGCGTCCCAACGCACCACCCCACCGCGGGCAGGCCGAAAAAAAGGCCAGCTCGGTGGCTGGCCTCAGGCAAGGTGCTCAGACGCTGAACTTCTTCGCCAGCGCGTCCGGCGGCAGGCTGTCGTACTCTTCGAACGGCTGGTGGATCCACGGGCTGGAAGGCAGCACGTCGCAGTAGTACTCGGGCGTGTAGGTTGACACGCCCTTCACCCACAACACGGCGGCGCGGAGCTCGCTGATCTGCGGCATGCCACGCAGGCGGTCCACCACCGCGCGCAGCGTCACACCGGTGTCGGCCAGGTCGTCCACCAGCAGCACACGGCCGGCCAATTCACCCTTGGGCATGGTGATGTACTTGGCCATGTCCAGGCGACCCTGGATGGTGCCGGCCTCGGCCCGGTAGCTGCTGGTGCTCATGATGGCCAGCGGCTTGTCGAAGATGCGCGACATCACATCGCCAGGACGCATGCCACCGCGCGCCAGGCACAGGATCTGATCGAACTCCCAGCCCGAGGCGTGCACCTTCAGGGCCAGTTTTTCGATCAGCAGGTGGTATTCGTCCCAGGACACGTAGAGGTGTTTGCCGTCGTCGGTGAGCATGGGTGCTCCTTCAGTGGTTCAGTGGAGAGGTTCGGAGGCGTCAGCGCAGCAGCGCTTCAGGCGCGGAAAGGGTGGCGCAGCAGGATGGTGTGCACACGGTCCGGGCCGGTGGACACCATGTCGATGGGCGCGCCGATCAACGCCTGCACACGCTCCAGGTAGCGGCGCGCATTCAGCGGCAACTGCTCCCAGTTCGTCAGGCCCGCGGTGGTGTCGGTCCAGCCAGGCAACGTTTCGTAGATGGGCTCGCAGGCGCTGATGTCGTCGGCATCCAATGGCAGCACGTCCAGTGTCTGGCCACCGAGCTTGTAGCCGGTGCAGACCTTGATCTCGGCCAAGCCGTCCAGCACGTCCAGCTTGGTGATGCACAGGCCCGACACGCCGTTGATGATGATGGAACGCTTCAGCGCGGCGGCGTCCAGCCAGCCGCAGCGACGCGCCCGGCCAGTGACCGTGCCACGCTCAGCGCCGACCACCGACAGGTGGTGGCCCACCGTGCCTTCGGTGTCGATGTCCAGTTCCGTGGGGAAAGGACCGCCACCGACGCGCGTGGTGTAGGCCTTGGTGATGCCCAGCACATAGTGCAAGAGCCCCGGGCCCAGGCCCGAGCCCGCGGCGGCGTTGCCGGCCACGCAGTTGCTGCTGGTGACGTAGGGGTAGGTGCCGTGGTCGATGTCCAGCAAGGTGCCCTGCGCACCCTCAAACAGCAGGTTGGCACCGGCAGCGTGCGCGTTGAACAGGCGGTACCCCACGTCGGCCATCATCGGGCGGATCTGCTCGGCGGCCTTCATCGCGCCGTCCAGGATGGGCTGCAGCTCCAGCGGCGCCGCCCCCAACACGTGTTGCAACTCGGCGTTGTGCAGGGCCAGCAGTTCGCGCAGGCGGGCCTCGAAACGCGCAGGGTGCTTCAGGTCCTGCACACGCAGCGCGCGGCGCGCCACTTTGTCTTCGTAGGCCGGGCCGATGCCTTTGCCGGTGGTGCCGATCTTGCCGGTGCCGATGTTCTCGCGGCGGGCTTCGCGTGCGCGGTCCAGTTCAACGTGGAACGGCAGGATCAGCGGGCAGCTCTCGCTGATGAACAGGCGCGAGCGCACGTCCAGGCCCAGGGCCTCCAGGCGCTCGATCTCGAGCAGCAGGTGGGCGGGGTCCACCACCACGCCGTTGCCGATGTAACAAGACACGCCCTCGCGCATGATGCCCGAAGGGATGAGCTGCAGCGCCGTCTTGCGGCCGTTGATGACCAGGGTGTGGCCGGCGTTGTGGCCGCCCTGGAAACGCACCACGCCCTGGGCGTGGTCGGTCATCCAGTCGACGATCTTGCCTTTGCCTTCGTCGCCCCACTGGGTACCGACGACGACGACGTTGCGCCCAGGGTTGGGCCGGTGGCCTGCTTGCATGTGTGTGTCCTATGAATTCAGGATCAGGTCGAGATCAGGAAAGGGCGCGCAGCAGCCAGTGGCCGCCTTCAAAAACCAGCTCGCGGTCGCAGGCGAAGGCCTCGGCCTCCAACGCATGACCCGGCAGCGTGGCGATCACGGTTTCGCCCTGCTCGCGCAAACGCCGCACCGCGGCGCGCAAGGCCGGGTCTTCGCCCCAAGGGGCGCGGATGGCGGTCGGCGCTGCGCGCACCGGGCCCAGTTCTGCCAGGGCCTTCAGGTCCAGGCTGAAGCCCGCGGCGGGGCGGTTGCGGCCGAACACCGCACCCACTTCGTCGTAGCGGCCACCACGGGCCAATGCGTCACTGCTGCCTTGTGCGTACAAGGCAAAGCGGGCGCCGCTGTAGTACGCGTAACCGCCCAAGTCGGCCAGGTCGAAGCCCACGCGCAACGACGGGTAGGCGCGGCGCAGGTGGTCGGCCAGCGTGGCGAGTTCGTCGAGCGCTTGGCGCACCAGCGGCCGATCCGGCAAGGCCGCACGCGCCGTCGCCAACACCTCGGCCCCACCGTACAGGCCCAACAAGGCATGCAGGGCTTCGCGGGTGACGGCAGGCATGTCCTGGCTGAGCGAAGCGACCGTGGGCGCGTCTTTGTCGGCCAAAGCTGCCACCAAAGCCTCCAGGCGGGCGGCGTCGACCGGCACACCGGCCAGCACACCACGCAGCACCCGGGCATCGGCCAGGTCGATCAACCACTGACGCGGCTCGGCGGCCTGCAGGCAGTCCAGCGCGAGCTCCATCACCTCCAGGTCGGCTTCCAGACCGGCATGGCCGAAGATTTCGGCGCCGAACTGCAAGGGCTCACGCGTGGCATCGGCACCGCCAGGGCGGGTGTGCAGCACCGGGCCGCAGTAACACAGGCGGGTCACGCCATCACGGTTCAGCAGGTGGGCATCGATGCGCGCGGCCTGCGGGGTGGTGTCGGCACGCAGGCCGAGCATGCGGCCGCTGAGCTGGTCCACCAGCTTGAATGTTTTCAGGTCCAGGGCGCTGCCGGTCCCGGAGAGCAAGGATTCCAGGTGCTCCAACAGGGGCGGCATGACCAGCTCAAAACCGTAGCCATGGGCCAGGTCGAGCAGTTGGCGCCGCAGACCTTCGATGCGCCGTGCCTGGGCAGGCAGCACGTCGGCAATGTGCTCAGGCAACAGCCAGGGGCAAAGCATTCGAAAAGACACCGGCGGTTAAAAACCGGATTGTACGGGCCTACCCGCGCCTTGCCACGGCGGGCAGGCCCACGCGGCCGCCACGAAGGCGCCCGCGTTGCACGACAGCGTCAGATGTCGGTCAGGTGCTGCTGCGGTACTGCTGGTGCAGGCTGTCCATGCGCGTCACCTGGCCAGCGCTGAACGTGTTCATGCAGCTGTCGTCGGTGTAGTCCATGAAGTTGGTGATGGGGTCCTTGCCCGCCTGACGCGCGCAGCTGTCGCGACCCGTCGGGCAGCCATAGGCTGCGGACCGCTCGGCCGGCGTGTCGCTGACCTGGTCGTTCTTCGCTGTGCAACCACCCTGGAAGGTGTGGTACAGGCCCAGCCAATGGCCCACTTCGTGGGTACCGGTGTCGCCTTCGTTGTACGGCGCGGCCGTGCCGCCCGGGACCGAGGTGTTCAGCACCACCACGCCGTCCATGGTGGGCTTGGCGGTGTAGTCGGTGGGGAACGTGGCCCAACCCAGCAGGCCCTGACCGGGGCTGGCGAGGTACATGTTCAGCGTGCCAGCACCACCCTTGCGCAGCGCGGTCTTGGCCTGCGATTCGGCCGAGGAGCCCGGCGTCATCACGTACCAGCTGGCGTTGGTGGTGCGCGTGACACCGGCCAAGGTGAACACAAAAGGCGAGCCCGTGCCACTGTAGGCGGCGTTCAGGACGTTCAGCTGCGCGGTGATCTGGCTTTCGGGCACGTCACCGTTGGCGGTGCCGGCGCCCTTGTTGATGACGTGCACCCACACCGGGATGTTCACAGAACCCACCGGGCGCAGCGCCACGGCGCGACCCTGGCTTTGGCGCTGGCTCAGCCAGCTGCGGTGGTTCAACTCGTGCAGTTGCTGCTCGAAATCGGTGACGTGGCGCGTCGAGCAACGGGCGCCGCTGTCCACAAAGGCCTTCTTGTTGGCGTACTGGACGCCACCGAAGACGAAGGCCGGGCCGGTGTCGGCATCGGTCTCACCAATCTGCGCCTTCACTTCCGCGGCGGCGCGGGCCGGGTCGCGGTCTTCGCTGGCCTGCGCAAACACGGCGCTGCTCATCAGCGCCAAACCGGCCAAGGTAGCGGCCAGGCGATTCAGGGGTTGTTGCATGGGATCCTCCATTGTTGGAACGGTGGGCTCGGTCCTCGAGCCACGCCAGCCACATGCTATTGCCGTGCCAGCCGTCTGACACCCTTGGAATTCCCACCCCCCACAAACGGAAAAGCGGCTGCGTGTTAGGCAGCCGCTGGCGTCATCGGGCAAAGGGGGCTCTGTTCCGGGCCCCTGCCCGCGCGTTACTTGCCCCTGGGAGCGGCGGGCGCAGCGCCACCGCCGCGCATGGCCTTGAAGAAATCGGTGTTGGGGTCCAGCACCATCACGTCGCTCTTGTTGCGGAAGGTGGCCCGGTAGGCTTCCAGGCTGCGGTAGAACTGGGCGAACTGCGGGTCTCGGCCAAAGGCTTCGTTGTACAGCGCGCTGGCCTTGGCATCGCCCTCGCCCTTGATCTTCTGGGCGTCGCGGTAGGCCTCGGCGATGATGACCTCACGCTGACGGTCGGCATCGGCGCGGATCTTCTCGCCTTCGGCCGCACCCTGCGAGCGCAGTTCGTTGGCCACCTGCTTGCGCTCAGACTCCATGCGGCGGTAGACCGAGTCGGTGATGTCGGCCACGAAGTCCACGCGCTTGATGCGCACGTCGACGATCTCGATACCGAAGGCCTTGGCTTCATCGGCCAGGCGCTTTTGCACGTCGCTCATCACACGTTCACGTTCGGTGGCGAGCACGCCACGCACGTCGCGCTTGGTGACCTCTTCGTTGAACGCGGCCTGCACCACAGGCGCCAGGCGGCTTTCCAGGTTGCGCAGGTCGGTGCCGCTGTTGCGGATGAACTGGCGCGGCTCGGAGATGCGCCACTTCACCAGCCAATCGATGACCAAGCTCTTCTTCTCAGCGGTGAAGATGGGGCGGGTCTCCGGGCTGTCCAGCGTCTGGATGCGCTTGTCCAGGAACACGACGTTCTGGAACGGCGGCGGCAGCTTGAACTTCAGACCGGGTTCGGTCACCACCTCTTTGATCTCGCCGAGCGCGTAGATCACGGCCACCTGGCGCTGGTCGACAACGAAGAGCGTGGAGGCCACCAGCATCAGCGCGATCAACGCGCCGGAAACGGTCAGGGCAATCTTGTTCATGTTGGTTCAGCGGCTTTCGCGGTCGCGGCTGCGGGTGTTGTCGCGCGAGCGGCTGTCGGCGCCCACGGCAGCGCCACTGCTGGCGGGCGTGTTTTCGTTGATGGCCGGGGCGGGCACGGCCAGCGGCGCGGCGTTGGGGCCCGTGCCTTGTTGCAACAGCTTGTCCAGCGGCAGGTACAGCAGGTTCGAGCCGCTGCGGGCATCCACCATCACCTTGGTGACGTTGCTGTACACCTGCTGCATGGTGTCGATGTACAGGCGGTCGCGCGTCACCGCCGGGGCCTTCTGGTACTCGGTCAGCACCGAACGGAAGCGTTGCGCATCACCCTCGGCCTGCGCCACCACACGAGAGCGGTAGCCTTCGGCCTCTTCCATCAAGCGCGAGGCCGTGCCGCGGGCCTTGGGAATGACGTCGCTGGCGTAAGCCTGGCCTTCGTTCTTGAAGCGGTCGCGGTCGGCGCCGGCCTTGAAGGCGTCGTTGAAGGCGGCCTGCACAGAGTCGGGCACCTGCACGTTCTGCACGTTGACGTTGGCGATGATGATGCCGGCCTTCAGCTTGTCCAGCTGCGCCTGCGTGCTCTTCACCAGGTCGGTGGCGATGGCGTCACGCTGCTCGTACAGCACGGAGTCCACCTTGCTGCGCCCCACGATCTCGCGCACCGCCGATTCCGCGGCCATCACCACGGCTTCGTCGGCGTTGCGGTTCTCGAACAGGTAAGCGCGCGCGTCGCTCAAGCGGTACTGCACCGTGAAGCGGATGTCGACGATGTTCTCGTCCTGCGTCAGCATGGACGAGTCGCGCAGCCCTGTGGAGGGCACCACCGTGCTGCGGCCCACTTCCACCGAGCGCAGTTGTGTCACCGACACCGTTTCGTGCGCCTGCACCGGGAACGGGAAGCGCCACTGGAAGCCAGCGTCCACGGTGGAGCTGTACTTGCCGAAGGTGGTGACCACCGCCTGTTGGCCTTCCTGCACGATGAAGAAGCCGCTGCCCAACCAAGCCAGCACCACCACGCCGCCGATCAGGCCGGCGCCGATGCCTGCGCTCTTCATGTCAGGCTGGAAGCCACCACCGCCGCCACCCCCATCGCCGCTGGGGCGACCCGGGTTGGGCCCGCTGCCCTTTTGCCCGAACAGGCCGGTCAGCTTGCGGTTGAAATCGCGCCAGAGTTCGTCCAGATCGGGCGGGCCGTCGTTGCGCTGGTTGAAGACCCAGCCCATCAGGCTGGCGCGCAACCGGCGGGGCCGGCGAGGAGCTTGTGTGTTGTTCATGCTTTTGTGGTCCGGTTCAGCCGGCTTCGGCATTCTCGCCTGAGCGTGCTACTTCAGCGATGACCCTGCGCAGCGTGTCCAATCCCAGGCCTTGCTGCGCGCTGATGAAGACCCGCGGGCGGCGTACACCGGGGTGCACCTCCACCTCGTCCTGGCCCTCGCGGTGCTGCTGGCTGTCAGGCAGCAGATCGCACTTGTTGAACACCATCACCTGGGGCACGTGGCCAGCACCGATGTCCTGCAAGACGCGCTCGACCTCGGCCTGCTGTTCCAACAGTTGCGGACTGGCAGCGTCCAGCACGTGCAGCAGCAGGTCGGCGTCAGCGGCCTCCTGCAGCGTGGCCTCGAAAGCTTCCACCAGCTTGTGCGGCAGGTCCCGGATGAAACCCACGGTGTCCGACAGCGACACCGAACCGCCGGCCTCTGCCAACCACAGCTGCCGCGTGGTGGTGTCCAGCGTGGCAAACAACTGGTCGGCCGCGTAGGTGCGGGCCTTCACCAGGGCGTTGAACAGCGTGGACTTGCCGGCGTTGGTGTAACCCACCAGCGAGATGCGGAAAGTGCCGCGGCGCTCCCGCGCCTTGCGCTGTGTGCCGCGCTGGCGCTTGACCTTCTCCAGGCGTTCTTTGACCGACTTGATGCGGTCGCCGATCATGCGGCGGTCGAGTTCGATCTGCGCTTCACCGGGGCCACCGCGCGTGCCGATGCCCCCGCGTTGGCGCTCCAGGTGGCTCCAGCGCCGCACCAGGCGTGTGGCCATGTACTGCAGCCGCGCCAGTTCGACCTGCAGCTTGCCCTCGTGGCTTTGCGCGCGCTGCGCAAAGATGTCCAGGATCAGCGAGGTGCGGTCGGCCACGGCACAGCCCAGGTGCTGCTCCAGGTTGCGTTGCTGCGCGGGCGACAGGGCTTGGTCGAAGATGACCCCATGCGCCTGCGTGGCCGCCACCATGGCCTTGATTTCGTCGGCCTTGCCCGAACCCACAAACAACGCCGCGTCGGGTGCGCGGCGTTTGGCGGTGATGCGGGCCACCGCCACATCGCCCGCGGACTCGGCCAGCAAAGCCAATTCCTCGAGCGTGGGGTCGAAGGCGTTTTGGCCGCCGAGGTCCACGCCCACGAGCACGGCGCGGGTCCGGCTGTCTCCTGGCACAGGGGCCAGGCGGTCGGGTGAACTCAAGGTGGGCGGCTTGGGCGAATCCAGGGCGGTCAGGCCGGTTCCTGGTTCTCGTTGGCGTGGAAGTTCACCGCGCGGCTGGGCACGACGGTGGAGATCGCGTGCTTGTAGACCATCTGCGTCACGGTGTTGCGCAGCAGCACCACGTACTGGTCAAACGATTCGATGTGGCCTTGGAGCTTGATGCCGTTGACCAGGTAAATGGACACCGGCACGTGTTCCTTGCGCAGCAGGTTCAGAAAGGGGTCCTGCAAGAGTTGGCCTTTATTGCTCACGATATGCTCCGTGTTAGAGAAGGGGACCACGTTATCACACAGGGAGAACCCTGGCCGTGGAAAAGCCGATTCGCGGCAGCGTCGTCACTTCGCCCGTTCGTCGAACGGGTTGGCCGCGGACCGGAATTCAATGCGCATGGGCGTGCCGACGAGCTTGAAGTGCTCCCGGAAACGCCCCTCCAGGAAGCGCTTGTAACTGTCGGGAATCTGCTCCAGCGAGGTGCCGTGGATCACCACCAAGGGCGGGTTCATGCCGCCTTGGTGCGCATAGCGCATCTTGGGGCGGAAACGGCCATCACGGCGCGGCGCCTGGTGTTCATTGGCTTCGTGCACCAAACGTGTGAGCACCGGCGTGGGCATCTTGATGGTGGCCGAGGCGTGGGCGTGCAACAACGCCTTCCACACCGCCGACAAACCGGCACGCTTCAGCGCCGAGATGTAGAGCACCGGCGCGAACTTCAGGAAGGGCAGCCGGCTCTCGATGGAGCGCTGCAATTGCTGGCGCTGGTAATCGTCGGTCGCGTCCCATTTGTTCATGGCGATGACGACGGCGCGGCCCGATTCGAGGATGTAACCGGCGATGTGTGCGTCCTGTTCGCTCACACCCTGGGTGGCGTCGATCAACAACAGCACCACGTTGGCGTCGGCGATGGCCTGCAGCGTCTTCACCACCGAAAACTGCTCGATGGCCTCGAAGACCTTGCCCGTGCGGCGCAAGCCGGCGGTGTCGATGAGTTCGAATCGGCGCCCGTCGCGCTCCAGCGGCACGCTGATGGCGTCGCGCGTGGTGCCGGGTTGGTCGTAGGCCACCAGACGCTCTTCACCCAGCCAGGCGTTGATCAGCGTGCTCTTGCCCACGTTGGGGCGGCCGGCCACGGCCAGGCGGATCGGCGCGTCTTCGGCGGGTTCCCCCGCCGCGTCCTCGTCTTCGTCTTCCAGGAAGCCGAACTGTTCCAGCGCGGCTTCCAGCAGGCTGCGGATGCCCTGCCCGTGCGCGGCCGACACTGGGTGCGGGTCGCCGATGCCCAGTTCGTAGAACTCCGCCAGGGCCGGGCTGCTCTGCATGCCTTCGGCTTTGTTGGCCGCGAGCAGCACCTTCTTCTGCTGCGTGCGCAGGTACTGGGCGATGTCGTGGTCCTGGGCCGACAAACCGGCGCGCACGTCCACCACGAACACCACCACGTCGGCTTCGGCCACGGCTTGGCGCGTCTGCTTGGCCATCTGGGCCACCACGCCCGTGGGCTTGGCGGGCTCAAAGCCGCCCGTGTCGACCACGATGAACTCGCGCGACCCGAAGCGCGCGTCGCCGTAATGGCGGTCGCGCGTCAGGCCGGCGAAATCGGCGACGATGGCATCTCGGCTTTTCGTGATGCGGTTGAACAGCGTGGACTTGCCGACGTTGGGCCGGCCCACCAGGGCAATCACCGGCTTCATGGGCGGCTTTCAGTAAGGACGGAAGGCAAACAGGCCACCCTTGCGCGTGACCACCAGCACCGTGTTGCCGGACACCGCGGGCGCGCCCACCACGGCCGAGCCGTCGGTGGACAGGCGCAGCTGCGGTTCGCCGTCCAGCAGCTTGTGGAAATGCACCCAGCCGGCGGCGTCGCCGAACACCGCCACGGGGCCGACGGCGGTGAAGCCGCTCAGGCCGCGGTACAGCAGCTTTTCATGGGTCCAGGCGGTGTCGCCGTTGTCAGCGCGCCACGCGGTGATGCGGTCGCTGGCGTCGGCGCCGACGATGAACTCTTCGTTGCCACCCACGGCCTGCACACCGCCGGCGTTGCGGCTCCAGACCAGGCTGCCACGCGAAGCATCGACGCAGGCCACGGCCGACTGGAAAGCCCGTGCGCAAACCTTGTTGCCCAGTCGCAACGACGGGCCCAGCAGATCCGCCAAGCGCTCCACCTCGTTGGTGCCGCGCGGCGACGCCAGCGCGGTTTCCCACAACAGGGTGCCGTTGGCCGGGTCCAACGCGGCCAGGCGCACACCTTGGGCCACCAGCAGGGTGTTCTTGAAGGCCGTGATGACGCTGGCCTGCGACAGCGTCAGCGCATCGCCGGGCCGGGCCTGGGTCCACAGCTTGCGGCCGTCCAGCGCATCAAAGGCGTGCACGGCGCGGTCCACACTCATCACGAACACGCGCTCGCCCGCCACCAACGGGGCGGTGACCACGCGCGACGGCACACGCTGGCGCCAGAGCACCTTGCCGGCGTCCAGCGTGACCACTTCGTTGTCGCGGGTGACGACGGCGGCAAAACGCCCGTCGCTGCCCACACCAGCGGCCACCGTCCCCCGCACGTCGCCGCGCCACACCTCGCGACCGCTTTCGGCGTCGAGCGCGAGCACGGTGCCGTCGGTGCCGGCCACAAAGAACTGGCCCTTGGCACTGGCCACGATCAGCGGGTACTTGGCGCTGTCGACGCTGGCCGACCACACCTGCTTGCCGGCGATCTTGGGCTCCAGCGGCGTCAGCGGCGTCGGCGCGGGCTTGTCGCTGGAGCAAGCCGCCACCAGCACCAAGCCGGCCAGGGCACACCAGGCGCGAAGCCCGCGGGCTTGCACGGCACCCATCATCGGGCGGCCCCCGAGGCGGCTGCGCTGGCCGCCGCGGCCGGGGCCGGGGCTGCGCCGAGGGCGGTGAGCTTGGCTTCCACCAAGCGACGGTACTCGTTCTTGTCGTCCATGCCCGCCCAGGCGGCCTGGTAGGCCTTCAGGGCTTCGTCGGGCTTGCCGGCCGCGGACAGCACGTCACCGCGGCGGTCGGCCACCAGAGCTTCAAAGTCACCGCCCTGGGCCGCGTCCAGGTGCTTGAGCGCCTGGTCGAACTGCTTGGCTTCGGCGGCCAGGGCTGCCAGGCGCATGCGCGCCACCTGCCGGTAGCCGGGGTCCTTGGCGTGTTCAGCCACCCAGGTCAACACCGTCTGTGCTTTGTCGGCCTGGGCCTTGTCCACGTGCAGGCGCGCGGCCACCAAGCCACCCTGCCCGGCCTGGGCCGTGGCGGGGAAACGCGTCTTCAGGTCTTCAAAGATGCGGGCGGCCTTGTCGGCGTCGTTGGCCTGGGCCGCCTGCTCCAGTGCGTCGTACATCGAACCCGCCTTGAAGGCCTGGTCACGCTGGTACCAGTTCCAGCCGTTCCAGGCCGCGTAGGCGCCCAGCACCAGGATCAGCACCCAGGTGATGAGGTTGCCGTACTGCTTCCAGAACGACTTCAGGGCGTCGAGTTGTTCCTGCTCTTGCAGGTCGAGTTGTGTGGCCATGGGTGGGAACGACGAAGGAATCAGCGTGTGGATCGGCGAAAGAGCCGGCGATTATGCGTTGCGCAGGGCATGGCCCCAGGCCGCGGCTTCCGACAAGGGGCGCAGCACCTGCGGCGCGGCGGCGTCGCGCAGGGGTTTCACCGCCACCTGGCCTTGCGCCAGTTCGTCGCCACCGAAGATCAGCGCGTGGGCCGCGCCGCTGGCATCGGCCTTCTTGAACTGCGACTTCATGGAACCACCGCCGGCGTGCATCTGCACCGACACACCGGCCGTGCGCAGTTCGTCCAGCACCACCATGGCCACCGGCAGGGCCGCCGGGTCCAACACCAGGGCATAGGCGTCGGGCACGGCGCGCGGCACGGGCACACCGATCTCCTGCAGCAACAGCAACAGGCGTTCAATGCCCAGGCCGAAACCGATGCCCGGCGTGGGCTTGCCACCCAATTGCTCGAAGAGGCCGTCGTAGCGGCCACCGCCGCACACCGTGCCCTGCGAGCCCAGTTGGTCGGTGACCCACTCGAACACCGTCAGGTTGTAGTAGTCCAGCCCGCGCACCAGACGCGGATTGATGCGGTACGGCAAGCCGGCGGCGTCCAGCACCGCGCACACGGCGGCCAGGTGGGCGCGGCTCTCGTCACCCAGGTGCTCTTGCAGCTTGGGCGCGGCTTCCACCAGGGCCTGCATGGCCGGGTTCTTGGTGTCCAGGATGCGCAGCGGGTTGCTGTGCAGGCGGCGGCGGGCGTCCTCGTCGAGTTGCTCGGCGTGGGCTTCGAAGTAAGCAATCAGCGCGGCGCGGTGTGCCGCGCGCTCGGCCGGCTGGCCCAGGCTGTTCAGCTCCAAGCGGACGTCGGTGCCAACCTTCAACCCGAGGGCCAGCCACAGCTGGCGCAGCATCAGAATGAGTTCGGCGTCCACGTCCGGGCCACCAAAGCCCAGGGCCTCCACGTCCAACTGGTGGAACTGGCGGTAGCGGCCCTTTTGCGGGCGCTCGTGGCGGAACACCGGGCCGATGGACCACACCCGCAGCGGGCCGTTGTACAGCGCGTTGTGCTCGACCATGGCGCGCACGATGCCGGCGGTGATCTCTGGGCGCAGGGTCAGGCGGTCACCGTTCATGGCGTCGGTCCAGGAGTACATCTCCTTCTCGACGATGTCGGTGGCTTCGCCAATGCCGCGCACGAACAGGGCCGTGGGCTCGACGATGGGCGTCATCAGGTACTGGTAGCCGTGGCGGGCCAACACCGTCTGCACGGTGTTTTCGAACCAGCGCCAGAGGGCGGACTCGGGCAGGCGTTCCTTGCGCGGCACGGCGGCCGGCAGGATGTCGTTCATGCCTTTGACGGCTTGGATGGTTTCGGCCATGGGTTCGGGGTGCAAAGCCGGCGACGGCCATCGGATGGCCGCCGCGGCAGATTCAAAGAAAGGGCTGGCAGCGGCCGTGGCCAGCTGCGGTGCCTGAAGACGGGATGGTGGGCGGCGCCCAGGGCCAGCGCCCGGCCGCGCCGCGCGGGCCAGGGGCCCGACGTGGTGGGTGGTGCACGCCTCAGGCGTGGTGCGTGGTGCCCCAGCGGCGCTCGATGTAGTCCTCGACGATCTTGTGGAACTCGGCCGCGATGCCCTCGCCGCGCAGCGTCATGGCCTTCTCGCCGTCGATGAACACCGGTGCGGCCGGCGCTTCACCGGTGCCTGGCAAGCTGATGCCGATGTCGGCGTGTTTGCTCTCGCCCGGGCCGTTGACGATGCAGCCCATCACCGCAACCTTCATGGTCTCGACACCGGGGTAACGGGTCTTCCACACCGGCATCTGCGCGCGCAGGAAGTCGTCGATCTGCTTGGCGAGTTCCTGGAACGTGGTGCTGGTCGTGCGGCCACAACCCGGGCAGGCGGTGACGCTGGGGTTGAAGGCACGCAGGCCCAGCGACTGCAGGATCTCGCCGGCCACCACCACCTCTTGCGTGCGCGCTTCGCCCGGCTGCGGGGTCAGGCTCACACGGATGGTGTCGCCAATGCCTTCTTGCAGCAGCACGGCCAGCGCAGCGGTGGAGGCCACGGTGCCTTTGGTGCCCATGCCGGCTTCGGTCAGGCCCAGGTGCAGCGCGTAGTCGCAGCGGCGCGCCAGTTCACGGTACACCGCGATGAGGTCGCGCACGCCGCTGACCTTGCAGCTGATGATGATCTGGTTCGGGTCCAGGCCCACCTCGCGGGCGTAGTCGGCCGAGCTCAGGGCCGACTGGATCAGCGCCTGGTACATCACCTGCTGCGCGTCCCAAGGCTGGGCACGCGCGGCGTTCTCGTCCATCAGGCTGGCCAGCAGTTCCTGGTCCAGGCTGCCCCAGTTGACGCCGATGCGCACACATTTGTCGTAGCGTGCCGCGGCCTCGACCATCATCGCGAACTGCCGGTCTCGTTTGTCGCCCTTGCCCACGTTGCCGGGGTTGATGCGGTACTTGCTGAGCGCCTGGGCCATGGCCGGGAACTCGGTCAGCAGGCGGTGGCCGTTGTAGTGGAAGTCGCCCACCAACGGCACCGGGATGCCCATGCGGTCCAGCTGCTCGCGGATGTGCGGCACGGCCTCGGCCGCTTCCGGCGTGTTGACGGTGATGCGCACCAACTCCGAGCCCGCCTGGGCCAGTTCCTTCACCTGGATGGCCGTGCCGATGACGTCCACCGTGTCGGTGTTGGTCATGGACTGGATGCGCACCGGCGCGTCGCCGCCGATGGTGACCACGTGGTCGCCCCAGACGGCGCGCGCCTGGCGCGTGCGGCGCGCTGGCGGGTTGGCGGTGGCGATGCCGGTGGGCAGAAGGTCAGGAGCGTTCATCACGGCACCTCATTGCAGTTCAAAACGGGCCACGCTGTCGCGCGTGAAGGGCACCAGGTCCACGGGCTTGCCGCGGAACGACAGGCGCGTGCCCGGGGCGTTGCCCAACGTGAGTTTCAGCGGCGGTGTGCCCGACAACTGCAGCACTTCGCCCGCACGGACCAAACGGGACACCAGCACCTGGCCGCGCGCATCGCGCACCTCGGCCCACGTCGCCTGGTCGGCCTGCAGTTGCAGCGCGGCCGCGCCGGCTGCCACGGGTGCCAGGGGTGCAGCCGTGGCGGGTGCAGCGGCGGTCGGCAGCGGGGCCACCGGCGCCGCGGCGGGTGCACCCCCGCCAACGACGACAGCAGGAACCGCGGCGGTCGGCGCCGGCGCCCGGGCGGGCCCGACCTGGGCCGCGCCAGACAAAGCCGCAGGCCCTTGGGCTGGCAGCACCGCGGCGGGCACCACCGGCGCGGCCAGCGTCGTCGCTGCGGCCGATGCCGCCACCACCGCGCTGGCGGCCGCAGCCGGTGCCGACGCGGCCATGGCCACGGCCGAAGCCGCACTGGCGGCCACCACCGGGGCGGCTGGCGCCGAGGCCAGGACCGGCGCGGCGCTGGCGGCCGACGCAGCGCTGTCCACCGCCTCCAAACGCTGCCACCAACTGGCGGGCGCGAAGAACAACACCATCGCGGCCAACAGGAAAGCCAAACCCATCCACACCATCGGCCGCACGGCCACAGCTGCCAAGGCGGCGTGCTCTTCGCGGCCCGGGCGGTCGCGGAAAGGTTCGTTCAGCGCCCCGGCCACGTGGTCCAGGGCAGAAGACTCGGCGGCGGGCAACAGCGCCAGCACCGGGCCGGCCGGCAGCTTCAGTGTCTTGCAGACCGTCTGGGCCAGGGCCCGCGTGAAGGTGGCGTCCGGCAGTTCCGCATAACGGTCGTTCTCCAGCGCGTCCAGCTTGCGGGGCGACACCTTGATGGCGGTGGCCAGCGCCGCGATGTGCAGCCCTTGGCGTTCGCGCGCCGCGCGGATCAAACCACCGGCGGTGGTGGGCGCCGCTGCGGCGGGCCGGGGGTTGCCAGACGGCGCTTCTTCGGCGCCTTCGAAAGGCTCAGTCATCGAATCGTCCCCGCTCCAACTGCAGGGCCTCGGGGGATTGGGGGAAGCGGTCACGCAATTGGCGGGCCAACACTTGCAGCGCGGCCTGGTCGCCCAGTCGACGTTCGATGCGGGCAGCCAGCCACAACGACTGCGCGTTCACCTGCTCCGGCACGGCGTTCACGCGCTGGATGTAGAACCGCGCGCGTTGCAATTCACCGCGGCGCAACAGCACTTCGCTGAGGTTGTAAGCAGTCACGGCGCTGGTTGGGTCCAGTTCGTAGCTGCGCGACAAGGTGCGATCGGCGTCGGCCCACTGCCCCGCACGGGCCTGGCAAATGCCCTGGGCCAGCGTGGTGCGGGCGGCACCGCTGTACTGCGGCACCGCCAGCGCGGCCTGGAACTGCGCCTCGGCTGGTGCAAAACGCCGCTGTTGGCACAAGAAGAAGCCGAAGTTGTGCATCGCGTCGGCATCGCGCGGGTTCAGTTGCAGTGCGCGCTGCAAGCTGTCTTCGGCCAGCTTGTTCTCACCCAGGCTGGCGTAAATCAGCCCTTGCAGGCTGTGCGCCTCGGCCAGGTCGGGGCGCGCCACCAGGGCCTGCTTGACCTCGTCCAGTGCGGTGCTGTTTTGGCCACGCGCGAAATAGGCCGCGGCCAGTTCCAGCCGCACCCGCGCACGGCGGTCGGCCGGGGTCTGCTCAGAAGCCGTGCGGGGCCCGCTGCTGCTGGCCGAGGGCACGTCAGGGGCGGCGCAGCCGCCCAACAGCGTCAGCAAGGCCAGGGTGCACGCGCCCAGCGCCGCTGCACGCGCGTTCAAGCGGCCTCTCCGCGCGTGCCCGCAGCGGGCACCAAGGGGATGACGGCGCGCCGCTGCTCCAGGCGCTCGCGGGCGTTGGTGCGGTCTTGCACCTCACCGGCCAATTGGCCACAGGCGGCGTCGATGTCGTCGCCCCGGGTCTTGCGGATGGTGGTCACGATGCCGGCGTCCTGCAGCACCCGGGCGAAGGCGGTCACACGCTCGCGCGGCGACCGTTTCAGGCCCGAGGCGGGGAAAGGGTTGAAAGGAATCAGGTTCAGCTTGCAGGCCACGGCGCCGGCTTCACCGCTGCTCTGGCCCAACCCGCGCACCAGACGCACCAGTTCGGCCGCGAGTTCCGGCGTGTCGTTCACGCCATCGAGCATGCAGTACTCGAAGGTGATGAAGTCGCGCGGCGCGGCCTGCAGGTAGCGGTTGCACGCGGCCAGCAGTTCGGCGATGGGGTACTTGCGGTTCAGCGGCACCAGCGGCTCGCGCAGCGCGTCGGTGGGGGCGTGCAGCGACACGGCCAAGGCCACGGGACAGTCTTCGCGCAAGCGGTCGATCATGGGCACCACGCCCGAGGTGGAGACCGTGACGCGGCGGCGGGACAGGCCATAACCGTGGTCGTCCAGCATGGTGCGCAAGGCCGGCACCAAGGCGCTGTAGTTCTGCAGCGGCTCGCCCATGCCCATCATCACGACGTTGTCGATGACGCGCTCACCACCGGGCTGGCGCAGCCGGTGTTCGGCGAACCACAGCTGGGCGATGATTTCGCCGGTGCTCAGGTTGCGGCTGAAACCCTGGTGGCCGGTGCTGCAAAAGCGGCAGCCGACGGCACAACCGGCCTGCGAGGACACGCACAGCGTGCCGCGGTCCGCTTCGGGGATGTAGACGGCTTCGACGGCGTTGCCGGCACCGACGTCGAACAACCACTTGGTCGTGCCGTCGGCGGAAATGTGTTCGCTGATCAGCGGCAGGCCGCGGACTTCAGCGGTGCTGGCCAGTTTGCCGCGCAGGCTCTTGGCCAGGTCGGACATGGCCTCGAAATCGGCCGCGCCCTTCTGGTGAATCCAGCGAAAAAGCTGAACGGCGCGAAACCGCTTTTCGCCCAGCCCTTCGCAAAAGGCCGTCAGCCCCTCGAGGTCGAAATCGAGAAGATTGACGGCCATGCGCGCCTCAGCGGCCGTAGACGTTCATGCCGGGGAAGAAGAACGCCACTTCCACAGCGGCGGTTTCCGGGGCGTCAGAGCCGTGCACGGCGTTGGCGTCGATGCTGTCGGCGAAGTCGGCGCGGATGGTGCCCTTCTCGGCCTTCTTCGGGTCGGTGGCGCCCATCAGTTCGCGGTTCTTGGCGATGGCGTTCTCGCCTTCCAGGGCCTGGATCATCACGGGGCCGGAGACCATGAAGTCCACCAGGTCCTTGAAGAAGGGACGGGCCTTGTGCACGGCGTAGAACTGCTCGGCTTCGCCGCGCGACAGGTGCACCATCTTGGCGGCGATGACCTTCAGGCCAGCGCCTTCGAAGCGGGCGTAGATCTGGCCGATGACGTTCTTGGCCACGGCGTCGGGCTTGATGATGGAAAGGGTGCGTTCGATGGCCATGGTTGTTTTCTCCTGAAGTAGGCTGCTTGGCAAAGCCTAAGATTTTAGCCGGAAGGAATGTCAAGCCGGCTAACCCCTTGATGGCCTGGCCGTCAAGGGTGATGGTGTGGAAGCGGCAGGGGCGCCATGCCCCCGTCTGGCAGCCGGTCACCGGCCACCGCGGGGTCGTCAACGGCGACCGCGGCCGCCACCACCGCCGCCGCCGCCACCACCACCACGCTTGCCGCCGCGGTTGCCACCGCCGCCGCCGCCCTTGCGCAGGAAAGCGTCACCGCCGATGAAGCCGATGGCGGTCTTCAGCGGATCGGGCTGACCACCGCCACCCCCACCACCGCCGCCCTGGGGGCCGGCGCCACCACGGCGCTTGCCACCGCGGCCACCGCCGCCGCCATTGCCCAAGCCGGCGCTGCCGCCAAAGCCGGTGCCCTTCTGCACAAACCGCTTGTCGTAGGTCTGCTGCAGCGGGTTGGGGATGGGGCCGTCCTCGCCGTACTCGCGCTGCGGGCGGCGGTCTTGCTGGATGGCGCGTCGGTCGAAGGTCTGCTGCAGCGGGTTCGGGATGTTCAGCGGCCCTTGTGCGCCTTCCACCTCGGGCGGACGCGAGGGCCGCGGGCCGACGCCGCGGCCGCGTTGTTTGCCGCCGCGGGCGTTGGCGTTCTGGCCACCACCGCCCTGCCCGGCACCCGGGCGCGGACCGCGGTCGCCACGGTCGGGGCGGTCGCCACGCGGCTCGGCACCTTCGGGGCGCGGGCCACGGTCCTTGCGGTCACCACGGGCATGGCGCGGCTCGCCGCGCTCCGGACGTTCGGCCCGTTCGGTGCCGGTGACGCGGCGCAGTGCGCGTACGTCTTGGTCGTCCAGGTCGATCCACACGCCGCGCTTGAGGCCGCGCGGCAACAGCACGGCACCATAGCGGATGCGGATCAGCCGGCTGACGGCGTGGCCCACGGCGTCGAACAGCTTGCGCACCTCGCGGTTGCGGCCTTCGGTGATCACGCAGCGGTACCAGTGGTTGGCACCTTCACCACCACCGTCCTCGATGCTCTTGAAGGCGCAGCGCTGGCCGTCGATCTCCACCCCTTCCAGCAGCTTGGCCTTGGCTTCCTGGCCCAGCACGCCCAGCGAGCGCACGGCGTATTCACGCTCGACGCCGAAACGCGGGTGCATCAGGCTGTTGGCCAGCTCACCGCTGTTGGTGAACAGCAGCAGGCCTTCGGTGTTGATGTCCAGGCGGCCCACAGACTGCCACTTGCCCTGGTGCAGCTTGGGCAGGCGGCGGAACACGGTGGGGCGCTGCTGCGGGTCGTCGTGCGTGACGACCTCGCCGGCAGGCTTGTGGTACGCCAGCACGCGCGGGGGCGGCGGTGCGATGCGCACCTTCACGGGCTTGCCGCCGACGGCGATGCGGTCGCCAAAGCTGATGCGCTGGCCGATGTGGGCCGGCTGGCCGTTCACGGTGATGCGCCCGTCGACGATCATCTGCTCCATGTCGCGGCGCGACCCCACACCGGCCTGGGCCAGCACCTTGTGCAGCTTGGGCGCGTCGGGTTCGGCGGCCAGCACGCGTTTGGTGATGGCGGCGGCTTCTTCTTCGGCGATGGCCGGTTCGGCATCGTAGGCGCCAGACAGCACCTCGGCGAACAGCTCCCCAGCGTCCACGGGTTCGGCCGGCTCTGCGGCGGGCGTGGCGGCTTCGCCATCCACGGGCGCGGCTTCACCCTCGGCGTCGCCGGCGCCTTCCGCACCGGCTTCAGCGGTCTGGCGCCCGGCACGGTCGCCACCCCGGCGGCCACGTCGGCGGTTGCGGCTGCGGCGGCCACCGCCTTCGCCTTCGGCCTCGCCGTCGGCGGCCGCTTCAGCGGCGCCACCGGCACCTTCGGTGGGGGCGTGTTCACCCGCCACGTCGCTGGGCTCGCGGGGCTCGTGGGAGGCCGTGGCCACAGCGGCCACCGACGCGGGCGCGACCCCTTCAGCCGGTGCAGCCGGTGCGGCGTCCATGCCATCGGCCACCGGCGCGGCTTTGCGGCGCGCGCGCTTGGCGGGGGCGGCAGGCGGCTCGGTGTCCGGGGCGACGGGGATCACCGCGGGCGAGGGCTCGGCGGCCGCAGGGGCTGCAGACGCCGCGTCCGGGGCGGCTTGCACCGCCTCCACAGCCGGCTTGCGCTTGGCCGGCGCCCGGCGGCGCGGCACAGGCGCCTCCTCGGCGGTGGCAGGCGCGGCATCGGCCACGGCGGCCGTGGCTTCAGCCGCAGGGGCCGCGGCCTCGGGCGTCTCCGCCTTCTTGCGGACCGCACGCTTGCGGGCGGGTTTGGGGGCTGCTTCGTCAGCGGGGGCCGGGGTGGCCGGCAGGCTGTGGTCAGCGTCAGAAGAATTCATGCGGTCGCGTCGGAGGGGGGAGTGTGTGCGTCGTCGTGGGGCTGCGCATCGGGCGCGGGCACGGCATCGGCAATGACCGGCAGGGCGCCGGCCGGGGATGCCGCGGCGTCTGGCGACGCTTCTGGCACGGGGTGCTCGGGCGGCACCGGCGCTTCGGCCGGCAACCCGAGGGGAAGGGGTTCAGGGCTGGGCAGGTCCAGCACCAGCGGTGCTGGGCCGTCGTCCAGCGGCAACGAGGCCTGGCCGTCGTCCAGCGGCAACAGCGCCTGGTCGGACAAGGCTTCGAGCACGCTGCCCTCGGGCAGCGGGCCGTCAATCGGCGGCAACTGGCTCAAGCTGGCCAGACCCAGGTCGTCCAGGAACTGCTTGGTGGTGGCGTACAGCGCTGGGCGGCCAGGGGCTTCACGGTAGCCGATGGCTTCGATCCAGCCACGGTCTTCCAGCTGCTTGACGATGTGGCTGCTGACGGTGACACCGCGGATGTCCTCGATGTCGCCGCGCGTCACCGGCTGCCGGTAAGCCACGATGGCCAACGTCTCCATGGCAGCGCGCGAGTACTTCGGCGGCTTTTCAGGGTGCAGGCGGTCCAGGTAGGTGCGCATTTCCGGGCGGCTCTGGAAACGCCAGCCGGTGGCCAAGGCCACCAGTTCCACGCCGCGACCGGCCCAGTCGCGGGTCAGCTCGTCGAGCAAGCCGCGCAGGGTGTCGTTGCCCACTTGGTCGTCGAACAGCACACGCAGTTCGCGCAGGGGCATCGGGCGCTCGGCACAGATGAGCGCGGTCTCAAGGACGCGCTTGGCCTCGGCAGTGTTCATGGCCTGGGCTGTAAGCCTACCGGTTGGCGGCAGGCGGAAGTTCTGGGGGTATGGGGCGGGGGCCGGGGTGGCGCTGTTCGCCGGCGCGGCCGGGTCGGTTTTCGCGCGGCACAAGGTGCCAGCAGCGCACGACCATTATTGAGCGGCGATTGTAGCCCCAGCCACGGCCTGCCATGCCGAGGAAAAATCGGGCGGCGGTGGGCAGTCAAAAACCAGGGCCTCGCGGCTGATGGGGTGGGCCAGCGCCAGGCGCACGGCGTGCAAGGCCTGGCGCTGCAAACCCAGGGCTGGCGCGCCGCCGTACACCCCGTCGGCCACCAGGGGGTGGCCCAGCGAGGCCAGGTGCACACGGATCTGGTGCGTGCGGCCGGTGTGCAGCACACAGCGCAGCGCGCTGAAACCCTTGGCGCCCCCGTGCTGCGCCAGGCAGGTGACGTCGGTGCGCGCCGCCTTGCCGCCCGCGGCCACTGGCACCACGGCCATTCGCACGCGCACGCTGGGGTCGCGGCCAATGGGCGCTTCCACGGCCTGGTCTTTCACAGCACCCTGGGCCAGGGCGAAGTAGCGGCGGTGCACGTCGCGTGCGGCAATGTCGCGCACCAGGGCCGTCACGGCTGGCAGGCTCTTGCCCACCACCATGACACCCGAGGTGTCCTTGTCCAACCGGTGCACGATGCCGGCGCGCGGCAACTGGGCCGCGCCGGCGTGGTGCGCCAACAGGCCGTTCAACAACGTGCCTTGCCAATTGCCGGGCGCGGGGTGCACCACCAGGCCGGCGGGCTTGTTCAGCACCAGCAGGTGGTCGTCCTCGAACAAGATGTCCAGCGCCATGGCCTGCGGCAGGTAGGCGCGGCTCTCGTCGGTGGGCACGAGTTCCAACTGCACCTTCTGGCCGATGCGCACCTTGCGCGAGGGCGTGGTGACGACCTGCTCGGCCACCCGCACATGCCCAGCCTCCACCAGGTGCTGCAAGTGGTTGCGCGAGAACTCCGGGGCCAGCGCCACCAGCAGTTTGTCCAGCCGCAGGCCGTGGTGGTCGACCGTGGCCAGCAGTTCGCGCCACTCGTTTTCAGCGCCAGCGGCGGGATCTGGCTCGGCGGCCTCCAACACACCGAAAGCACCTGCCAACCCGCCGCCGGCCGGTGGCAAAGCGGCTTGGGGGGCGTCCCTATAATCTGCGCACGGTTCTGCGGCGCCTGTGGGCGCGCCGGACCCGGCTGCCCTGCCCTTGCCCGCCGAACCCGGCCCCTTCGCCTGCTGCTTCCCGATGACGATCTCCTTGTCGACCCGTACCACGCTGGTGGCCCTGACCTTCGCCACCTTGCAACTCGTGGGCTGCAGTTCGACCCCGCAAGACGAATTCGCGGGCATGACGGCCGAAAAATTGTATGCGGAGGCCAAAGGCGACGCCGAGTCCGGCGCCTACGAGCGCGCCATCAAAGGCCTGGAGCGCGTGGAAGGCCTGGCCGCCGGCACGCTGTTGGCGCAGCAAGCCCAGTTGGACATGGCCCACCTGCAGTGGAAAAGCGGCGACAAGGCCCAGGCCTCCACCACCGTGGAACGCTTCATCAAGCTGAACCCGTCCAGCCCCGGCCTGCCCTACGCCATGTACCTGCGCGGTCTGGTGAATTTCAACGACGACCTGGGCTTCCTGGGCGTCATCTCCGGCCAAGACCTGTCGGAACGCGACCAACGCGCCGCCCGCGACGCCTGGCAGGCCTTCAAGGCACTGGTCGAGCAGTTCCCCAACTCGCCCTACGCCGAAGACGCCAAGCTGCGCATGGACTACATCGTCGGCACGCTGGCGCAGTACGAAGTGCACGTCGCACGCTACTACCTGCGCCGCGGCGCCTACGTGGCCGCCGCCAACCGGGCGCAGGCCGCGGTGGAGGAATACCAGCAGTCGCCGGCCGTGGAAGAGGCGCTCTACATCCTGGTGCAGGCCTACGACAAGCTGGAGCTCACCACGCTGAAGGCCGACGCCGAGCGGGTGCTGCGCCAGAACTTCCCGAACAGCGCCTACCTGTCCAAAGGCCTGGCCGCCCGTGCCCGGCCCTGGTGGCAGCTCTGGTGAACGGCTGAAGGGCTGAAGGGCTGACCCACGGCCCGGACCGTGCGGGGCGGCGCGGCCCGCACCGCCCCGCGCTTCACTGCATGAAGCCGATGGGCGCCCGCCGCGGTGCACCACCCGGCAGATCGGCCGGCAACACCTGGTCGCGACCGGCCAAGCGCGCGTTGCCGAACCCCGTCATCCAGGCCCGGCGCATCTCGCGCGGGGCCATGTGGGCCATGCGGTCCAGCACGTCGTCGCCCGGCACCGCTTCAAAGCGCTGGCCCCAGGCGTGGTCGCTCCGCAGCTTGCTGTACAGCCGCAGCGCGATGGTGCGCGCGGCCTGCGCGTCGGGCGCCTCGATCTCATACACGTTCATCCGGTTCAGGATGGGCTCAGGAATGCAACGCTCGTCGTTGGCGGTGGCCACCCAGATGACCTGGCTGGCGTCGATGGCCACTTCGGCGAATTCGTCGGTGAAGGCGCCAGCCGTGTCGTGCTCCAGCAGGCTGTACAGCGCGCCCAGCGGGTCGTAGGCGTGCTCTGAGCGCGCCTTGTCGATCTCGTCGACCACCATCACCGGGTTGGCGTAGTTGCCGTCCACCAAGGTCTCGAACACCTTGCCCGGGCGCGCGCCTTTCCACTGGCTGCTGGCGCCGGACAACACCCAGCCGGCCGTCAGGCTGCTCATGCTGATGAAGCCCAGGCCCGTGCCCAGCAGCTGCGCCACTTCGCGCGCGAAATGCGTCTTGCCAATGCCCGGCGGCCCCAGCAGCAACATGGGCGTGATCTCCAGCGCGTCGCGGCTGTCCTGGCACAGGGCCAGCTGGCGTTTCACGTCGTCCAGCACCTCGGTGAAGTTGGGCAGGTCGTCGTACAGGTGCTCCATGGCCGGCAGGCCGCTGGGTTTGACCTGGAAGCGCTCGTTGCCCTTTTCCAGCATGCGGTTGTAGGTGGCGCGCAGGTTCTCGTGGTCCTGCCCGCGCGGCAGCTTGTCCAGCCGCTGTTCCACTTCGTTCAGGCGGTACAGCGCGCGCATGCGCGCCACCGGCAAACCCCCGCCACAGGCGGCGGGGACCAGGCTGTTGTTGTCCAGTCCCATCGTCGGCTCCTTGCTGCTGGCCGTAGGCGTGCGACACACCGCTGACGCCACGCCAGACCAGTGAGCCACAACCTTGCCATAAACGTGCCAGCGAACAAGCCGGTCAGGCCCGGGTTTTCCGCACACCGTGCTGCCTTGCACAGCCCGCGGGCGCCGTGGGCGCACCGCGGTGGTGCCGAGCGAGGGGCTCACCAACCGTGTTCAGCGGCCAGGCTGTGCAGCCAGTCCAAGGCCTGCGCCTCGTCGTCCAGCCAGCCCATGGGCGGCAGGGCCGCCCGCAGGCGGCGGCCGTAACCCATCTGGCGCATCCGCGGGTCGCACACCACCAGCAGGCCGCGGTCGGTTTCGGTGCGGATCAGCCGACCAGCGCCCTGCTTCAGCGCCACCGCGGCTTCGGCCAGGAAGTACTCGTTGAAGGCATCCCGGCCCTGGCCCTTGAGTTGTTTGACGCGGGCCTCGACCAACGGGTCGTTGGGCGGTGGGAACGGCAGCTTGTCGATCAGCACACACTGCAGCGCATCGCCTGGCATGTCGATGCCTTCCCAGAAGCTGTGCGAGCCGATCAGCACCGACCCACGGCCGTCGGCAAAGCGCTGCAAGAGGCTGCGCCGCGGCTGCGTGCCCTGCACCAGCAGGTTCAGCTGCACGCCCTGGCGCGCGGCTTCATCGGCCAGTGCTTCGGCGATGGTGGGCAGCACCCTCAACGTGGTCGTCAGCACGAAACAGCGGCCGCCCAGGGCGCCGGCCAGCCGCGCAGCCAAACGGCCCACGGCGGCCGCGTGCGCCGGCTCGTTCGGCTTGGGAAAACCACCAGGCACCCACAGCCTGGCATGGGCGGGGTAGTCGAAGGGGCTGCCGACGCGCAGGGTGGTGGCGTCTTCCAGGCCCGTGTTGTGGGTGAACCACGCCAGGTCATCGCCCTCGCCCAGCGTGGCCGACGTGAAGACCCAGGCCTTGGGCGCCAGTGCACGCTGCTCGCCCATCATCTGCCGAATGTCCAGCGGCGACTCCACCAGGCGGGCCTGCTGCGGCGACAGGTCGATCCAGCGCACACGCCCGTCTTCGGCCTCGTGCTCGAACAGGGCGGCCAGGCTGGCCAGTTGCCGGGCCCGCTGTTCCAGCTTGGGGAAGTCGGGCCCGACCTCGGCCACGGCCGCCAGGCCGTCGGCGGCGGCCAGCGCGGCTTCCGACAAGCCGCGCAGCCAGGGCAGCAGGCCGTCGTCGGCCGCGCGCTCTTCCCAGCGCAGCTTCAGCACACCGCGCACTTCGCGCAGCGGGCCGGCGCAGGCCAGACGCAGGTCGCGCGCGGCCTTTTCCAGAGCCGCCTGCAGGTCTTGCCACGGCTGCAGGCCGCGGGCCTGTGCCAAGCCCAACGCCAGCAGGTCACGCCCCAGGTCCAGCGCCTGGGCCGTGCCCAGGTTGGTGCCCAGGAACTGCACACCGGCTTCCACCAACTGGTGGGCTTCGTCGAAGACCGCGGCATCCACCGTGGGCAACAACTCGGCCACGCCGGTGTCGCGCAGCGCCATGTCGGCGAAGAACAGGTGGTGGTTGACGACCACCAGGTCGGCGGCCATGGCGTCGCGCCGCGCGTGCATCACGTGGCAGTTGCGGTATTCGGGGCACTCGGTGCCCAGGCAGTTGTCGCGGGTGGACGTGACCAGCGGGATGACCGGCGAGCGGTCGTCCAGGCCGTCCATCTCGGCCAGGTCGCCGCTGCGCGTGCCCTGGGCCCAGGTCTCCACCCGGGCCAGCGCGCGCAGCACGAAGCGGTCGGACAGGTCGGCCGTCTGCCGCGCCTGCTGCAGCCGCCAGCGGCACAGGTAGCTGCCGCGGCCCTTCAACAGCGCCATCTGCACCGGCACGCCCAGCGCCTGGGCCAGGCGCGGCAGGTCGCGCAGGTAGAGCTGGTCCTGCAGGCTTTTGGTGGCGGTGCTGACCAGCGCACGGCGGCCCGACAGCAGCAGCGGCACCAGGTACGCGAAGGTCTTGCCCACGCCCGTGCCGGCTTCGGCCACCAGGGCCGAGCGGTCCTCGATGGCCTGCGCCACGGCGGCGGCCAGTTGGTCTTGGGCCTCGCGCGGCAGGAAGTGGGGGTCGGCCTGGGCCAGGGGCCCGTCGTTGGCGAAGGCCAACGCGACGGCGTTGCGGAGGGTCACGCAGGTTCCGGGGGTTCGAGCTGGGTCTCCAGCCGCGTGATCAGGTCACGCAGAGCCAGGCGCCGCTTCTTCAGGCGCCGCAACACCAGGTCGTCCACGGTGGGCGACAACAGGTTGCGGTCGATGAGGTCGTCGAGGTCGGCGTGTTCGATGCGCAACTCGATCAGACGCCGCTGTGGGGAATGCAGGTTTTGGTCCATTGATCCACACGTGGGCACAAGTGGCTGAGTTTATATTCAGCCGCATGTCCGTCATCGCCTCCCTGCCCCTGCCCAGCTTCAGGCTCACCGCCGCCACCGGCCTGCACCGCGGCGACCGCGCCTACCAGCAAGACCAGGTGGAAATCATCCAGCACGAGCGCGTGCCCGGCTGTGCCTTGGCCGTGGTGGCCGATGGCATGGGCGGCAAGAGCGGTGGCCGCAAAGCCGCCGACCAGGTCCTGCTGACGGCCAAGCAGGTCTTCGACCGCTTCGTGCCGCTGAAAGACGACGCCGGCGACCTGCTGAAGCAGCTGGTGCTGGAGTCGCACCTGATGATCAAGCTGACGGCCATCACCGCCGAAGAAGAACCGCACAGCACGGCGGCGGCTTTCCTGCTGCAGCCCAACCTGGAGTGCGACGTGGTGCACGCCGGTGATTCGCGGGTCTACCACTTCCGCGGGCCGGAGATGGTGCGCCGCACCATCGACCACTCCTTCGTGCAGCGCCTGGTCGACGAAGGCAAGATCACCGAAGAAGCCGCCAACACCCACCCGCAGAGCAACCTGTTGACGGGCTGCCTGGGCACGCACGCCGAGCCGCCGGTGTCGCTGTGGCACATCGACCGCCTGGAGCCGGGCGACACGCTGCTGGCGTGCAGCGATGGGCTCTGGCACTACTTCACCCCGAAAGAGCTGGGCGCCATCGTGCACGCCCTGCCCCCGCGCGAGGCCGGTGAGATGCTGGTCAGCAAGGCGCGGCAGCGCGCCCGCGGCGGCGGCGACAACCTGTCGCTGGCCATGGTGCGCATCGACCACCTGCGCTGAAGCCGGCCACGCGCCATGGCTGCGCGCGTCGGTCGAACAGTGCGGCCCCGGCCAGGCCCACGGCGGCGCCAACGACCGCGACACCCCGCCGTGCGGATCGGCGTGGACCGCTCTTGAGACCGTTCAAGGCTTGAAAGGCTGCTGCGGCACCGGCAACCCGGGACTGCTGGCGCTTTGGCGCGCACGTTCGGCCTGTTTGGCGGCGATGCGTTCACGGTCGGCAGCCGCCTGCGCGCGGCGCTTCTCTGCGGCGGCTGCACGTTGCATGGCCAAGGCCGTGGCTTCGGCAGATGGTCCTGCACGCGGCGCCACCACAGCCTCGGGCTCAGACAGCACAGGCGGTGCAGGCCTTGGGGACGGCGGTGGCACGGCGGCTGCGCGCTCATCGCGGGGGCCAGAAGCCGCCAGCGTGGCCGCCTGCACCCGCTGGGCCACGCCCTGCTGGCGCTGCGCAGCCTGGTGGGCTCTGGCCATGGCGCGGGATTGCCGTTCGGCGTCGTCCAGCGCCAGGCTCTCCTGCCGCAGCGGCGCCAGGGCCTGGCGCCGGGCCTGGTCGGCATCGGCCAAACAGGCGTTGCTGGCACAACGCTGCTCGCACAGCGCGGCCGCAGCCCGGTGCTGCGCTTCCACGGCAAGCCGTTGCTGCTCCAGCACCTGGCGCCGGACTTGGGGGGCTGACGGCGGTTCCTCCACCGGCGCGGCCATCTGCGCCCAGACCGGGGCGCCTGCCCCCAGCCCCAGGGCCAGGCAGGCCTGCAGCCATCGCGAGGCCGCCGCCAGGCCGGCCTTCATGTCAGCGAGGTGTCCACGTCGCGCCGCTCCAGCGCCAGGAACTCGGCCGACTGCATCTCGTGCAGGCGCGACACCGTGCGCGGGAACTCGTGCGCCAGCGGGCCTTCGGTGTACAGCCGCTCGGGCGGCAAGGCCGCCGAGACGATCAGCTTCACCCGCCGGTCGTACAACACGTCCACCAACCAGGTGAAGCGGCGCGCTTCACTGGCCAGGCGGGGTGGCATTTCCGGCACGTTGCTGAGGAGCACGGTGTGGAACCTGGCGGCCAACTCCAGGTAGTCGTTCTGCGAGCGCGGGCCGCCGCACAGCGTCTTGAAGTCGAACCACACCACACCACCGGCGCGGCGTTTGGCCGGCAGTTCGCGGTGTTCGATGTGCAGCACCGGGTCTTCGTCACGCGCTTCGGCCAGCGTATTGAAGGCCTGGGCCATGGCGGCGTCGGCGGCTTCACCCAAGGGGCAGTGGTACATCGGCACCTGCTGCAACGTGCGGCGCCGGTAGTCGATGCCGGCGTCCACGTTCACCACTTCCATGTGCTGCTTCAACAGCTCGATGGCCGGCAGGATGCGGTCGCGGTGCAGCCCGTTGGGGTACAGGCCGTCGGGGTGGAAGTTGCTGGTGGTGACGATGCTCACCCGGTTGGCGAACAGCGCCACCAGCAGCCGGTGCAGGATCATCGCGTCGGTCACGTCCGCGACGTGGAACTCGTCGAAGCAGATCAGCCTGAAACGGCGGCTGATGCGCCGACCCAGCTCGTCCAACGGGTCGGCCTGGCCTTTCAGGTCCTGCAGCTCACGGTGCACCTCCCGCATGAACTCGTGGAAGTGCAGCCGCGTCTTGCGCTGCAGCGGCACGGCCTGGAAGAAGCTGTCCATCAGGAAGCTCTTGCCACGGCCCACGCCGCCGTACATGTACACACCGCGCGGGATGGGCGGCTTCACCAGCAGCTTGGTGATGGCGTTGCGGCGGCGGGCCTTGTAGTCGGCCCACTCTTGTTCACAACGCTCCAGTGCCGCGATGGCGCGCCACTGCGCCTCGTCGGCGGTGTAGCCACGCTCCGCCAGCGTGGCCTCGAACAGCTGGCGGACTTTCACCGGGCGCGTCAGAAGTTCAGCGTGCGCTTGTCCACCGCCAGCGCGGCTTCCTTGGTGGCTTCGCTCAGGGACGGGTGCGCGTGGCAGATGCGCGCGATGTCTTCGGCGCTGGCGCGGAACTCCATCGCCACCACGGCTTCGCTGATCAACTCGCTGGCCATCGGGCCCACGATGTGCACACCCAGGATCTCGTCGGTGGTGGCGTCGGCCAGGAACTTCACCATGCCGGTGGTGTCACCCAAGGCACGCGCACGGCCGTTGGCCATGAAGGGGAAGGTACCGGCCTTGTAGGCGCGGCCCGCGGCCTTCAGCTGCTGCTCGGTTTGGCCCACCCAGGCGATCTCCGGGCTGGTGTAGATGACCCAAGGGATGGTGTTGAAGTTCACATGGCCGTGCTGGCCGGCGATGCGCTCGGCCACGGCCACGCCTTCTTCTTCGGCCTTGTGCGCCAGCATGGGGCCACGCACCACGTCACCCACGGCCCACACGCCGGGCAGGTTGGTGCGGCACTCGTCGTCCACCACGATGGCGCCGCGCTCGTCGAGCTTCAGGCCCACGGCGTCGGCGTTCAGGCCGTTGGTGTTGGGCGTGCGGCCGATGCTGATGATCAGCTTGTCCACCGCCAGTTCCTGCGCCTCACCCTTGGCGTTGGCATAGGCCACGGTGACGCCCTTCTTGCCGGTCTTGATCTCGCCGACCTTCACGCCGAGTTCGATCTTCAGGCCCTGCTTGGTGAAAGCCTTGTGGGCTTCCTTGGCGATCTGCTCGTCCACGGCGCCCAGGAAGGTGGGCAGGCCTTCCAACACGGTGACTTCAGCGCCCAAGCGGCGCCACACCGAGCCCATTTCCAGGCCGATGACGCCAGAGCCGATGACACCCAGCTTCTTCGGCACGGCACCGACGCGCAGCGCGCCGTCGTTGCTGAGGATGTTTTCTTCGTCGAAAGGCGTGCCGGGCAGCGCGCGGGCGTTGGAACCCGTGGCCACCACCACCTGCTTGGCCACCAGGGTTTCGTTGGCGGCGCCGGCCACGGCGATTTCATAACCACCGTCCACGGCCTTCACGAAAGAACCACGGCCGTGGAAGAAGCTGACCTTGTTCTTCTTGAACAGGTACAGGATGCCGTCGTTGTTCTGCTTCACCACGGTGTCCTTGCGGGCCAGCATCTTCTTCACGTCGATGCTCAGGTCCTTCAGGCCGATGCCATGGTCGGCAAAGCTGTGGGCGGCGTGTTCGTAGTGCTCGCTGCTCTGCAGCAGGGCCTTGCTGGGGATGCAGCCCACGTTGGTGCAGGTGCCACCCGGTGCCGGGCCACCCTTGTCGTTCTTCCACTCGTCGATGCAGGCGGTGTTGAAGCCGAGTTGGGCTGCGCGGATGGCGGCGATGTAGCCGCCGGGGCCGCCGCCGATGACGACGACGTCGAAGTTCTTGGACATGGGAGGTTCTTCCGGATTCGGTTCAGGGTGCTGCGGTGCGGTGCCCAGCGGGCGCTTCACTCGCCCTCAAGGGGCACGAAGATCCACAGCAGCAGGTAGATGAGCAGGCCACCGCCTGCGAACAGCGTCAGCGCCACCGTGCCCAGGCGCCACAGCCAGGCTTCGGTGCCGGTGACGCGGGCCAGGCCGCCACAGACGCCGCCCAGCCAGCGGTCGCTGCGGCTGCGGCGCAGGCGTTGTGCCGCGCCGATGACGGTGCCGTCGCCGGCACCGCCATTCAGCAGCCGCGCCTTGGCCTGTGCGAACTCGGCCTCGGTCAAGGCGCCTTGGGAACGCAGTTCCTGCAGGCGGGCGAGTTCTTCAGACAGGCTCATGGCGGGCTTTCGGTGGGTGAGTTTGGACTCAGATGTCGAACAGCAGGCGCGCCGGGTCTTCCAGCGCTTCCTTCATCGTCACCAGGCCCAGCACGGCTTCACGGCCGTCGATGATGCGGTGGTCGTAGCTCATCGCCAGGTAGTTGATGGGGCGCACCACCACCTGGCCGTTTTCCACCACAGCGCGGTCCTTGGTGGCGTGCACGCCCAGGATGGCCGACTGCGGCGGGTTGATGATGGGCGTGCTCAGCATGGAACCGAAGGTGCCGCCGTTGCTGATGGAGAAGGTGCCGCCCGACAGGTCTTCCATGGACAGCTTGCCGTCCTTGGCTTTCTGGCCGAACTCGGCGATCTTCTTCTCGATGTCGGCAAAGCTCAGCTGGTCGGCGTTGCGGATGATGGGCACCACCAGGCCACGCGGCGAGCCCACGGCGATGCCGATGTCGAAGTAGCCGTGGTAGACGATGTCGTTGCCGTCGACGCTGGCGTTCAGCACCGGGAACTTCTTCAGCGCGGCCACGGCGGCCTTCACGAAGAAGCTCATGAAGCCCAGCTTCACGCCGTGCTCTTTCTCGAACTTCTCCTGGAACTTCTTGCGCATCTCCATCACCGGGGCCATGTTCACTTCGTTGAACGTGGTCAGGATGGCGTTGGTGCTTTGCGACTGCAGCAGGCGCTCGGCCACACGGGCGCGAAGGCGGCTCATGGGCACGCGCTGCTCGGGGCGGTCGCCCAGGTTCACGGCAGGCGCGGCCACGGCGGGCAGCGGCTTGGCGACGGCGGGGGCGGCCGGCACGGCGATGGGGGCCGGGGCGGCCTTGGGCGCGGCCACGGCGGCCAGCACATCACCCTTGGTGACACGGCCGTCCTTGCCGGTGCCGGCCACGCTGCCAGCGGCCAGGCCGTTGTCGGCCATCAGCTTGGCGGCGGCGGGCATGGCGATGTCGCCCTTGCTGGCCACGGGCGCGGCGGCGGCCACGGCGGGTGCTGCGGCCGGGGCCGGTGCAGCAGCGGCGGCAGGTGCTGCGGGTGCCGCAGCGCCGGCTTTGGCTTCGGTGTCGATGCGGGCGATCAGCTGGTCGCTGACCACGGTGCCGCCGTCGGCCACCACCAGTTCGGCCAGCACGCCGCCGGCCGGGGCCGGCACTTCCAGCACGACCTTGTCGGTTTCGATCTCGATCAGGATCTCGTCCACGGCGACGGCGTCACCGGGCTTTTTCTTCCACTGCAGCATGGTGGCTTCGGCCACGGATTCCGACAGTTGCGGAACCTTCACTTCAACGATTGCCATGTTTGTTCTCTGTACGGTGATGTGGTGTGTTCAACCCAGGTGCCCGGTGTGTTTCACCAGGGGCCCGGCCCAGCCGGGCGGTGTGCGGCGCCCGGTCGAGGGCAGGCGCCGCGGGCACCGTGGGTCGGGTCTTACTTGGTCAGGACAAAACCCTTGAGCTTGCCGTAGGCCTGGTCGAGCAGCGCCTTCTGCTGCTCTTGGTGCAGGTGCGAATAACCCACGGCCGGCGACGCCGAGGCCGGGCGGCCGGCGTAACCCAGCTTCTGGCCTTCCAGCATGTTCTCGTGCACGTAGTGCTGCACGAAGAACCAGGCGCCTTGGTTTTGCGGCTCGTCCTGGCACCACACCACTTCCGTGGCGTTGGGGTACTTCTTCACTTCGGCCGAGAAGGCCTTGTGCGGGAAGGGGTAGAGCTGCTCGACGCGCACGATGGCCACGTCGTTGGCCTTCTTCTCTTCGCGCTTCTTGACCAGGTCGTAGTACACCTTGCCCGAGCAGGCGATGATGCGCTTGACCTTGTCGGCCACGATGTCGGTCTTCTGCTCACCGATGACGGTGCGGAATTCACCGCGCGTGAACTCGGTCAGCGGCGAGGTGGCGTCCTTGTTGCGCAGCAGCGACTTGGGCGTGAAGATGATCAGCGGCTTGCGGAACTGGCGCACCATCTGCCGGCGCAGCAGGTGGAAGATCTGGCTGGCCGACGTGGGCTGCACGATCTGCATGTTGTTGTCCGCGGCCAGCTGCATGAAGCGCTCCAGGCGGGCAGAGCTGTGCTCGGGGCCCTGGCCTTCGTAGCCGTGCGGCAGCATCAGCGTCAGGCCGTTGGCGCGGCCCCACTTCACCTCGCCGGAGGCGATGAACTGGTCGATGACGACCTGCGCACCGTTGACGAAGTCGCCGAACTGGGCTTCCCAGATGGTCAGCGTGTTGGGTTCGGCGCTGGCGTAGCCGTATTCGAAGCCCAGCACCGCCTCTTCGGACAGGATGGAGTCGATGACGGTGAACGGCGCCTGGCCGTCGGCCACGTTCTGCAGCGGGATGTGCGTGCCGGTGTCCCACTTCTCGCGGTTCTGGTCGTGCAGCACGGCGTGGCGGTGCACGAAGGTGCCGCGCCCGCAGTCTTCACCGCTCAGGCGCACGGCGTAACCGCTGGCCACCAGCGAGGCGTAGGCCAGGGTTTCGCCCATGCCCCAGTCGACGTTGACCTCGCCACGGCCCATGGCCGCGCGGTCGGCCAGCACCTTCTCCACCAGCGGGTGGGCCTTGAAGGTGGGCGGCAGCGTGGTCAGGCGTTCGGCCAGGCGCTTCACCTCGGCCAGCGGCAGCGCGGTGTCGGCGGCGTCGGTCCACTTCTTGCCCAGGAACGGCGCCCAGTCGACGGCGAACTTGCTCTTGAAGTTGGTCAGCACCGGGTCGGAGGTGTGGCGACCGGCGTCGAAAGCGGCGCGCAGTTCCTTCACCATGTTGTCCGGGCCGTCGGCCGGCAGCACCTTCTGCGCCACCAGCTTTTCGCCGTACAGCTTGCGCGTGCCCGGGTGCTTGGCGATGACCTTGTACATCAGCGGCTGCGTCAACGCCGGCGTGTCCTGCTCGTTGTGGCCCAGCTTGCGGAAGCAGATGATGTCGACCACCACGTCCTTGTTGAACTGCTGGCGGTAGTCCATGGCCAGTTGCGTGGCGTAGACCACGGCCTCCGGGTCGTCGCCGTTCACGTGCAGCACGGGGGCTTCGATCATCTTGACCACGTCGCTGCAGTACAGCGTGGAGCGGCTGTCGCGCGGGTCGCTGGTGGTGAAACCGATCTGGTTGTTCACCACCAGGTGCACCGTGCCACCCGTGTAGTAACCACGGGTCTGGGCCAGTGCCAGCGTTTCCATCACCACGCCCTGGCCGGCGAAAGCGGCGTCGCCGTGCACCAGCACCGGCAGCACCTGGGCGCCGGTCTTGTCACCGCGGCGCTCCATGCGCGCCTTGACCGAACCTTCAACCACCGGGTTGACGATCTCGAGGTGGCTGGGGTTGAAGGCCAGGCTCAGGTGAACCGGGCCACCTGGGGTGGAGATGTCGCTGCTGAAGCCCTGGTGGTACTTCACGTCACCCGCGGGCAGGTCTTCCGGCGCGGTGTGCTCGAACTCGGCGAACAGGTCCTTGGGCATCTTGCCCAGGGTGTTCACCAGCACGTTCAGGCGGCCGCGGTGGGCCATGCCGATGACGATTTCCTGCACGCCTTGTTCACCGGCGCGCTGCACCAGTTCGTCCATGCTGGCGATGAAGCTCTCGCCGCCTTCCAGCGAGAAACGCTTCTGGCCCACGTACTTGGTGTGCAGGTAGCGCTCCAGGCCTTCGGCCGCGGTCAGGCGGTCGAGGATGTGCTTCTTCTTCTCGGCGCTGAAGCTGGGCTTGCTGCGCGTGGACTCCAGGCGCTCCTGCCACCAACGCTTTTCCGTCGGGTCGGTGCAGTGCATGAACTCGGCGCCGATGGTGCCGCAGTAGGTGTCGCGCAGGGCCTGCACGGTCTCGCGCAGCGTCAGGTTCTCGGCCTTGCCGAAATACGTGTTGCCGGCCGAGAAGGTGATGTCCATGTCGGACTCGGACAGGTCGTAGAACGCCGGTTCGAGTTCGGGGATCTTGGGGCGCTCGGTGCGCTTGAGCGGGTCCAGGTCGGCCCAGCGGCTGCCCAGAAAGCGGTAGGCCGCGATCAGGCTTTGCACGTGGACTTGTTTGCGCGCGACGGCCAGGTCGGCCTCGCTGGCCTTCAACGCAAAAGCGTTGGCCTTGGCGCGCTGGGCGAAAGACTCGATGACAGGCGCATGCGCGACGTCACGGCTGTCGCTGCCGTCGACCGCGGGCACGTGCTGGAGGTTGTCGAAGTACGCACGCCAGTTGTCTGGCACGCTGGCGGGGTTGTTGAGGTAGGCCTCATACAACTCTTCGACGTAGGGCGCGTTGCCCCCGAACAGGTACGAGTTGGACCTGTATTGCTGCATCATCTTTCGCTCACCTTTCGCTCCGGTTTCCAGAGCTACGATGGGTTGATCAACCTTCCGCGTACCCGGCTCGACCGGTTGGCGGATTGCGACCCGCCTTGCTGACAGTCAAATCAAACAGCAAGGGGACGGGAAGGACCTAAAAATCCAACTGCGACTGTAGCACCTTGGCACCGGCGTTTTCGGCGGATTTGCCGCTTTCTGGAGCATCACATCGCCGCACGCCGGCAGCCAAGCACCGGCACAGTGCAGGCCGTGACCACGCCGCGCGTCATCCGCCTGCGCAGCCAGGCGCCTGCCAAACCCGCACTCGGCCAAGCCTGCAACGGCTGCGGCCTGTGCTGCATGGCCGAGCCCTGCCCGCTGGGCATGTGGATCTCGCGGCGCCGCCGCGGCCGTTGCCGCGCCCTGCTGTGGGTGGCGGAATCGCGGCAGTACCGCTGCGGCGCGCTGGCCCAACCTGAACGCTTCCTGCCGTGGCTGCCCGCCCGTTGGGCGCGCGCTTGGGTGCGGCGTTGGATCGCCGCGGCCCAGGGCTGCGACGCCACGCTGGAAGCAGGCTGAAGCCCAGGCGCCCCGCAGCAGCCCCCGCCCGGCCAGCATGGGCGCCGGTGCCACCGCCCACGCAGCCCACCACTTTGGGCACCACCATGGGGAGAGTCCCTGCTGCCAGGGGCTTGGCACAGCTTTAGCATGCGCCACTTCTTTTGCTCCCTTCGAGGAAACTGCATGAGCTTCAAGGCCTTGATCCTGGCCGTGGCGGTGTCGGCCGCCCTGGCACCCGCCGCCCACGCGCAAACCCTGCGCTGGGCCGCGCAGAACGACATCCTGACGATGGACCCGCATTCGCAAAACCATGCGACGACCAACGCCATCCTGATGCACGCCTACGAGGGCCTGACGCGCTACAGCGCCACCTACCAGGTGGAGCCTGCGCTGGCCACCAAGTGGACCTACATCAGCCCCACGCAAGTGCGTTTTGAACTGCGCAAAGGCGTCAAGTTCCACGACGGCACGCCCTTCACCGCCGACGACGTGGTGTTCTCCTTCGGGCGCATCAAGCAGCCGCAGGGCACGATGCAGATCTACGTGGCCGGCGTGAACGAGGTCAAGAAGATCGACAGCCACACCGTCGACTTCATCCTGGCCGCACCGACACCGCTGCTGCTGCGCAACATCATCGACTTCCGCATCATGAGCAAGGCCTGGGCGGAAAAGAACCGCACCACGGACGTTCAGAACTACAAGGCCAAGGAAGAGAACTTCGCCTCGCGCAACGTGATGGGCACGGGCAGCTACAAGATCACCGGCTGGCAGCCGGAGCAGCGCCTGAACATGACCATCAACACCGACTGGTGGGACAAGCACACCGGCAACGTGAAGGAAGTGGTCTACACCCCCATCAAGAGCGACCCCACGCGCGTGGCCGCCCTGTTGTCGGGTGACGTGGACATGCTGACCGACCTGCCCACGCAGGACGTGGCCCGCCTGCGCAACGACCCCAAGCTGAAGATCGTCGACGGCCCCGAGGTGCGCACCATCTACCTGGCGCCCGACGTCGGCAGCCCGGAACTGAAGCACAGCAACATCAAGGGCAAGAACCCGTTCGCCGACAAGCGCGTGCGCCAGGCCCTGAGCATGGCCATCGACCGTGAAGCCATCAAGCGCAACATCATGCGCGGCCTGTCCATCCCGGCCGGCATCATGGTGGCACCGGGCGTGAACGGCAACTCGCCGGACATCGACGTGCCGACCAAGGTGGACGTGGAAGGCGCCAAGAAGCTGATGGCCGAAGCCGGCTACCCCGACGGCTTCGAAGTGCGCATGAACTGCCCGAACAACCGCTACGTCAACGACGAAGAGATCTGCCAGTCCATCGTGGCCATGTGGTCCAAGGTGGGCGTGAAGGCTTCGCTGCTGGCCGAGAACATGGCCACGTTCAGCCAGAAGTTCCAGAACTTCGACTCGTCGCTGTACCTGCTGGGCTGGGGCGTGGCCACCTACGACGCGCAGTACACCATCCAGTCGCTGGCCCGCACCCGCACCAGCGGTGCCGATGGCAACTTCAACTTCTCGAAGATCAGCGACCCCGTGGTGGACCGCCTGACCGACGCGATGAAGAGCGAGACCGACGTCGCCAAGCGCAACGCCATGCTGAAAGAAGCCCTGGTGCGCATCAAGGACGAGGTGCTGCTGATCCCGCTGCACCACCAGATGCGCCCCTGGGCCATGAAGGCTGGCGTGACCACGGTGCACCGCTCGGACGACCGTCCGGAAGCCCGCTTCACCTCGGTGAAGTGATGGGTTGAAGGCCGCCCACCCCACGGTGGGCGACGTTCACAAGAACAAGGGGCCCCACACAGTCCGTGTCAAAACGGCTGCAACGGCCACCGTCAGCAAAACGCCCTGAACCATCGGGGCGTTTTTGTTTGTGGACGCCAAACCGATAGGCGGCGCGGGACGTGATGCGTTAGCGTGTTTTGGCAAACGCTTAGGTGG
>JBKCUM010000163.1:0-7222 GCA_046318395.1 Rubrivivax sp.
TCTTTCGCCACCTGCACGCCCTGAGCCTGCGTTTCCATCTGGAACGCCAGACCGGTGGCATGACACGCGACATCGAGCGCGGCACGCGCGCCGTGCATTCGCTCATCAGCTACTCGCTCTACAGCATCTTCCCCACGTTGGTGGAGGTGGTGATGGTGCTGGTGCTGCTGGGCTGGAAATTCGACGCCGGCTTCGCGCTCATCACCTTGACCGCGCTGGTGGTCTACATCGCCTTCACTGTCACGGTGACGGAGTGGCGCACGCAGTTCCGCCGCCGCATGAACGAGATGGACTCCACGGCGCACACCAAGGCCATCGATTCGCTGCTGAACTACGAGACGGTGAAGTACTTCGGCAACGAGGCCTTCGAGGCCAAGCGCTACGACGAGAGCCTGGAGCAGCTTCGCCGCGCGGCGCTGAAGAGCCAGACGACGCTGAGCCTGCTCAACACCGGCCAGCAGGTCATCATCGCCACCGCGCTGGTGGCCATGCTGTGGCGTGCCACGCAAGGCGTGGTGGACGGCCGCATGACGCTGGGCGACCTGGTGATGATCAACGCCTTCATGATCCAGCTCTACATCCCGCTGAACTTCCTGGGCGTGATGTACCGCGAGATCAAGCAGGCGCTGACCGACCTGGAAAAGATGTTCGGCCTGCTGGAGCGGCACCGCGAGGTGGACGACGCGCCCGGCGCGCCAGCGCTGGCCGTGCAGCACGCCACCGTGCGCTTCGAGGACGTGCACTTCGCCTACGACCCCAGCCGGCCCATCCTGCACGGCGTGAGCTTCGAGATCCCGCCCGGCAAGACCGTGGCCGTGGTGGGTGCGTCGGGCGCTGGCAAGAGCACGTTGGCACGGCTGCTGTACCGCTTCTACGACGTGAACGCCGGCCGCATCAGCATCGACGGGCAGGACATCCGTGCCGTCACACAGGCCAGCCTGCGCAGCTCAATAGGCATCGTGCCGCAGGACACCGTGCTGTTCAACGACACCGTGGAATACAACATCGCCTACGGCCGCCCTGGCGCCACACGCGCCGAGGTGGAGGCCGCGGCGCGTGCCGCCCACATCCACGACTTCATCGCGGCCACGCCCAAAGGCTACGACACCATGGTGGGTGAGCGCGGCCTGAAACTCAGCGGCGGCGAAAAGCAGCGCGTGGCCATCGCCCGCACGCTGTTGAAAAACCCGCCGCTGCTGATCTTCGACGAGGCCACCTCGGCGCTGGACTCGGCCAACGAACGCGCCATCCAGGCCGAGCTGAAGAGTGCGGCCCAGGGCAAGACGGCCCTGGTCATCGCCCACCGGCTGAGCACCGTGGTGGACGCGCACGAAATCATCGTGATGGACGGCGGCCGCGTGGTGGAACGTGGACCGCACGCCCAGTTGCTGGCGGCCAATGGGCGCTACGCTGAGATGTGGCGCCTGCAGCAGAGCGCGCAGGTGTGAACTGAACGCCCGCAGTGCTGCGGCTGTTCAGTCGACGGGCCACACCTCGTCACCCGCCGCCGCTTCGCAGCCTTCGGCGATGGGGGGACCGTTGCGGCGCAGCAGCAGGTGGCGCGTGTTGTGGCAGAACTCCAGGCGCTGTGTGCCCGGCACCTGCTGCTGCACCAGTGCGGCCAGGCTGTCGGGCATGCTGACGTTGAACACGCCGGCCTGCAGGTCGGCCTCGGGGTGGTCGTCGCGGTGCACCCAGGGCACGAAGGCCGCGGCCAGCATCAGCGCCGCACCGGCGTGCACGCGCGTGGGCTGGTAACCCTGGGCCTGCAGCCAGGCTTGCGCCTGTTGGCGCGCCTGCAGCGGCTGCGGTGCAGTGGGCGCGCCAAAGGCCTGGGCCAGCAGTTCGGCCACCCACTGGTTGCAGTTCTGGTACAGCGTGTCGAAGGCGTGGGCGTTGGCGCTGTAGCGCGGGTGCAGCAGGTGCAGCGCGCGGGCGCGGTCCAGCGCCGCGGCTTCCACCACCCGCGCAGCCTCGGGGGGCAGCAGCAGCACCGACAGGTAGCCCAGGTCGGCGTCGTCGGCACCCAGCAGAAAGGCCGACAGGCCTTGGTCGAACAGGCGTGGCACGCCTTCTTCGCAGGCGAAGTACAGCTGGCGCACGGCCCAGGGCGCGGCCGGGCTGTCGCGCAGCGCGAAGCCGGCATGGCTGTAGCGCAGCCCCACATAAGACAGGTTGGTGCCAGAACGGGCCACCAGGGCCACGCCCGTGCCATGCGCGTTCAGCGCCCGGCGCACGTGGTCGGCCAGGCGCAGCAGCTTGCTTTGTTGGGCCAGTGTGGCGGGCCGGCCGGCGTCGCAGGCGCGCAGCACGTCGGCCTGGGCCGGCGCGGCCGCCAGGGCCAGGCCGGTGGCCAGCGCTGCGACGGCGGCCGACCGCCGGGGCCGGCACGCAAAAAAGGCGGCCGCAGCCGCCTTCGTCCACATGGCCACGGTGCTCAGAGCGTGACGACCTGGGTGCGCAGCTCGCGGTAGGCGGCGTCGTGCAGCACCAGGTAGAAGGGCTGGCGCGGCGCGCCGGCGGCAAATTCAAGGCCGAACTCGCGCGGCTGCGCCCGGATCACCGCACCCAGGGCCACCTGGCCTTGTGCAGCGGCGGCCTGTGGCAACAGCAGCACGAAGGTGCGGGCGGCGTCGGCCGTGGCCTGCAGCGTCACGCGCAGCACGCCGGGGCGGTCGGCGGCGTCGGCCATCTGGATGACCTTGTAGTCGCCGGCCGCGACCTTGTCGCCGCCAGAAGAACTGTCGCTGCTCTTTTCGAACGACGTGGACACGCTGCCCACCGAGGCCGAAGAACCTTCCGACGAGGCCGACGAAGCCGACGACGCGGCCAGCGTGTCGCCAGAGGACAACAAGGCGGTGGCGGCCACGGCGGCGATCAGGGCGTGGGACAGGGCTTTCATGGGCAGAACTCCTGGTGGGGGCGAAAACACTTCGCTTCGGCTTGCATGCTAGCGCGCAATCCTGGGGTTGCGGCCAACACGTACGGGGGTGGTGTGCGCCGCCCGATACACTGAATTCCGTGGACACCAAGTGGTTGGAAGACTTTGTGAGCTTGGCCGAAACGCGCAGCTTCTCGCGTTCGGCCCAGCTGCGCCATGTCACACAGCCGGCGTTTTCGCGCCGCATCCAGGCGTTGGAGGCCTGGACCGGCATCGACCTCGTCGACCGCTCGAGCTACCCCACACGGCTGACACCGGCCGGCGAAACCTTCCACGCCCAGGCGCTGGAGATCCTGGGCGCGCTGCAGGCCACGCGCAACATGATGCGCAGCCACCAGGCCGGCGGGCAGGACATGATCGAGTTCGCTGTGCCGCACACCCTGGCCTTCACGTTTTTTCCGCAGTGGCTGACCGACCTGCGCGCGCGCTTCGGCGGCCTGAAGAGCCGGCTCACCGCGCTGAACGTGCACGACGCCGTGATGCGACTGACCGAAGGCGGCTGCGACCTGCTGATCGCCTACCACCACCCCAGCCAGCCCCTGCAGCTGGCGCCTGAGCGCTACGAGATGCTGAGCCTGGGCCATGAGACCCTGGCCCCCTACGCCAAGGCCGACGCCGACGGACAGCCGCTGTTCCGCCTGCCCGGCCGCCTGGGCGAGAAGGTGCCCTTCCTCAGCTACGCGCCGGGCGCCTACCTGGCGCGGTTGGTGGACGTCATCCTCAAACAAAGCACGCGGCCCACGGGCCTGGACCCCATCTATGAAACCGACATGGCCGAAGGCCTGAAGGCCATGGCGCTGGAAGGCCACGGCCTGGCCTTTCTGCCGGTGAGCAGCGTGCGCAAAGAACTGAAAGCACGCCGCCTGGTGCCGGCCGCACCGTCGGGCAGCTTCGAGCTGACCATGGAGGTGCGCATCTACCGGGAACGGCCCGAACAGGCCCGCCTGCCCAAGCCGGCGGTGCAGGCGCTGTGGACCTTTCTGCAGCAGCGGTGATGGCGCGCCCTGCACAAGCCCCATGCACAACTTGCATGGCGCGATTCCTGCATCGCCCCAAAACGCGCGGGCTTGTCCGCGGTGCCCCAGCTGAATTGCCTCTCTAGAATTCGAGTTGCACGTTCCGTTTATCCCCTTGAAGGAGTTTCCATGAAGAAGTCCCTGCTCGCCCTGGCCGTGTTGGTCGCCGCCGGTGCCGCCCAGGCCAACACCCTCTCGAAGATCAAGGAAACCGGTGCGGTGTCCGTCGGCGTTCGGGAATCGTCGGGCGCGCTGTCCTACACCCTGGGTGACGGCAAGTACGCCGGCTACCACACCGAAATCTGCCAGCGCGTGCTGGCCGACATCCAAAAGAAGCTGGGCATGGCCAAGCTGGACATCAAGTACCAGCCGGTCACCTCGCAGAACCGCATCCCGCTGGTGCAGAACGGCACCGTCGACATCGAGTGCGGCAGCACCACCAACAACGCCACGCGCCAGAAGGACGTGGCCTTCGCCGTCACCACCTACGTCGAAGAAGTGCGCATCGCCGTGAAGGCCAACAGCGGCATCACCAGCATCGCCCAGCTGAACGGCAAGAACGTGGCCACCACCACGGGCACCACTTCGGTGCAACTGCTGCGCAAGCACGAGCGCGGTGCCGGCGTCGACTTCAAGGAAGTCTTCGGCAAGGACCACGCCGACAGCTTCCTGCTGCTGGAAAGCGGCCGTGCCGACGCCTTCGTGATGGACGGTCAGATCTTGGCCGGCAACATCGCCAAGGCCAAGAACCCAGCCGATTTCAGGATCGTCGGTGAAGTGCTGGCCGTCGAGCCCATCGCCATCATGCTGCGCAAGGACGACCCGGCCTTCAAGAGCGCCGTGGACGACAGCATCAAGGCCATGATGAAGAGCGGCGAGATCGCCAAGCTCTACGACAAGTGGTTCATGCAGCCCATCGCCCCGGCCAACACCAAGGTGGGCCTGCCCGCCAGCGAGGCCACCAAGGCCGCTTGGGCCAACCCCAACGACAAGCCTGTCGAAGAGTACGCCAAGAAGTGATGCCACACGGGGCGGCTGAACAAACCCGCCCCAACACCGGGTGGCCCTGGCCACCCGGTCTTTTTTTGGACTGCGACGCCTTGAACCGACCGGATGAGCTACCCGGCGCAGGTACAGGCTCTGAGGAGAACACCCTTGGCTTGGGATTGGCAGGTCTTCTGTAAAGAGACCACCAGCGGCGACGTGATCGCCAGCTGCTTCGGCCGTGGTGGCAACATCACGTACCTTGATTGGCTTTGGTCAGCTTGGAGCTGGACGCTTTCAGTAGCCCTCTTGGCGTTGCTGGTGGCGTTGCTGGTGGGTTCCCTGATGGGCATTTTTCGCACCGTGCCGCACAAGGGCCTGGTGGCGCTGGGCAATGCCTGGACCGAACTGTTCCGCAACATCCCGCTGCTGGTGCAGATCTTCCTCTGGTACCACGTGCTGCCCAGCCTGTTCAAGCCGCTCCAGGGGGTGCCCAGCTTCGTGCTGGTGGTTTTCGCCCTGGGCTTCTTCACCAGTGCCCGCATCGCCGAACAGGTGAAAGCCGGCATCCAGACCTTGCCCAAGGGCCAGCGTTACGCCGGCCTGGCCATGGGGCTGACGCTGCCGCAGACCTACCGTTATGTGCTGTTGCCCATGGCTTTCCGCATCGTCATTCCGCCGCTGACCAGCGAGAGCATGAACATCGTCAAGAACTCGTCGGTGGCCTTCGCCGTGAGCATCACCGAACTGACCATGTTCGCCATGCAGGCCGGCGAAGAGACCTCGCGCAACGTCGAGATGTACCTGGCCGTCACCGGCTTGTATTTCGTGTCGGCCTTTGCCATCAACCGGTTCGCGCTGCTCATCGAGAACCGCGTGCGCGTGCCCGGCATGATCGGCGCGAAGTGAAGGTGCCGACATGAACCTCGATTTCAGTTTCCTGTCCTGGGACGTCGTCAGCAACTTCGTCGCCAAGGGCCTGTTGTTCTCGCTGGAACTCACCCTGGTGGCCATGGTGGGCGGCATCGTGCTCGGCACGGTGCTGGCGCTGATGCGCCTGTCCGGCAAGCCTTGGCTGGCCATGCCCGCCGCCGCCTATGTGAACACCATGCGCAGCATCCCGCTGGTGATGGTGATCCTGTGGTTCTTCCTGCTGATTCCGCTGCTGCTGGGCAAACCGCTGGGTGCCGAGTGGTCGGCCATGGTCACGTTCACGCTGTTCGAAGCGGCGTACTTCAGCGAGATCATGCGCGCGGGCATCCAAAGCGTGCCCAAGGGCCAGGTGCACGCCGGTTACGCCGTGGGCATGACCTATGGCCAGACCATGCAGCTCATCGTGCTGCCGCAGGCTTTCCGCAACATGCTGCCGGTGCTGCTGACGCAGACCATCATCCTGTTCCAGGACACCTCGCTGGTCTACGCCATCGGCGCCTACGACCTGCTCAAGGGTTTTGAGATCGCCGGCAAGAACTTCAACCGGCCGGTGGAAACCTACCTCGTGGCCGCGGTGGTGTATTTCGCCATCTGCTTCTCGCTGAGCATGTTGGTGCGTCGCCTGCAGGCCCGCATCGCCATCATCCGCTGAAGCGCGAACCCCGCGCGCCAACGTTTTCTGCGCCCCTCCAGATCTTTCGAGAATCGCCATGATCGACATCAAGAACGTCAGCAAGTGGTACGGCAGCTTCCAGGTGCTGACCGATTGCAGCACCAGCATCCAGAAGGGCGAGGTCGTCGTGGTCTGCGGCCCTTCGGGCAGCGGCAAGAGCACGCTGATCAAGACCGTCAACGCCTTGGAGCCTTTCCAGAAGGGCGACATCGTGGTCGACGGCATCAGCATCAGCGACCCCAAGACCAACCTGCCCAAGCTGCGCAGCCGCGTGGGCATGGTGTTCCAGCACTTTGAACTGTTCCCCCACCTCAGCGTCACCGAGAACCTGACGCTGGCGCAGATCAAGGTGCTGGGCCGCAGCGTCGACGACGCCAAGGCCCGTGGCCTGAAGATGCTGGACCGTGTGGGCCTGATGGCCCACAAGGACAAGTTCCCCGGCCAGTTGTCCGGCGGCCAGCAGCAGCGTGTGGCCATCGCCCGCGCGCTGAGCATGGACCCCATCGTGATGCTGTTCGACGAACCCACCAGCGCACTCGACCCCGAGATGGTGGGCGAGGTGTTGGACGTGATGGTGCAGCTGGCCAACGAGGGCATGACCATGATGTGCGTGACGCACGAGATGGGCTTCGCCAAGAAGGTCAGCCACCGCGTCATCTTCATGGACGCCGGCAA
>JBKCUM010000164.1:0-6552 GCA_046318395.1 Rubrivivax sp.
CCTCGGTGTGGGGCACGGCTTTCGCCACGGCGCGTTACGCCCGGCGTGTGCAACTGCGCTGGGCTGTGCTGCTGCCGGCGGCCGTGGCCGCGCTGCTGGGCGGCTTCACCGGCGCCTGGACCGTGACGCTGGTGGACCCCAGCCTGCTGCGCAAGGCCCTGCCCTTTGTGCTGACCGCCGTGCTGGTCTACACCCTGGCCAACAAACAGCTGGGTCAGGAGCACGCCCCGCGCCACGCGCTGGCCCGTGAACGTGCGCTGGCCTGCGGTGTGGGCCTGGTGATCGGCTGGTACGACGGCTTCTTCGGCCCCGGCACCGGCAGCTTTTTCATCTTCCTGCTGGTGCGCCTGCTGGGCTACGACTTCCTGAACGCCTCGGCCTCGGCCAAGCTGCTGAACGTGGCCACCAACGCCGCGGCGCTGCTGCTGTTCACGCTGAAAGGCCACGTGTGGTGGCACCTGGCCCTGGTGATGGCGGTGGCCAACGTGGCGGGCAGCCTGGTGGGCACGGCGCTGGCGCTGCGCCTGGGCGCGGGTTTTGTGCGCCACGTGTTCATCGCCGTGGTGGGCGCGCTGATCCTGAAGACGGCCTACGACAGCTTTCTGCGTTGAACCTTTTTCAGGGTGAGGCCGTCGCCTGCGAGGCGCGGCCACCCACCCGTCACTGCGGCGCCAACAACTTGGTGGCGCCTTGTTCTTTCTGCTCGGCGCTTTGCAGCATCTTCATCTGCTGCTCGAACAACCGGGCGGCACTGATCATGGCCACCATGGTTTCCACAGCGCTGACGTTGCTGCCTTCCAGCGCGCCACTTTGCAGGCGCGCGTTGGCGTCGGCCGGCAACTCGGCACCGTCGGCGGCGCGGAACAGGCCATCCGTGCCACGCTGCATCGGTGCCTCGGGCGTCACCATCTTCAGGCGGCCTACGGCCTGCGGGCGGCCGTTGCCCACCGTGGCGGTGATGGTGCCGTCGGGCGACACCTCCACCGTGGCGTTGGCCGGCACCGTGATGGGGCCGCCATCGCCCAACACCGGCAGGCCGCCGGGCGTGACCAGCTGGCCTTCGGCGTTCTGCTCAAAAGCGCCAGCACGCGTGTAGGCCTCGGTGCCGTCCAGCGCCTGCACGGCGAACCAGGCGTTGCCGCGGGCGGCCACGTCCAGCGCGCGGCCGGTGGTTTGCAAGGGGCCGGACTGCGCGTCGTAGCCGGTGGTGGTTTCCAGGGCGTACACGCGGGTGCTGGCGCCGTCGCCGCGCACGGGCACAGCACGGAAGGCCTGCAGCTCGGCGCGGAAGCCGGTGGTCGAGGCGTTGGCCAGGTTGTTGGCCAGCACGTCCTGGCGCTGCATGGCGGCCTTGGCGCCACCCATGGCCAGGTAAATCAAGCGGTCCATGCTTCAGCCTCCTTGGGGGCGCTGCGGTGCGGCATCAGCGCAGGTTCACCAGGGTCTGCATCACCTGGTCCTGCGTCTTGATGGTCTGCGCGTTGGCCTGGTAGATGCGCTGGGCGGTGATCATGTTCACCAGCTCGCCCGTCAGGTCGATGTTGCTTTCTTCCAGCGCACCGGCCTGCAGCACGCCCATGTTGCCTTCACCGGGCACACCCACCACGGGGTCGCCCGAGGCAAAGGTGTTGGCCCAGACGTTGCCCCCCAGCGCCTGCAGGCCCTGCGGGTTGCGGAAGGTGGCCAGCTCCACCTGGCCGGCGGGTTTGCTCTGGCCGTTGCTGTAGCGCGCCATCACGATGCCATCGCTTTCAATGGCGATGGAGCTCAGCTGGCCCGGGGCGTAACCGTCTTGCGCCAGGCTGGTGACGGCAAAGCCCGAACCGTACTGCGTGGCACCGTCCAGCGAGAGGTTGAAACTCAGCGGCGTGACGATGGTGGCGCCGTTGTTGTTCACCAGGGTGCCGGTCAGGCTGATGGGCAGGTTGCTCAGCGAGTTCACCGGCCCGCTGCCATCGGCCAGGAAGTCGATGGGCGCGGTGGTGATGGGGTCGGGCGCACCGGCCACGCCGTTCACCGGCTGGCCGTTGGCCGTGGCGTAGATGTTCCACTGGTCGGTGGCCGTCTTCTGGAAGTAGTAGGTCAGCGCGATGTCCTGGCCCTTGGCGTCGAACACCGTCACCGAGGTGGCGCTGTTGTAGGTGTCGGGGTCGGTGAAGTCGATCTGCGGCACCACGCCGGCCCCGGGGTTGGTGACGCTGGCCCGCGAGTCCAGGTTCAGCTCGATCTCGATCTCGGTGGTGGGGCTGGGCGCGATGCCGGCCGTGGGCAGCTGCAAGGGTGTGGCCAAGCCCGGCTGGATGACGCCGGTGCCGTCGGCCGGGTAGCCCATCAGCTGCAGGCCCTGGGCGTTGGTGATGAAGCCTTCGCGGTTCACCTTGAACTGGCCGTTGCGGGTGTACTGCGTGGGGCTCACCCCGTCGGTCACCTGGAAGAAGCCGGCGCCGTTGATGGACAGGTCCATGGCGTTGCCGGTCGTGGTGATGTTGCCCTGCGTGAACTGTTGCGACACCGAGGCCACGTTCACGCCGATGCCGATGCTGTTGCTGCCCACGCCGTTCAGGGCCGCGGCGTACATGTCGGAGAACTCGGCCCGCGCGAACTTGGCGCCGTAGGTGTTGGCGTTGGCGATGTTGTTGCCAATGATGTCCAGGTTCTTGCTGGTGGCGTTCAGGCCCGACAGGCCTTGCTGGAAGCTCATGGTGTGTCCTTGCGGTGCATGCGGTGCGGGAAGGTGGCGGTTCAGCCGCCAGGGCTGCGGTTCGGCGGCCGCGGCCCGGGTTCAGTAACTCAGCGGGGTGTGGGGCTTCAGTTGAAAGCCACGATGTCGGCGTAGGACTTCTCGCCGCTGCGCAGCAGGTCCAGCGTCAGCGCGCCGCCTTGCAGGCCCACCGACGTCACCCGGTCCAGCATCAGCGCGGTGTTGCTGACGGTGCTGGCCCCGGCGTTGGCGGTGATGCGGAAGGTGTAGCCCGTGGTGTCGGCCACCTTGCTGGCGTCCCACACGAAGCTGTGGCGGCCGGCCTCGGCGGCGCCCAGTTGTTCGGTGCCGGCCACGCGGCCGCTGGCGTCCAGGATCTCCAGCTTCACAGTGCTGGCCGTGCCCGCGAGCTCGAACGCCCCCACGCCCACGCCGTCTTGCACATACAGGCTGTTGCCCTTCACCGTGACTTCGCTGCCCACCAGGGCCGCGCCTTGCAGCGTCTGCATCTGCACGAACTGGGTGTTCAGCGTGCCGACGGTGGTGTTCAGCTTCTCGATGCCGTTGACCGTGCTGATCTGCGCCATCTGGCTGGTCACCTCGGCGTTGTCCATGGGGTTCAGCGGGTCCTGGTTCTGCATCTGCGTGACCAACAGCTTCAGGAACCGGTCGGCGCCGTCGCTGCTGGTGGTGCTGGTGCTGGTGGACTTGCCGTTCAGCGCTGTGTAGATGTCGGCGCTGGCGTTGTTGGCGGTGACGGTGGTGACCATGGCGCAGGCCTTTCAGTTCAAGGGGTGGTGGCGGACGGTGGCGCAGGCCATCAGCCCTGGCCCATCTGCAGCGTTTTCTGCAGCAGGGTGCGGGCAGTGTTCATCACTTCGATGTTGTTCTGGTACGAACGCGAGGCCGAGATCATGTTGACCATCTCGTCCACGGCGCTGACGTTGCTGTAGGTCACGTAGCCCTCGGCGTCGGCCTTGGGGTGTTTGGGGTCCAGCACGCGGCGGCCCGGTGTCTGGTCTTCCTGGATGGCCGACACCTGCACGCCCGCGCTGTTGGGGCCTGGGGTGCCGTCGATGCTGGTGCCCAGCAACACGGTCTGGAACACCACCTGGCGGGCCTTGTAGGCCTGGCCATCGGGGCCGGCCACGGTGTCGGCGTTGGCCAGGTTGGAGCCCACCACGTTCAAGCGTTGGCTTTGCGCGCTGGCGGCGCTGCCGCTGACGTCGAAGATGCGGAACATGCTCATGGTTCAACCCCTGCTCAAGGCATCAACCTTGGTTGTGCGACTTCATCGCATCACCGATGGTCCGCACCGTGCCGTTGATGAAGCGCAGCGCGGCCTCGTACTTCAGCGTGTTGTCCACATGCGCGGCGCGCTCGCGGTCCAGGTCCACGCTGTTGTCGTCCAGGTTGGTTTGGGCCGGGCGCGCGTAGTTCAATTCGGGGCCCAGGCGGGCGCGGCCGAAGGCGTCGGCCAGCAGGTCGCCGGCCACCGGCGAACCCAGTTCACCGGCGCCGCTGCCGGCACGCGCACCGGCGGCTCGACCGGCCACACCGCCCGTGGGCGCGCCCGACACCGCGCCGTAGGTGCCGGTGGCCTGGCGCAGGGCCTGCGCGAAGTTGAAGTCGCGTGCCGTGTAACCGGGCGTGTCGGCGTTGGCGATGTTGCTGGCGATCAGCCGCTGGCGCTCGGAGCGCAGCAACAGCGCTTCGCCCTGGAAGTTCAGCGTGTTGGTCAAGCGGTTGAGCATGGCGGAGGTTCCTCGGTGCACGGGGCCGGTGCCCATGGCAGGCCTGTTGGGCATTCTGGGCAGGTGCCCACCAAACTTCAGCCGGAACAGGGCCTGGAAAGGCGCGCTATTCGCGCCCCCTCGGCACCACCCCGGCGCCTACATTGGCCAGCGTGAACACTGCTGCGCGCCTGCGCCCCCTTCAGCCCACCCCCACCGCCTGGCCCTGGCTGGTGTGGCGGGTGCTGTGCGGCCGCACGGCGCTGCGGTTCAGCGCAGGGTGGGGCACCCGCTGGACCGCTGGCTGGGCCCTGGCCCTGGCCGGCTGGTTCGTGGGGCTGGGCCCCAGCGCCGCGGCCCCGGCCCTGGCCGACGGCGCCGCCGCGCGCCTGACCGAGGCCCCCGCCGCCGGCGCCGCCACGCTGGCCGAAGCCATCCAACAAGGCCAACAACTGCTGGCCCAAGCCGCCCAGCAGCAGGCGCAGAAGGCCGGCTGGCCGGCCCAAGCCCGTGTGGTCGTGCTGCCCGGCATGCCCGATGCACGGCTGAAACTGGCGCCCTGCGCCCAGGTGCAGGCCTTTGTGCCCGCGGGCAACCGGCCCTGGGGCGCCACGCGCCTGGGCCTGCGGTGCCTGCAGTTGGCCAGCACGGCCCCGGCCGGCGGCCGCGCGTGGTCGATCAGCCTGCCCGCGCAGGTGAAGGTCTTTGCCCCCGCCCCCGTGGCGGCCACGGCGCTGCCCGTGGGCACTGTGCTGGAAAGCACACACCTGGCGGTGGATTGGATCGACTGGGCCGCCCACCCTTCAGTGCCGGTGGCCCTGGCCGATAGCCTGTGGGGCCGCCCCTTGTTGCGCCCGCTGGCCGCCGGCCAGGCGCTGCGCCCGGGCGACTTGCGCGCGCGCCAGTGGTTTGCCAGCGGCGACACCGTGCGTGTGACGGCCGTGGGTCCTGGTTTCCACGTGCAGCGCGAAGGCGTGGCCTTGGTAGACGGCTTCGAGGGCCAGGTGGCCCGCGTGAAGCTGGACAACGGCCAGGTCGTGCAGGGTTTGCCGCAAAGTGAACGCCGGCTGGAGATGCGCCTGTGAAGGCCGCCACCCGCGCCCAACCCCCTTGTTTGCGGGGTACAAGCGAAAATGTCGCCGCTGGGCCTAAAGTTCGGCCCCAGCGCTTCCGATACAGCCATCATGTCAAAGGAGTCGGCCTCCAGCCGGCCGTCCTCTCCTGGAGTCCAACATGAAGATCGGTCCTCTCGAGTCCAAGCCGTCCCCGGCGCCGGTGGCCGGTGACCGCAAAACCACCGCCACCAAAACCGGCGGTGCAGGCAATGCCGAGGCCAGCGCCAAAGTGGAGCTGTCCTCCGCCGCCCTGATGCAGCCGGGTGCGGCCGACGGCACGTTCGACACCGAAAAGGTCGAACGCATCGCCCAGGCCATCCGCGACGGCAAGTTCGAGGTGAACGCCGAAGCCATCGCCGACAAGCTGATCGCCAACGCGCAAGAACTGCTGGGCAAGGCCTCGCGCTGACGTGCTCGGGAGCGTGGCCATGCTGTACACCCCCGCAGAAATGACCGCCTTGCAGCAAGCCGCCGAGCTGGAGGCCCCGCTGGTCGCCGTGGAAACGCGCCTGGGCGGTTTGGGCAACGCCTTGTTGGCCAACGACGCCAACGCCATCGAATCCGAAGCCGCGGCCTTGCACGCGGCCCTGGCCGACGCCATCCAACACTTCAGCCGGGCTGCGCGCCAAGGTGGTGTGCCGCCGGTGCTGCGCCACCGCCTGGCGGTGGCCGGCGGCCAGGTGGCCGCGCAGCGCGAAGCCCTGGCCCGCGCCACCGCCGCGCTGGACCGCGCCATCGACGTGCTGCTGCCCGGCATGGGCGGCAACGTGTACGGCGCGCACGGCGGCAACGACCGTGGCGCCCGTTCCGGCAGCCTGTTGGCCTGACGCCTCCACGCCACCCGCCCTGAAAAGCCGCCCGCCACAGTCCGTGTCAAAACGGCTGCAACGGCCACCGTCAGCAAAACGCCCTGAACCATCGGGGCGTTTTTGTTTGTGGACGCCAAACCGATAGGCGGCGCGGGACGTGATGCGTTAGCGTGTTTTGGCAAACGCTTAGGTGG